>CALWDM010000006.1 GCA_944376695.1 uncultured Mediterraneibacter sp. | reverse complement strand
TCAAACCCCAGAATATCGAATTTAGTCTTCAGTATGGAATTTACTTTTACATGTGGAATTTACTTTTTCACTCAACCGTCAGTTTTCGTTCTGGGGTGAACGGCGTGATGCTTTTCCGTCGATCAGTTCTTCGTAAGTAACTCCGAAAACCTCACAGAGCGCTTTCAATTCAATATCGGTCACATATCTTTTGTTTGTCTCGATCCGGGTGATGACATTCTTGTCCATGTCATAGCCGGCAAGCTGAAGCTTATAAGCCAGCAGCCGCTGAGAGATATGATGAGATTTTCTCAGCTCGATCAGGTTTTTGGATATCAGATTTTTCTCGCCTGTTGATGACTTTGGTTTTGGCATGATTTTGTCCTCGTCTTTCCTGTAATGTTTATGAAATGTCTCGTTTTTTATACCGCTTTTTATTGATTTTATAATCTCCGGCTTTTATAATTGGTTGTAAAAGTGATACAAAACGGAGCGAATCAATGAAAATTCAAAAAAATGTTGACATAACATATAGGAATAAGTGCAAGAAATGGAGAAATGAACAGAAAAGGAAGCAAAAAGCGGCAGTTATCCTGACAGGATTCATTTTTCTGCTGTGTGTCGCGGGCAGCTGGTACAGGAAGTGGCAGACGGATCACAGCGGCATACCGGATGCAGTGAGCAGCCGGACGGAAAATGGAGAATGTTTTCTGGATGTCATTGCAAATGCGGACAGGATCGAAGACAAAGAGAAATTTGCCTGGACTGTAATAGAGATGTGCCGGGAGAATTCTTTCCGTTCCCTCCGTTTGTCTACAGATCTGTACGGATATCCGGAGCGACTTGAGGTCCATGTCTATTTACACAGGGAGGAAGTGAATAAAGTGAAACCTGTGCTGCAGATCAGGTATGAGCCGGCAGAGGATTTTGTGAAGGGGGAGAGCTATAAAGAATATAATATAAAGCACCACGCAGAAAAATACAGCCTTTATGTGAATGGGAAGGAGATCCGGTACTGGACGTAATGCCCGGAAAGCGGTAAAATCATAGTATGAAGCATATACAGATATAAGCAAAAATACGGAAGTCTGACAGAGGAGGGACTGCATCATGGAAAAACTGAGCGATAATATAAAAAAACTAATGCTTGCAGGCATTGGCGCTGCGGCAGTCACAGCGGAAAAGTCAAAAGAACTTCTGGAAGAAATGGCGGAGAAAGGAAAGCTGACTGTGGAGCAGGGGAAGGTGCTCAATGAAGAATTAAAGCACAATATCAAAAAGACTGTAAGTGGGAAAGCAGCAGGGCAGGAAAATTCGGATGAGAAAGAACAATGAGCAGGATAGAATCGATTGAATATAATTCAAGGCTCCGGGAGATTACGGCAGTTCTCCGGAAACATAATATCACACGGGGAGTAACACCGGAAAAACTGCGGGAGATCCTGGAGGAGCTGGGACCGACCTTTATTAAACTGGGGCAGATCATGTCCATGCATTCGGATATTCTGCCGGAGAGATACTGCCACGAACTGATGAAGCTGCGGACAGAAGTCACGCCCATGCCCTTTGAGGAAGTGATCTCTGTGATCGAGGAATCCTATGGAAGATCATGGAAAAGGGTGTTTGCATCCATAGAGGAAACGCCTCAGGGATCGGCCTCTATCGCGCAGGTGCACCGGGCGGTACTGAGAAGCGGAGAGGGAGTCGTGGTCAAAGTCAGGCGCAGAGGAATCTATGAGAAGATGGCCAGGGATATTGCGCTTCTGCACAGGGCGGTAAAGCTGATGCCCCCTGTGAGCATCAAAGGGATGGCCGACCTGGATCTTGTGCTTGACGAGCTGTGGTCCGTCACCCGAGACGAGATGAATTTTCTCACGGAAGCAGCGAATATGGAAGAGTTTGCCCGCAGGAATAAGGACGTGCGCTTTGTGGGCACGCCTGCCCTGTACCAGCAGTATACGACGGTGAATGTGCTGGTGATGGAGTATATCGACGGATGCGGGATCGATGACAAGGAAGCTCTGACCGAGCAGGGGTATGATCTAAAGGAGATCGGGAGCAAGCTGGTGGACAATTACATCAAGCAGGTCATGGATGACGGATTCTTCCACGCGGACCCGCATTCCGGCAATGTGAAGATACGGGATGGCAAGATCATCTGGATCGACATGGGGATGATGGGCAGGCTCACAGAGCACGACCGGGAGATGATCGGAAAGGCTGTGCAGGGTGTGGCACTGGGCGATGTGGGACTGATCCAGCAGGCTGTGCTGGGTATCGGCGAGTTCAAAGAACGGCCGGACCAGAGGAAGCTCTACGAGGATATTGACGGACTGCTCATGAAATACGGAAGCGTGGATATGGGGCAGATCAATGTAGCGGAAGTTATGACGGATCTGATGGATGTCATGAAGGACAATAAGATCAAGATGCCCCACGGGCTGACCATGCTGGCGAGGGGGCTGACCCATATGGAAGGAGTTCTGGCGGATATCGCGCCGGATATCAATATGGTCGAGATTGCCACAGCACATATGTCAGGGGAATTCTTCCGCCATCTGGATATAAAAAAAGAATTAAAGAGCAGTGGGAAAAGTGTCCTGCGTTCTTTCCGGAAAGCATTGGACATCCCTTCCATGGTGTCGGACATGATGAGCGGGTACCTGAAAGGGCAGGCAAAGATCAACCTGGACTTACAGGTCACGGATAATCTGGCAAACCTGCTGCGGAGGCTGGTACGCAATATTGTGATGGGGCTGTGGGTCATGGCGCTCCTGATCAGTTCCAGTATCATATGTACTACGGACATGAAGCCGAAGATCCTGGGGATCCCGGCTCTCGGCGCCTTCGGGTACATGCTTGCCTTTGTGATCGTGATGTATGTATTTATCAAACACCTGCTATCCAGGAAATAAAGATAGATTCTAAAATATAAAAGAAACTAAAAAATGTAGAAAGATAGATTAAAATGAATAAAGATAGAAAAAATCCTCTGATACAGAGCTTTGGATATGCGTTTGAGGGTATATGGGCATGTATCCGGAAGGAAAGGAATATGAAGATACACTGCCTGGCGGTCATCCTTGTTACGCTGGCAGGGACCTTATTTCAGATCACGGCATCTGAATGGTGCGTCTGCCTGCTGCTTTTCGCGCTGGTGGCGTCTCTTGAACTGGTGAACACTGCGATAGAGTCGGTGGTGGACCTCGTGACAGAAGAAAAGAAGTCTCTGGCAAAACTGGCCAAGGATACAGCGGCAGGGGCAGTGCTTTTCTCTGCGATCGTGTCTGTGATCGCGGGATGCATTATTTTCCTTCCATACCTATTGGAACTGGCGGAGAAGTTGTGATACAATAGCAGAGTATGAAAGCGGCAGGGCGGACCGTGAAATCCCGCCTGATATGGAAAGGAAAGACAGGACAATGAATGAGAACAGTACAACAGTGACAAAACAGGAAACCCTCGCGGCTCTCAAGAATCCAGGCGAAATATATGTGATCATGTCCGGGGCGACAAGGCTGCCTTTTGTATCCTGCGATGAGGAGACATTTGATGACGAAGTTTTCCTGTATTACAGAGTCGAAGATGCAAAGGGCAAGGCAAAGGAGCTCCTGGAGAAAAAATATGCAGCTGCAGTGGTGAAACTGGAGGATAAGCAGCTCCTTGCTTTTTATACAAGCCTGTATACAATGGGAGTAAACTGTCTCGCCGTAAACAGCGGCACAGATACCCAGATCAAGATACAGCTTTCGGATCTTGTGATCCGCAGGAAACCTGAGAATATGCCGGAAGGGAAACAGCCTGTGGAAAATCCGGCCCTGCATCTTACCGCGATCTATTTTATGCAGGAGATGCGCAGGCAGGCACAGCCTCAGCCGACAGAAGAGTTAAAGGAACTTCAGGAAGAGCTGTTGGCGCACTACGGAAAAGGAACTTTTGTCATAGCGGTCCGGGAGGATGGGCAGCTTCCGATCCTGAAACAGAAGGATGGAACTGTATACCAGCCATTGTTTACGGACATGCTTGAATTTCAGAAGTTTGCCCGTGGGGAAAAGATGCGGACGGCGGTGATCCCTGCGGCGAAGATCCCGGAGGTCCTCATCAACGAGGCAAAAGGAGTGGTCATCAATCCTTTCGGGGTCAATGTACAGCTCCAGGTTGCGAAAAGGAAGCAGCCGGCGCAGGACGCATGATAACAGACAGGATGCATGATAAAGTGATATGCGCCGGGGATGTACAGTAAGTGCGTCGTAAGAACAGCTATATCAGACCGGAGGAGAAAATGTCGATACCAGTATACATACGGAAAGAATATTTCAGAGCAGTAGATCTTACGGACAAGAGTGCTCATATACTGGAATTCCATTACCGTCCTGAGACAGTGGATGTATATGAGAAGGGGCTTTCTGTCTTTCACATGCAGTATTATCTGGAAAGCCGGACACGAGCTGAGATCATTGAATTTTATCTGACGGATTTTTCACTGAGAGGGAAGGGATACGGGACAGCCTGTATGAATGAGATCATTGACCAGTTCGGGAAAAAGGGGGTAACAAAAGTTACCGCTCCGAATGGCTATGAACTCGCTCCCCTCGGATATACCGGACCGGACCAGTACCGGGAGCTGATCGCAGGCTTTTATGAGAAGACCGGCTTCTCTGTCAGCGGGGACGGGGACATAGCAGTGAAGATCCTGGGATGAGGCTCGGCAGAAAATCTGTGAAAACTGCACATTTTTCCAACGCGAATTTAGGCAATAATCCCAGATTGACATATGTGTAAATGATTCTTATACTAAACGTATAAATCGAATATGCGCGATAGAGTGTTACTGTAAGGCAGGCATAAACTATCCTTTTATTTAACAGACCTGACATAAGGTCAAAAAGAAAAGGAATAGTTTATGCTTTTTTTACGTGTAAGCACAAAGCCGTGCGCCAAAAGGGAAAAATGCGTCGGAAAGCTTGCTTTCCAGAGCATTTATTCCTTTTGGCATAGGGCGAGAGCCCGCGACCGAGATGGAGCGGAGCGGGATCGAGGTACGCACGGCTGTATGGATCCGGGATTCCATAGGGTGAGAGCCCGCAGCGTGTGTTCGAGAAAATGACATTCTATATAGGAGGAAAAGAAGTATGAAAGACAAGATTTTCGGAGTGCTGCAGAGAGTCGGACGCAGCTTCATGCTCCCGATCGCCATCCTGCCGGTGGCAGGGCTCCTGCTCGGGATCGGAAGTTCATTTACAAATGCGACCATGATCGAAACCTATGGACTCCAGGCAGTGCTTGGGGAGGGGACAGTCCTGCACGGCCTGCTTACGATCATGAGCAAGGCGGGGAGCGTGATCTTTGACAACCTGCCACTGATCTTTGCAGTCGGCGTTGCCATCGGGATGGCGAAAAAAGAAAAGGAAGTTGCTGCGCTTGCGGCGATGATCTCATTTTTTGTCATGCATGTATCGATCAATGCCATGCTTGTACTCAGGGGAGATATCCTCGCGGACGGAAGCATAGCAGAGCATGTCCTGGGCGGGACAGTGGCAGAAATGTGCGGTATCCAGACGCTCCAGATGGGTGTATTCGGAGGGATCATCGTCGGGCTCGGTGTGGCTGCCCTGCACAACCGGTTCTACAAGATCCAGCTTCCGAATGCTCTGTCATTCTTCGGCGGGTCAAGGTTTGTCCCGATCATTTCTACGATCACATATGTAGGTGTAGGGATCGTGATGTATTTTCTCTGGCCGTTCGTTCAGGATGGGATCTATGCACTGGGAGGGCTGGTGACAGGGACAGGTTATTTCGGTACGCTGATCTTCGGTATCATCAAACGCGCGCTGATCCCGTTCGGCCTGCATCATGTGTTCTATCTCCCGTTCTGGCAGACAGCGGTCGGTGGTTCCATGGAAGTGGCGGGACAGCTCGTGCAGGGCGGGCAGAATATCTTTTTCGCCCAGCTGGCAGATCCGAGTACCGTACATTTCAGCGCGGATGCGACGAGATATTTTTCCGGTGAGTTTATCTTCATGATCTTCGGTCTTCCGGGAGCAGCGCTCGCGATGTACCGCTGTGCGAAGCCGGAGAAGAAAAAACAGGCGGGCGGGCTCCTGCTCTCAGCGGCACTTGCGTGTATGCTGACAGGTATCACTGAGCCCCTTGAGTTTTCTTTCCTGTTTGTCGCCCCGGTGCTCTTCGGAGTGCAGGTCGTTCTGGCAGGAGCGGCGTACATGATCGCGCATATACTCAATATCGCGGTGGGACTGACCTTCTCCGGAGGATTCCTGGATCTCTTCCTTTTCGGGATCCTCCAGGGCAATGAGAAGACGAGCTGGATGCTGATCATCCCAGTAGGTGTGATCTATTTTATCCTGTACTATGTGATCTTCTCCTTCCTGATCAAAAAGATGAATTTAAAAACTCCGGGACGTGAAGATGATGATACAGAGACAAAACTGTTTACAAAAGCCGATTACCAGGCAAAGCAGGGGACAGCAGGAAACCCGGCGGGAACCGGAGCGGACAGCGGAGATGAGAAGAGTGTTCTGATCACCCGGGGACTTGGGGGAAAGAAGAATATCTCAGATGTAGACTGCTGTGCTACAAGGCTCAGATGTACAGTGGTGAAACCGGAGCTTGTAAATGAGGATGTCCTGCGGGCAACCTCTCCGTCAGGCATCATCCGCAAGGGACAGGGGATCCAGATCATCTATGGACCGTCTGTGTCTGTGATCAAGTCAAACCTGGAAGACTATCTGGAAAAGGCTCCGGATGAAGAATATGTCCCTGAAGCCGGGGGAGAAACCGGCAGTGCAGGTGGTGCAGACAGGAAAACCCCGGATGTAGGAAATCGGGAAGACGGAAGCGGAGCGGAAGTGAAAGCAGGCGTTCAGGGCGGAACTGTGAAGAAGAGGCTTTTCACGCCGGTGAGCGGAGAGGCGGCTCCGATCACGGAGGCTTCCGACGAGGCATTCGCCGGAAAGATGATGGGAGACGGCTACATTATAAGACCTGAGGAAGGGATGGTTTATGCGCCGGAGGATGCGACAGTGTCATTCGTATTCCCGTCAAAACATGCGGTGGGGCTGATGAGCGATGATGGAGTGGAGTATCTCATCCATATCGGCGTGGATACCGTAAATCTGAACGGAGAAGGTTTTGAAGCTTTCGTAAAAGATGGAGACCGGGTAAAAAAGGGTGACAAACTGATTGGTTTTGATATAGAATATATACGGGAGCATGCGAAGTCCGATGAATGCATCATTGTATTTACCAGCCTGAAAGAAGGCGAGGAGATCCGGCTGACAAAGCCTGGAAAAACAGAAAAGATGGATTCGGCGGCTGAGATCGTATCTTTTAACTGAGGCAGTATACCCCCTGCTCCTGCTGCATAAGCGGCGGGAGAGGGGGATTTTCTATATGGAACATGGGGGACAATATGTATCGCATCATAAAAGTATTGAACAATAACGGGATCCTTGTGTATGACGATCATACCGGCAGGGAGATGATCCTGCTTGGGAATGGCGTTGGTTTTGGAAAGCGGCCGACCCAGCAGATCGCCAGCCTGCCCGGGGCGAAGGTCTATACCCTTGTGAACCGGCAGAAGGAGCATTCTGTCCTTCAGGTGGTAAATGGGATCCGGCCGGAATTTATAGAGGCTGCGGGGCGTATCATAGACGAAGCGGAGAAAATGTTTCAGAATGTCAGCAGGGATATCCTCCTGCCTATGGCAGACCATATCGCCCTTGCAGCGAAACGGGCGGCGGAGGGGCGCCAGATACCCAATCCATTCACCCCGGACATCCGGGTCCTTTTTGAAAAAGAATACGCGGCGGCACTGAAAGGCAGGGAGATCATACGAGAGCTGGCGGGATGTGAGATCTCAGACGATGAGGTGGGATTCATCACGCTCCATATCCATGCCGGATTGTCTGATGAGCAGGTGTCCGAGGCGCTGGAGACGACCCGGATCATAGATGAAGGGATTTCTATGATCGAGAAAGCGTTCGGGCAGGTATTTGAAGAAGATTCTCTGGCATACACAAGGCTGATGAGCCATCTGTATTACATGATAGCAAGGACTCGGAAAGGTGAGTCCACGAAAGCAGACTTCAATGAGTTTATCTTTGTCAATTATCCATATACAGGACAGGTGGCTGAGGAAATATGCGCCTATATGTCGCGTCAGTTGAAAAAAGAGGTGGCGCGGGAAGAGATCGGCTTCCTGGCGATCCATATCCAGAGAGTGGTCGATCCGGACGCAGTGTAAGGCAGATTAAGCGGTGCGAAGGCAGTCGGGAAGAAATGGCGGAACGGTGACAGATAAGAAAGGCAGAATAAGGAGGGCATCATGTATAAAATACTGATCGTAGAGGATGACCTGCCTATGGCGCAGGCGATACAAAAGGAGATGAAAATGTGGGGGAATGAGGCGGAGTATGTACGGGATTTCCAGAAGGTGCTCGCTGCCTTTACGGAATATGACCCACATCTTGTCCTGATGGACATTACGCTCCCGTTCTATAACGGGTACCACTGGTGCAGTGAGATCCGCAGGATCTCCAACGTGCCGGTCATATTCATCTCGTCTGCGTCAGACAATATGAACATCATCATGGCAGTCAACATGGGCGGCGATGATTTTATACCAAAGCCCTTTGATCTAAGTGTGCTCACGGCAAAGGTGCAGGCAGTGCTCCGGAGGACATATGACCTGGCGGGAAAGATCCCGGTGCTGGAGCACAGAGGGGCGATCCTGAATTTATACGATACGACGTTGATATACGAAGGGGAAAAGATCAGCCTCACAAAGAATGAATTCCGGATCCTTCAGACACTTATGGAGAATAAGGGCAGGTTGGTGAGCCGGGAGACCCTGATGACCAGGCTGTGGGAGACGGATAATTATATAGAAGAAAATACACTGACCGTGAATATCGCCAGGCTCAGGAAGAAGCTGGAAAAGGCGGGGCTTAAGGACTTTATCACCACAAAAGTGGGCGAGGGGTATATCATACAGCAGTTATAAAGAAGCTGGGAGAAGCAGAAAGAAGCAAGAAGATGAAGCAGCAGGAGAGGCAGGACAAAAGTTATGAGACGGTTTTTCAGATATTTGTATGACTACAGGGGAGTGTGCATCTGGATATGCCTGAGCGGCCTGATTTTTGCTGTGGTATTTGCCATGTACGGAATCAGGCTGGAGGCTGTGTGGTATCCTCTCCTGCTCTCAGCGCTCTTCGGCTCGATCCTGCTGGCGGCAGGTTTTGTGCGCATCGGAAGAAGGCGGCGCAATATGGAGCAGATCCTGTCCTCCAAAGCGCTGTTTCCCGATGTGGCGGACATCCTCCCCGGAGCGGGAAGTCTTGCCGAGGAGGACTATCAGGCGCTGATCAGGAAAATGGAAAACGCCTACAGGGCGAAAAAGGGAGAGTGGGACGCTGCCCGCAGGGATATGGCAGATTATTATGCCACCTGGGTGCATCAGATCAAAGCGCCCATCGCGGTCATGAAAATCATACTCCAACAGGAAGATACGCCGGAAAACCGGGAACTCTCGGCGGAGCTTTTCCGGGTGGAGCAGTATGTGGAGATGGCGCTGTGCTATGTGCGTCTCGGGGAAGGCGCCTCGGATCTTGTTATCCAGGAGTATGATCTGGATCAGGTCATACGGAAGGCAGTGCGTAAATATGCGGGACAGTTCATCCGGCGGAAGATCCGACTCATCTATGAGGGAACAGACGTCCGCGTACTGACAGATGAGAAGTGGCTGTCCTTTATCATCGAACAGCTTTTGTCCAATGCGGTCAAATATACGACGGAGGGTTCTGTCACGATTTCAGTCGACAAGGGAAAGAAGCTCTCGGTCACGGACACCGGAATCGGGATCTCCCCGGAGGACATGCCCCGCATCTTTGAGAAAGGATATACCGGGTATAACGGCAGGATGGGTAAGAAGTCCACAGGGCTCGGGCTGTATTTGTCCAGGAAGGCGGCTGATAAGCTGGGACATGTTCTGACAGCGGAGTCTGAGCCGGGGAGGGGCAGCAGATTTACGATAGATCTGGAGAGCTATCCATTCCAGGCGGAATAGGAGCTATATTACAATAATGTCACACAGGACAGGCGGAATGTCACCGGATTCGATGTCATCCGCCTGTCTTCTTTTGTTATACTGTCTCCAGACAAGGAAAAGGAGGAACAATCAGAAATGGCTGTTTTGGAAGTGAAAAATCTAAAGAAAATATACAGGCCGCGGTTCGGGGGCAATCAGGTGCAGGCGCTCTCCTGCGTGAATTTCTCCGTGGAGGAGGGCGAGTATGTGGCGATTATGGGCGAGAGCGGTTCCGGAAAGACCACGCTTTTGAACATCATGGCTGCCCTTGACAAACCGACGGAGGGGTCGGTCTGTCTGGATGGAAAACCGCTTTCGGATATTAAGGATAAGGACATCTCGGAATTCCGCCGAGATCACCTGGGCTTTGTGTTCCAGGAGTTTAACCTTCTGGATACGTTTAATGTAAGGGATAATATCCTTCTGCCCCTGGTGCTCAAAGGCGTGCCGCACAAGAAAATGCTGGAGCGCGTCGCTCCGCTGGCGGAGGAACTGGGGATCGCCGCGCTCCTCGACAAATACCCATACGAGATCTCGGGCGGACAGAAACAGCGGGTGGCAGTGGCGAGGGCTCTTATCACAGAGCCGAGGCTGATCCTGGCGGATGAGCCGACGGGCGCGCTGGACTCCCGGTCCACGGATGAGCTGCTTTCCCTGTTTGCCCGGATCAATGAAAGGGGCCAGACTATCCTCATGGTGACCCATTCCGTGAAGGCGGCGAGCCGCGCGGGGCGGGTGCTCTTTATCCGGGACGGGGAGGTTTACCACCAGGTATACAGGGGAGCGATGTCCGGTGAACAGCTCTATCAGAAGATCTCGGATACGCTGACAATGCTTGCGACAGGCGGTGACAGGCGATGAGGAGAGGATTTTATTTCAGGCTGGCAGCGGAAGGGATATCGAAGAACCGGAAGTTTTATTTCCCGTATATCCTGACCTGTATCTGTATGGTAATGATGTTTTATATCGTGGCGTACCTGTCCATGAGCGCAGACTTTTCCGGTGTGTTCGGCGGGGATATGCTCCAGTCCATGCTGGGGTTTGGAGTTTTTGTGATCGGGATCTTCTCCCTGATCTTCCTGTATTATACGAACTCTTTCCTGATCCGCAGGCGGCAGAAGGAGTTCGGGCTGTATAATATCCTGGGCATGGGAAAACGGAATCTGGTGAAGATCCTGCTGTGGGAAAATATACTGACTGCCGTGGCGTCCATTGCGGCGGGTCTGGCGTTCGGCATCCTGTTCTCCAAGCTCGCGGAGATGGCCGCGGTGAAGATCCTGGGAGGGAAGACCGGATTTGACATGAATGTCGCAGCCGAACCGGTCGTATGGACGGTCGTTCTCTTCCTGGCGGTCACCCTGCTGATCATGCTGCGGATGGTGATCTCCATCTTCCGGCTCCGCCCGGTGGAGATGCTCCGCAGTGAGAACACGGGGGAAAAGCCGCCGAAGGCAAACTGGCTGCTCGCCATCCTGGGGGCAGCGCTGCTCGGAGTTGCCTATTATCTGGCAGTGGCTGTCCTTGACCCAATGGCGGCGATGGTCCTGTTCTTCCTGGCGGTGGTCATGGTCATCCTTGCCACGTATTTCCTCTTTATCGCAGGGTCAGTGGCACTCTGCCGCCTGCTCCAGAAGAATAAGAAATACTACTATAAGACAAAGCATTTTATCTCGCTCTCGTCCATGACATACCGCATGAAACGGAACGGGGCAGGGCTGGCGTCGATCTGTATCCTGTCCACGATGGTGCTCGTCACAGTGTCGTCCACGACCTGCCTGTTCGCCCAGTCAGAGGATGCGGTGAACAAGCGGTATCCAAAGGATCTGTCAGTACAGATCAGCTTTGCCGACCAGACCACCCTGAGCGAGGAGGATACGGAGCCTTATATCCGCGCGGTGGAAGAGATACTGGACGAACATGGGGAGGCCGCGGAAAACCTTGAAGATTACCGCATGTACAGCATGACCGTCTATCAGGCCGGGGCGGAATTTATGATCGACCTGGCTGCGGGGGAGCAGAGCGGGCAGATAGATACAGATACCGGAGAATTCCGCGGAGTTTATGTGATCCCGCTGGAAGATTACAACAGGCTGTCCGGAACGGAGACAGAACTGGCAGACGATGAGTCGCTCATATATCCGTACAAGATGGAATATGCGTATGATACCGTGCACTTCGAAGGATTCGATACATGGAAAGCGGAAAAGATGGAAAAGGAACCCTTCCGGATCGGGGAGGCGGACGCAAATGCAAGGGGCAGTCTTCTGGTTGTGGTAAAGGATGCGTCCGTGCTGGAGCAGATGTGCCGGATCAAAAATGATTCTCTTGAAGGGGAAGGCGTCTCTTCCATCAAGAGATGTTACAGCTTTGACATGGACTGCGGGGATGAAGAACAGTCCGAGATCTATGATGAGATTAGAGACCGGTTCATGGCTCTGTCAGAAGGGGATGATTCCGGGAATTATGTATACTGGTATACTGAATCAAAGGCTGCGAGCCGTGCAGAGTACGTCGCCCTTTTCGGAGGGCTCTTCTTCCTGGGGATCCTCCTGGGAGCGGTATTCCTCTTCGGGACCGTGCTGATCATGTATTACAAGCAGATCTCGGAAGGCTACGAGGATCAGGACCGGTTTGACATCCTGATGAAGGTGGGGATGAGCCGGAAGGAAGTGAAGCAGAGCATCAATTCCCAGGTGCTGACCGTATTCTTCCTGCCGCTGATCGCCGCGGGGATCCACCTGGCATTCGCCTATCCGCTCATCTCCAGGATCCTGAATCTGATCTCAGCCGGGACGGATGAAAAACTTTTCCTGTTTGTGACTGCCTGCTGTTATCTGGTGTTTGCGATTTTCTATGTGATTTTATACTGGGTGACGTCAAAGAGCTATTATGGGATCGTCAGCGCGAAAGAGAAGGAGCGGTAAAAGAGCATTCGGAAACATTACGGAAAATCTTGTAGGAACTAAAAATAATATTCGGGCAGGCGGAAATTTTTCCGTCTGCATTTAATTGGCTGAAAAAATCAAATTTTTATCTGATTACAGGTTACTGCCCAAATCCGACTGAGTTATGGTATAATATATCCATAACAATCAGCGATCCGCAGGGAGGAGTGACAGATATGATGCAACACACGATAATCACGATCGGAAGGCAGTTCGGGAGCGGCGGGCATGAGATAGGAAATCAGCTGTCAGAGCGTCTCGGCATCCCGCTCTACGACCACAATCTGATCCGCATGGCAGCCCAGGAACTTCGCATCAGTAATGAGGACGCGACCAGGGTAGATGAGACAGTGCTCGGAAGGTTCCTGTCAGCTTATGCAGCCAACAGCCTGGAATACCGGGCCTTTGTTACAGGCGATGAGTCCGGGAAGCCTCTGACAGACCGGGTATATGAACAGCAGTCAGCCATCATCCGCAAGCTGGCGGAGAAGGGACCGGGCATATTTGTCGGGCGGTGCGCGGATTACATCCTCGGCGATTATACAAACTGTATCAACACCTTTATCTATGCGTACAAAGAAGACCGTATCCGGCGCATCATGAAGCTCTATAAGCTGGAAGAGAAGCAGGCGCTGGACAAGATCAAAAAGACTGACCGGGAGAGGAAACTGTACTACGAAGCCCGGACTGGCCGGGAATGGGGCGGCATAGAAGCGAACAGCATGATGTTCAATGCGAGCCTTCTCGGGATCGATGGGGTGGTGGACGCGCTGGAGGCGATCTATCGGAAGTGGGAGACGAGATAAAATAGGCCGGGGCGGCAGCTTTTTCTGCGGGCTCGGGATGCAGGCTCCAGATGCAGGAGCTGATGGGCCTGAACTTCCGTTCAATTAATTATAATGTAAAATGGTGGTCGGATTACCCGGCCACCAAAAAATTAAAAAACTTATTTCATTTCTTTCCGAAGCTTCTCAATCTCTGCCTCACTCAGGCCACTGGCTTCCTTGATCATATGGAGTTCGGCTCCGGCCTTCAGAAATGCAAAGATCATTTCCCGTTTTCCTTCGGCTCTTCCCTCAACTCTACCTTCTTCGCGGCCTGTTTCTTTCAGTTTCTCTAAAGCTGTACACATATTCATGCCTCCTTTGCTTTCATATGCCCGTTCAATGATCAGGTTGCTGTCTGTCATCACTCCGATCATGGCTCCTACATCGGATTTTACATTTCTATTCCCGAACATTGTCTTTACCTGGTCAAACTCTCCTTTATAAATATGCCTCGCCGTCTCGAATACGTCCTGCACATCTTCATTGTTAAAATGGTATCTTTCGCTCTCTCCGACCTGCAGAAGATTCATCTGGTAATTGGAAAATGCCCTGTCGATCTCTTCCGGCATCTCCACAACCAGATCTTTCAGGCTCTTCGGGCCATCCCACGGTTTTTCGTTATAATAGATCACAATACTGATGATCGGATGAAGGCGGTCATCTCTATGAAGTCCGGACAGGAACTCATCCGGAGTTGCTTTATCTCCGTCTTTCTGGTGCTGGCGGGCAAGCTCCCGGCACTCTTTCAGGTATCCTAGTGAATCATAGAGCATGACCCGGAGCGGCATCCCATAGTGAACCCGAGTCTGGTTTTCAATCCCCATTATTACGAAATCCACCCCATATGCGGCCCGTTTTATAACATCTCTGGCTCTTGTCAACGTCTCTTTATATTCTCCCAGTTCTATGACATTTGATACATCCGTATCCAGCTCACTGAGTTCCTCTGGCTTGATGACTTCTTTTCCGCCAAATACCACCGTGTTGAAGAGGCTTGCAAATCGGTCGTTTTCTCTCCAGAAGTCCTTAAAAATCACGTCTGGTTTTATCGTTGCTTTTTTCATATGGATTCCTCTTTATCTCTTGTCAGTATGCTGCTCCATGGGTATCCCGGAATTTTCTTTTGTTCAGATTCAGTATATCACAGGAAAGCCCGGACTGGAACACACTATTTTTAAATGGTAAATTCATAAAG
The DNA here is from genome assembly GCA_944376695.1 of uncultured Mediterraneibacter sp. GTDB lineage: Bacteria > Bacillota > Clostridia > Lachnospirales > Lachnospiraceae > Mediterraneibacter. Next base: position 53,022 of record CALWDM010000006.1, on the reverse strand, counting down.
TGCAGAAAGTCAGGCGTACCGCTTTGATAAGAAGCAGTATATTTGTACTATTTAGAGTGTTTGCACTATTTAAAAATTTTGTCGCGTGTAGATGGTAAAAACTGAAAAAATAGTGTAAAATAATATATATTATATGTCAGTATTCTAAAGGCTTTGTGAAAGATGAATGAAATTTGCGTATAAAACAAGAGATTATGTAAAATATTTTGGATAGAATGCACAAGAAATAAAGGCACCTGTTTTGGCGGCGGGAAAGGAGGGGTGCAGAGAAGCAAGATAGAAGACGAGGGGAAAGGGGAAGTAAAAAAACAGGAGGGAAAAATGAAAAAGAGACAGAAACAAATTCTGACCGGCTCAATGGCGTTTGTGATGACATTCACAACCGCTGCGTCGATGCTGCCGGCAGATGTATTCGCCGCCCCGGAAGAGTTCAGAGGACAGCTGTCATCCGTGACAGATGCGAAGGAAGACGGTAATGTTGTATATGTGGAATTCAACGACGGCGCAGTGGAAGCAAAGATCACATTTCTTGAGGACGGGATCTTCCGCTATAATGTTGATCCCACAGGTGAATTTTCTAAGTATGCTAAGCCAAGATCTGAGAGCCATAAGGGAAGGATCCAGCAGCGCCCGGATGAGTCGGACGAGTATTCCCATCCGTCAGCAAAAGTTACTGAGGATGATGAGAATGTGACGATCACAGCAGGGACTACATCAATTGTGTTTGACAAAGACACAGCCCTGATGACTGTTAAAAACGGCGATCAGGTCGTGATGCAGGAGAAAGAGCCGCTCCGGATCAATGATTCTTCAACGGTTCAGACACTGGTCAAACAGGATTCTGAGGACTTCTTCGGAGGCGGGACGCAGAACGGACGCTTTGTTCATACCGGAGAATCCATCAACATCGTAAATGAAAGCGGCTGGACAGACGGAGGCGTTGCTTCGCCGAACCCGTTCTATTATACGACCGGCGGATACGGTGTACTGAGAAACACGTTCGCAGACGGATGGTATGATTTTGGCGAGGACAGCGCTGACACAGTTACTGCTGAGCACCGCGAAGCAGAGCTGGATGCGTACTATTTCGTATCTGATACAGCGGATAAGACATCCACAGTCCAGAACCTGCTCCAGGATTATTACACAGTTACAGGTAATCCGGTACTCCTTCCGGAATATGGATTCTATCTGGGGCATCTGAATGCGTATAACCGTGATTCCTGGGATACAAGTTCTTATCAGGAAACCAACGCGGATACAGGAACTGTCTACAGTGCTCAGGCATGGACCATAAAGGGAACGGATTCTTCTGATTCGGCAGGAACGACTGTCTATGAGAACGGACGCGCTTCAGGATACGTCCTCTCAGGAGAGTATGCGGCGGAGACTCTGAACGGACACGGACCGTCAGTTGCTGACGAAAACTTCCCGGAAGGCACTGAGACACCGTACGGGTATTCGGCGCGGCACGTGCTTGATACATATCTGGAATATGGTATGCCGCTCGGATTCTTCCTGCCGAATGACGGATATGGCGCAGGATACGGACAGAATGGTTACTATAAGACCGGCGGCGTCAACGAGGATGGCAGCAGCAGTGCTGAAAGACTTGCAGCCGTAGAGGCAAACGTGCAGAACCTTGCAGAGTTTACAGAGTATGCAAACAGCAAGGGTGTAGCGACTGGTCTGTGGACTCAGAGCTACCTTGTGCCGGATTCAAATCCGGATACATACTGGCATCTGCTCCGCGATTTCGCGGCAGAGGTAAAGACCGGCGGCGTTACCACGCTGAAGACAGACGTTGCATGGGTAGGAAACGGATACTCTATGCAGCTTGACGGCGTGAAGACAGCCTATGAGACTGTGACCACATCCGTGGGAATGAGACCGAATATCATCTCACTTGACGGATGGGCAGGCTCCCAGCGCTACAACAGCGTATGGACAGGTGACCAGAGCGGCGGACAGTGGGAGTACATTCGATTCCATATCCCGACTTATATCGGATCATCCTTAAGCGGCAACCCGAATATCGGAAGCGATATGGACGGTATCCACGGCGGCGCGCCGCTGATCGCGGCAAGAGATTACCAGTGGAAATCCATGACTCCGCAGATGCTGGATATGGACGGCTGGGGATCTTATGTGAAGGCTCCGTACACACACGGTGATCCGTATACAGGCATCTCCCGTATGTATCTGAAGCTGAAAGCCCAGATGATGCCGTATACATATACAAATGCGTACGCAGCGGCAAACATTGATACGGGCAACGGCGATGCAGGCCTTCCGATGGTACGCGCGATGTTCCTGGAATTCCCGGAAGATGATTACGCGGCAAGCAAGGCAATGCAGTATCAGTATATGTACGGCCCGAGCCTGCTGGTAGCTCCGGTATACCAGGATACGGCAGCAGATGACGAAGGAAATGATATCCGTAATAATATCTATCTGCCGAACGATGAAGGGGAAGAAACGATCTGGATCGACTACTTTACCGGCGAGCAGTACCAGGGCGGCCAGGCGGTCAACGGATATGACGCTCCTCTCTGGAAGCTTCCGCTGTTTGTAAAGAACGGCGCGATCATCCCGATGTACGAAGAGAACAACAATCCGGAAACAGATCTGGACAAGTCAAACAGGATCGTAGAATTCTGGCCGGCTGGTTCTACAGAGTACACCGTGATCGAGGATGATGGAAGCACGATGACAAACGAGACGACAGAAGACGAGGAATATGGAACGATCGATCATATTTCTTACGGCGGCCATGTTTCTACGAAGCTGACATCTGTTGTGGAAGACGGTACAGCGACTCTGACAGCCGAAGCATCCGAAGGCTCTTATGATGGATATGACAAGAACAAGAATACAGAGTTCATTGTAAACGTATCCGAAGAGCCGGAAAGCATTGCTGCAAAGAATGGCGACCAGGAGCTGGAGGTTAAGGAAGTTGATACTCTGGCGGATTTTGAGCAGACAGTGCCGGGTGAAAACGAAGTTGTATACTTCTATGACGCTTCTCCGGAGATCAAGACATACATCCCGGATGAGAGCAAGGAGCAGAAGCTTCAGGAAATGGTGGAAGGTGTCGAAGTTGCTCCGAAGCTGCACGTGAAATTTGCTGAGACAGATGCAAGCGCAAATGCACAGACACTTGTGATCAACGGATTTGTAAATGACGGCGAGTTCGGAAAGGATCAGCTGAACGAGAACCTTACAGCTCCGACACCGACAGCGCCGGAGGAGAGCAAGACACCTACCAGCATCCATGTGACATGGGAGCCGATTGAAGATGCAGAAAGCTATGAAGTCATGGTTGACGGCATTATCAACAGCGTGGGAAGCAATACGTATTTTGACCATGTGGATCTGGCTTACAACAGTGAGCATACATATCAGGTCCGCTCAAGAAATGCGGAAGGCTATTCAGAGTGGAGTACAGAACTGAAGACAAACTCTCTGGATGACCCGTGGAGAAATGTGCCGGATGCAACAGTGAGCTGGACCGGCGGAGACGACTGGGGGGCTCTCGCGAACGCGACCGACCACAATACAGCTACAATGTTCCACTCAACAGGAAATGTAGTAAATGACGCTGTTCCGTTTATCTTAGACCTCGGACAGGGATACAAGCTGGATGAATTCAGATACTATCCGCGCGGCGAGGGTCAGAGCGGCGACGGCAATGTCGGTGTAAACAGCAACGGTACGGTCCAGCAGATGGATGTTTATGTCTCTCTGGACGGACAGAACTGGAAACAGGTACATGTAGGCGCGGACGATCCGTGGTCATATGTGGAAGGTGCAACCATAGATGACAGTGTGAAGACAGTTGAGCTGAACGGCGAGTTTGCCCGTTATGTGAAGCTTGTCGTTACCAGATCAAACGGCGGATTCCTTGCGGCAAATGAGCTGGCAGTGTATAAAGAGGACGGCTCAAAAGGTTTCGCAGTAGGAAGTATCGGGATCAACGGTAATTCTGAAGTGACAGAAACAGATTACAGCAACATGAGAAATTACCTGGGTATCGGTTCAGAAGCACCGGCGTTTACAACACAGGTAGCTCAGTATGGTCTGGATATCAACTACAATAATGTATATGATGTATATGACTATGCTTATACGATGTTCAAACTGGACGGCGGAACGAAAAAGACAGGTTCCGTAGCAGGAAATGCTCTCCTGCTTGCAAGCGCGGAGTCACTGAAGGCCGGGGATACTTTGACGATCGATGTCTATGCAGATAATGTTGAAAACCTGAATGCCTTTGGAGAAGTGCTTTATTATGACAAAGGCCAGCTGCAGTTTGCAGGAATCGAAGGAGGCGCAGGCGCGCTTACCATGGAGAACCTTTCCATTGGACAGGAAGGATATGATAATCCGTATGTAAACCTGGCGTTTGCAAACAAAGGCGACAAGGATCTTTACAGCGGAAGCGGCATCCTCGCGACGATCAAGATGACGGCGAAGACGGATGTTGAAAACGTTGCGGATGCGATCGATCTTTCATCCGTTATGCTCATCGGACCGGATTACAGTGTGATCACAACGGACGCGGGCAATGTTCCAATGATCCCGGAGGTTCCGGATGGGACAACAACAGAGTATGGCGTGGGTGACTTTACGATCACGATGACAAATGAATGGCTGACTGAGGATGACGGTACGAATGTACAGAAGATCGTACAGGGACAGAGTTATGATCCTCTGTTTAACGGAACAGACGGGCGTGAATTCGAATTTAAGTATTCGGCTCAGAGCGAAGATGCGGAAAAGCTTCCGGAGTATGTACAGCTTCCGACAACAATGCACTTTGCATTTAATACTCCAAGCCCGCTTACAAACTTTGTTGTTAAAAATGCAAATACTGGTGAGAATGGTTATCTTACGAGTGTGAAGGCAGTCGTTACGTTTGAAGATGATTCGACAAAAGAGATTGCCTTTGATTCTGAAGCGGCAGCATATGATTTTGCCGTGGGATCAGATCAGAAGGTAAAGAATGTAGATGTTACATTCCTCACTTCAAAGGGAACAGCTACATATGATGATCCGCAGGAAAACAGGATGCTGACACTTGGCGAGATTGATTTTCTTTATACCGAAAGTGTGCCGGTTACAGGCATTGCCCCGGCAGAGGATAATGTAACAGAGCTCTATGTGGGATATCTTGCAGATGTAAATGCTGTGATCACACCGGCAAATGCTCCGAACCAGTTCTTTACGGCAGAGAGCAGTGATCCGTCGGTTGCAGGCATCATCACTCTTGCTGATGAAAACGGATATCCAATCTACAAGGTGCGCGGTATGTCAGAAGGTACGGCTAAGATCAAACTGATCTCTGCGGCTAATGAAGACATCACGGATGAGTATGAGATTCATGTCAAAGCAGGCGTTGATAAGTCAGCGCTCCAGGCAGTATATGATCAGTATAAGAATACACCGGCAAGCCTGTATACTGAGGAATCTTATCAGGAATTCAAGACAGAGATTGACAATGCGGCTGCGATCCTGGCGAAAGCGGATGCTACCCGTTCAGAAGTTGAGACGGCAGCAGCGACTCTGGAGCAGAAATATAAGGCTCTGGAAGTTGTACCGGTAGATGAGAGCCTGGCGCTTAGCCCTGAGATCGTTGCGAATGCAGCCGGTCTTTACAGCGAGTCTAATACAGCGGACAAGATGTTCGACGGAAGCCCTGACACTTACTGGGAGTCCCCGTATGGAGGAGCAGATGCAAATCTTCCGAAAGATGTGATCATTACTCTGGATGACGTTTATCGTATGGAGCAGGTATCTTTCACCTCACATACGATCCAGAACGGCGGCGTCACGGAATACGAAGTGGCAGTCAGCCTGGATGGAGAGACATGGGCTAAGGTTGCGGCAGGCAGCGTTGATCCGGAAGAATATAAGCAGGGACAGAATGTCACTGTGGATGCCAGATTCCTTCCGGTGAACGCACAGTATGTGAAGTTTACCGTGCTCGGAGCTGTGGGGCGTGTTCCGGCAGAAGATAATATGTATGGACGCATCGCAGAGATGCAGCTCTTCGGTACATCACAGGCAGCGCTTGACAAAGAGCAGGCTCAGGCAGATCTCCAGGCAAAAGTGGATGCCATGAAAGCGAAACCGAATCTCAACTATACAGTTGATTCCTGGAATGCATTTCAGGCGAAGATTGCTGAGGCAGAGGCTATGCTCGAGAATCCGGGCGAGTACACTGCACAGAATATGAGAGATATGGCTACAGCGCTCGACAATGCATTTGCGGCTCTGGAAGTAAATGACCAGCCGGGTGAGACGACTCCGAAGGAAACCCTCCAGTCAGCGGTTGACGCTCTGAAGGGGCTGGATGAGAATCGCTACACAGCGGATTCCTGGGCAGTATTTAGGAATGCTCTGGATGCTGCGCAGGCAGTCCTGGATAAGGAAGGGGCTTCTGATCAGGAATACACAGATGCGTTTGCAGCGCTTGATGCGGCTTACAGAGGGCTGATCGAGAAAGAAACACCAGTCGGCCCGTCCAAACCGGGCAGCGGAAGCAGCACTGACGAAGACAAAGCAGTCCGGACAGGAGACGCTGTATCACCGGCAGGGTTCCTTGCAATACTTGCGATCTCCGGCGGAGCAGTCGTAGTACTTGCGCGCAGGAAAAAAGTGAGATAAAACAAAACACATAATAAAAGATCAGTTTACCGCTGATGTGTGTTCTCCCTTCCGAGGGGCGGGTTTATAGGACCTGCCTCCTGGGAGGGAGTTTTTTGCGATCAGGGACGGGGTGAAATCGGATTGAGGGCATAGTCAAATACAATTTCACTCTGTCACTGAATTGACTTCTCCAATTGAAGTGTATATAATGACTGTTGAGAAATATTATCAATAGCATATATACGAAGGAAGACGGCACATGAGACTGAAAGAAGGAAAGAACCATCATACATATGTGGTCGAGAGGATCGAGACCGAGCTGAACCTGGAGCGCAGGCTGGAGGCACTCGGCCTGACAGAAGGTTCAAAGATCACCATTTTAAATAATGACAAAAAGGGAGCCATGACCGTGAAATTCCGCGGGACGCGTTTCGCGCTTGGGCGACGTATTGCTGACAGTATCTTTGTAAAGGAGGAGGCGGCATGAGCGGGAAAGTGATCAACGTAGGCTTTATCGGCAACCCGAACTGCGGGAAGACGACTCTTTTCAACGCGTACACCGGAGCGAACTTAAAGGTTGCGAACTGGCCTGGCGTTACAGTGGAGAAAAAAGAAGGGAAGACAACATATAAAGGGCAGGAGTTCAAGCTGATCGACCTGCCGGGGATTTACAGCCTGACTTCCTATACGATGGAAGAGAAGGTGTCCAGAGAGTGCATCATGAGCGATGAGGTGGATGTGATCGTAGACGTAGCGGACGCGTCCAGCCTGGAGAGAAACCTGTACCTGACCCTCCAGCTCATCGAGCTGGGGAAGCCGGTTGTGCTGGCATTGAACATGATGGACGTGGTCGAAGAGCGGGGCATGGAGATCGACCTGCACCGTCTGCCGGAGATGCTGGGGATCCCCGCGATCCCTGTCTCCGCCAGAAAAAGGAGCGGGCTGGAAATCCTGATGCATGCGGTGGCGCACCACAATGAATACGCGAAGCCGGGCCCCTTTATCCACCATCACCCGGACAAGACCGGGCACAGGCATGACCACCACAGCGAATATGCCATGGTATATGACGATGTGATCGAGGACAAGATCGACGCTGTCATCGAGAAATACCGCGCAAAATACCCGGACATGCAGAACATGCGCTGGCATGCGATCAAAGCTCTGGAACAGGACCGGTCTGTGCTGGAGAAGTACCCTGTGGATCTGTCGGGGATTGCGGACCGCAGTTATGAGAAGGACATTATTAATGAGAAATATGATTTCATAGAGGAAGTGATCGAGGAAACCCTCGTGAATAAGAGTGAGAAAGAGGAACGTACGGAGAAGGCGGACCGGTTTATGACCGGGAAGTGGCTGGGGCTTCCGATCTTTCTGCTCATTATGGCGCTTGTGTTTTTCCTGACATTCGCGGTGGGCGACTGGCTGAAAGGATATTTTGAGACTGGGCTGGAACTGTTCAGCGGCTTTGTGAGCAATGGGCTCCAGGCTGTCGGGACATCGCCTCTTTTGGAATCCCTGATCGTGGAAGGGATCATTTCCGGGGTGGGCGGCATCCTTACGTTCCTGCCGAATATCTTCATCCTCTTCCTGGCGCTCGCCTTCCTCGAGGACAGCGGGTACATGGCGAGGGTGGCTTATGTGATGGATGATATCATGGGACATCTGGGACTGTCGGGAAGAGCGTTCCTGCCTATGCTTCTGGGATTTGGATGCTCCGTGCCGGCGGTCATGGCGTCGCGGGCGCTGGAACACAAAAAAGACCGCCTGAAGGCGATTCTTGTGACGCCGTTTATGTCGTGCAGCGCAAGGCTTCCAATCTACGTCCTGTTTTCCTCTATGTTTTTCGGGAAATATGCGATGCTTGCCTGCTATTCCATGTATCTCCTCGGTATCGTGATCGCGATCCTGACCGCGTATATCATCTCCAGGATCGATGGGAGCAAGGCGGAACATGAGCTCCTGATCGAGCTGCCGGAGTATAAGGCGCCGAATGCCAGGACGATCGCGGTGTATGTGTGGGAGAAGGTAAAGGATTATCTGACAAAGGCAGGGACAGTTATCTTCTTTGCATCTATTGTGATGTGGCTTCTTTTAAATATCGGTCCGTCCGGCTTTGTGACAGAGATCACGGAGAGCTTCGGGGCAGTCATCGGGAAGGCCATCGTGCCGTTCTTCAAGCCTCTGGGGCTCGGGTACTGGCAGATTGTTGTAGCACTCATATCAGGAATCGCGGCAAAAGAAGTCGTCGTATCCAGCTGCAGCGTGCTCTTCGGGATCCAGAATATCACGACTTCTCATGGTATGGACAGCTTTGTGGCAACGCTGGGGGCAATGGGATTTGGCGCGGCAAATGCGTATGCCCTGATGGTATTCTGTCTTCTGTATGTGCCCTGTACGGCAACCATTGCCACGATACACAGGGAAGTGGGAAGTACGAAGGTCACGGCAGGGATCGTGCTTTTCCAGCTTGCAGTTGCGTGGGTGGTAAGCTTTCTCGCATTCCATGCGGCAGGTCTGTTCCTGTAAAAGGATCAGAGGAGAGTCCCTGGGACTTATCTGACGCATTATATGCAAAGCAGGTTTCTTATCGATTTATTAACAGTTAAGCAGGACGCAGGTCTGTGGTTTGAAAAGTTCTCTGTCAATATTTTATGGAAGTGAGCAGAAGCCCTTTTGTTTCACAGGTAACAGCGGACGTTTCCTTTCCGGAAAAAATAAGCGGGATGACGTCTGCTGTCCGTTTTTGCATCCCGATTTCAAGAAGGACGCTGACAATGCGCAGCGGCATCTGATAGAGAAAATCATCTGCTGTAAGAGAAATGACCAGGGTGTCTGTATCTTTGGAATCGGGAAAAGTATTTTCTTTTACATGGTCAAACCGGATATCAAACAGAGTTTTTTCGATCCCTCTTTTCCTTCTGGCACCGGAAAAAGAGCTGAAGTCATGTCTGCCTTTCAGCAGGCTGGCGGCTGTTTCCATCAGGCGGATGTCAGGACAGGGAGATATACTGGCGGTGTAAGCGGATGTAAATATGTCATACACAGGTGCAGTGTTGATGCGGTATCTGTATGTGCGGAGTTTTGCGTTCAGATCTGCCCGGAAGCGCTCCGGCGCCGCTTCGGCTGACAGGACAGCGATATCCTGAGGAAGGAAGCGGTTCAGCTCTGCGCGGAATTGTTCCGGTGAGAGCTCTGCTTCAGTGTGGAAACTGACCGTCTGGGAGAGTGCGTGGACCCCTGGCTCAGTCTTTGCGCCCGCATGAAGGGAGATATCCTCCCCGGTCATCCTGCGCAGTGCGGAGATGATTTTACAGGAGACGGTTTTTTCAAAACCGTCTTTCGGCGGGCGCTGCCAGCCAAGATAACGTGCTCCGTTGTACTGAAGGGTGAGTCTGATATTCTGCATGATTTTCCTCCCGGTCTGTGGTTTCAGATTTTAAGCGTGCCTTTAGCGGACAGGTTTTCTGGATGTAATTGTAACAGAAGACAGAGAGAATTCCCAGATTTTATGTTATACTGATTTTTATACAGAATATGCAAAGCTGAAAATCAGCCCGAAACCGGACAGTATCCTTCTTGTATTCACGGTTTATAGGCCGCTTGATAAAGCGATCGACATACCTGAGCAGGAGTTAGAACCGTCTGAGAGAGAAGGTTTTACTGTGATTGAGTGGGGCGGGGCGGAAATGGAGTGAAAATATGAATGTTATAGAGGAAAGAAAAGTTTCAGACTCAATGGTAGAGACCGTGCACATGGTCAGACCCAATCACATGAATGCGGCGGGCAGGCTCTTCGGAGGCATGCTCATGCAGTGGCTTGACGAAGTAGCCGGCATGGTCGCCAAGAGACACACCAGGTCGAATGTTATAACCGCGTCAGTGGATAATCTGCATTTTATCCACGGCGCATATCAGGGCGAAATGGTAGTTGTTATCGGTAAGGTCACTTATGTGGGGAATTCATCTATGGAGGTGCGGGTGGACACGTATGTAGAACATCTGGAGGACGGGATGCGCCATGCGATAAACAGAGCATATTTTACGATGGTGGCGCTGGACGAAAATGACAAGCCGAAAAGAGTGCCAAGACTCATACTGGAGACAGAGGCGGAAAAAGCAGAGTGGGAGGCAGCGGAGAAGAGGAGAGAAATGCGGATGAGACGAAAAAAGGAGGGGTTCTGAGAATCTGGATTTATCCTTCTTTTTGATATGCCATCCTCTCAGTCCCATCATCTGTATTTATGATCCCGCAGTATTTGAACCCGTTCTTTTCCAGCAGATGCTGCATGATCTTATGATCCCGGTGGGTATCGATTTTCAGGTTGCCGCACTGAGATAAGGCCCGGCAGAGGCAGAAGGAAGCGATATCCGCGGCGATGACAGAGCTTTCCGGACAGGTTTTTCCCCACTGAGTCGTATTGCCGTTTTTTACCATAAAAATGGAGATTGTGAAATTCTGTCATAAGGTCGAGCGTAACACAAAATCACACAAAATCAAGTGTTTATGTATTTATATAGATACAAAATGTAGTGAAAATGAGGTGTGATTGTATAAAATTTGATACAAGGCCATTTTTGAGAATGATTATCGTTATAAAGGTTGTCTTTTCTTTTGCATGATGTTATACTAGCGCATGAAAGTTGGCACATACAGCATAGTTAAGAAAGTGTGCGGCTTATTGAGCAAATGCATTACAAAAGATTTCAGAGGAGGTTTTCAGAAAATGGCAAAAGCAAATTTTGACCAGTGGGAAGGTTTCAGCGGACATCTCTGGAAAGAGGAGGTTAATGTGCGTGACTTTATTCAGCACAACTATACTCAGTATGACGGAGACGAGTCGTTCCTTGCTGACCCGACAGAAGCGACGAACAGACTTTGGGGAGAGCTCTCCAGGCTTCAGAAGGAGGAGCGTGCAAAAGGCGGCGTTCTGGATATGGAGACAGAGGTGGTTTCTGGTCTGACGGCGTATGGACCGGGATATATCAACGAAGAGATGAAGGATCTGGAGCAGGTAGTCGGACTTCAGACAGATAAACCGCTCAAGAGAGCGTTTATGCCGTATGGCGGAATCAATATGGCTGAGAAAGCCTGCACGACATACGGTTATACACCGAGTGAAAAACTGCATGAAATCTTTACGAAATATCATAAAACACACAACCAGGCAGTATTTGATATCTATACTCCTGAGATGAAGAAAGCACGTCATAATAAGATCATCACAGGGCTTCCGGACACATACGGAAGGGGGCGCATTGTCGGAGACTACCGCCGCGTGGCTCTCTACGGTATTGATTACCTGATTGAGAAGAAGCAGTCGGATTTTGTTGAGTATGAGAGGCATGGGATGAAAGGGACGGATTTCCGTCTCCGTGAAGAGATCGCGGATCAGATTTACGCGCTCAATGGAATGAAAGAAATGGCGGAAGCTTACGGCTATGATATCTCCAGGCCGGCGACAAACGCGAAAGAGGCTGTGCAGTGGCTGTACTTTGGATATCTTGCGGCGATCAAGACACAGAACGGAGCAGCGATGAGTGTGGGACGTATTTCCACATTCCTGGATATCTATATCCAGAGAGACCTGGAGAAGGGAGTCCTGACGGAGGAGCAGGCTCAGGAACTGATCGATCACATTGTTATGAAGTTCAGAATGGTGAAGTTCGCAAGGGTCCCGTCCTATAATGAACTGTTCTCAGGAGATCCGGTATGGGCCACACTGGAGATGGCGGGTATCGGAATGGACGGACGCCATATGGTAACAAAGAACGATTACCGTTTCCTCCATACACTGGAGAATATGGGGCCATCGCCGGAGCCGAATCTGACAGTCCTGTATTCCTCACACCTGCCGGAGAACTTCAGGAAATACGCGGCGTATATTTCTGTTAAGACAAGCTCTATCCAGTATGAGAACGACGATGTGATGCGTCCGGTATGGGGCGATGACTACTCCATCTGCTGCTGCGTATCCGCAACAGAGACGGGCAAGGAGATCCAGTTCTTCGGAGCCCGCGCGAACCTTGCAAAATGCCTTCTGTACGCGATCAACGGCGGCGTTGACGAGAAGACAAAACAGCAGGTATCCCCGCTGTACAGACCGATCACATCGGAATACCTTGACTATGACGAGGTGATGGAGAAATATGACCAGATGATGGAGTGGCTGTCCAAGCTGTATGTGGATACACTGAACATGATCCACTACATGCATGACAAATACTACTATGAGGCGGCTGAAATGGCGCTCATCGATACAAATGTAAGACGTACATTCGCGACAGGTATCGCAGGATTTTCACACGTAGTAGATTCCTTAAGCGCGATCAAGTACGCTAAGGTAAAGGTGATCCGGGACAAAGACGGACTGGCAGTTGACTATAAGGTGGAGGGAGACTTCCCGAAATACGGAAACGACGACGACCGCGCGGATGAGATCGCAGTATGGCTGCTGCGCACATTCATGAGCAAGCTGAAGAAGTGCCACACATACAGAAATTCCGAGCCGACGACATCCATCCTTACGATCACATCCAACGTGGTTTACGGAAAGGCTACAGGATCTCTTCCGGACGGAAGAAAAGCAGGCGAGCCGCTGGCGCCCGGAGCGAACCCGTCCTATGGCGCAGAGAAGAACGGACTTCTTGCTTCCCTTAACTCTGTTGCAAAGCTGCCGTACGAGCAGGCGCTTGACGGAATCTCCAATACACAGACGATCAGCCCGGGAGCGCTGGGACATGACGACAATGAGCGCAAGAATAATCTCGTACACGTTCTCGACGGATACTTTGATCAGGGAGCGCATCATCTGAACGTAAATGTATTCGGTACAGAAAAACTGATTGATGCGATGGAGCATCCGGAAAAAGAAGAGTACGCAAACTTCACGATCCGCGTATCCGGATATGCGGTGAAGTTCATCGACCTGACAAGAGAGCAGCAGCTTGACGTAATCGCAAGAACCTGCCATAACAGAATGTGATTTTCGGGGACGCAGTCAAATTCCGTCTGGCTGCGTCCCGGAAGGAGTAGATATGAACGGATTTATCCATTCTACGGAGAGTTTTGGCTCAGTCGACGGGCCGGGCGTGCGTTTTGTTATTTTTCTCGCTGGATGCCCGATGCGGTGCCAGTTCTGCCACAATCCGGATACCTGGGACATGCAGATGGGAGAGCGGAAGGGCGTGGATGAACTGCTGGCGCAGGCTCTGAGGTACAGATCATACTGGAAGGACGGCGGCGGGATCACGGTGAGCGGGGGAGAACCCCTGCTCCAGATGGATTTCATGATCGAGCTGTTTCGGAAAGCAAAGGAAAAAGGGATCAACACGACGATCGACACAGGGGGAGCGCCTTTTACGAGGGAAGAGCCTTTTTTTGGAAAATTCAATGAGCTCATGAAGTACACAGATCTTCTGCTGGTGGATATTAAGCATATGGATGATGAGCAGCATAAGCTTCTGACAGGACATACGAACAGGAATATCCTGGACATGGCGCAGTATCTCTCTGAGATTGGCAAACCGATCTGGATCAGACATGTGCTCGTGCCGGAAAGAAGCGACAAAGATGAGTATCTCAAGAAACTTTGTGATTTCATAAAGACATTAAATAATGTCAAAAAGGTGGAGGTGCTCCCATATCATACATTTGGTGAATACAAATGGAAAGAGCTGGGATATGAGTACCCGCTGGCGGGGATCGAACCGCCGACAAAAGAGCGGATCAGGAATGCGAATGAGATCCTGCATACGGGACAGGAGTAACAGGACAACAGACGCAGTTTTGTGGAAATTATGAGAAAGAGAACAGAGCAGAAATCAGAGATATATCTGGGGTCTGCTCTGTTATTTTATGGGATTGCATCGCCTTAAAATATGCCATATAATAACTATTATCAGAAGCAGGACAGTTTTAGGGAGGAAAAATATGGCATCGAATTTTGATTTTTTAAATAAGGATTTTCCAGTATTGGCAAATTTCGGGCAATTGGCAGAGAAGTATTGTTTCTCTGACTCTAATTCATGTCTTATGAAACTGGGAATGATAGGGGAAACGATTGTTAATTTGATGTTTACTTATGATCGGATACGTTTCCCTGAGGATAATACTGCTGTGAAGAGGATCACTAAGCTGCAAAAAGAAGGCCTGTTAACTTCTGATTTAGTTTCTATATTGCATGAACTTAGAAAAAAGAGGAATCTTGCAGTACATGAAAACTATTCGTCTGTAGAGGATGGAAAAGCACTTCTTCAGATAGCATATAGCTTATGTGAATGGTTTATGCAGACTTATGGCGACTATAATTATGTACACCATGAGTTTGTTATGCCTATAAAACGGCAAGATCCTATAGTCGCCGATAAGCAGCGAGAAAGGGAGAAGGAGTCTGCTTTAATGCAGCAGGCAGAGTTTGAGGCAAAGAAAGCACAGGATATTCCAAGAGAAGAACGTCTGAAACGGGCAGGTGAAGCAGCGAGTCAGAGGCAGAGATCAGAGGTCGAAACAAGATATCTGATCGATGAGCAGCTCAGGCAAGTCGGCTGGGAAGCCGATACGAACAAGCTTCGATATTCTAAAGGAACCCGACCGATGAAAGGACACAATATGGCGATAGCTGAGTGGCCTACAGATTCAACCGTTGGAAATCGTGGACGGGTAGATTATGCATTGTTTGTGGGAACCAGAATGGTGGGGGTTATTGAAGCAAAAGCAGAACACAAAGATATTCCTTCTGTGATTGATTATCAGGGAAAAGATTATCCGAAAAATATTCGGGAAGAGGATTGCTCATATCAGATTGGGACATGGGGAGATTATAAAGTCCCGTTCACATTTGCGACAAACGGAAGACCATATCTGAAACAGTATGAAACAAAGTCCGGAATCTGGTTCTTGGATTTGAGGAAACCTTATAATGTGCCCAAAGCACTTCATGGCTGGGTAAGTCCGGAAGGCATTTTGGAATTACTGGAAAAGGATATTGAGAGCAAAAACCGAAAGCTTCAGGAAATGAAATATGATTTTCTGAAGGATGAACGCGGACTGGCTTTGAGAGAATATCAGTTTAAAGCCGTACAGGCGGCAGAACAGGCTATTTTGGATGGAAAACAGAATATTTTGCTGGCTATGGCAACTGGAACAGGAAAAACAAGAACGATTCTGGGGATGATTTATCGCTTTTTAAAAACAGAACGTTTCCGCAGAATATTGTTTCTGGTTGATCGTACTGCATTAGGCGAACAGGCAGAGGATGTTTTCAAAGAAGTGAAATTAGAAGAACTCATGACTCTGGATGATATTTATAATATTAAAGGTTTGGATGATAAGACGATCGAAAAAGAAACACGTATTCAGATAGCCACTGTTCAGGGAATGGTAAAACGGATTTTGTATAATGATGGGGAGAGTATGCCGTCGGTTACTGACTATGATCTGATTATCTGCGATGAGTACGATATAATAGGACAAGTCAGAAGAAGACCGATTTTAAAGGCTTCCTGACCAAGTCCTATTTTTTTGACCTGTTACTGGAAGGTTGAGATGTGAGGACGGCGCCGAATTTACAATCAAATACCTGCACTGCGAAGGCGGAGGGGTGCCAGGCCCCGAATGGACGAGAGATGCCTTCATGAAGGCGGGGTGATGCTATTTTAGCAAAATAGGACTTTAATCTGCGGGGTAGCTATGCTCCCTGGCAGGTTGAGGTCCTTTTTCTTTTCAAAGCGGCTGGATGCCGGAAAGGCAACCATAATCAGACAATCAATGGAGGAAATTTGATGAAGAAAAGTAAGGCATACAGAAATATGAAGATTCATGAAACAAGCGGTTACAACTATAAAGCAACGCCGGCAATCGTGCTGAAAGGGCAGTGGCTGAGGGAGTTGGGGTTTGATATCGGCGGATATATTTCTGTCAGCTGTGAGAACGGCAGGATTGTTATTACTCCTGATGCGGAATGGACGGCGCTGAAGGAGGCAGAAGAGTCATTTATGGAGAAGGAGACAAAGCTTTTGCAGAAGAGATTGGCATCAGAAAAGAAAAAGCTGCATGCCCAGTTCGTAGCAGAAAGGATGAGGCAGTATGGCGATGATGAGGAAAAGGAGGCGTGAAAGAATGGGGAAAATCATTATGATTGGAGCAATGAAGGGCGGTGTCGGTAAATCTGTGACTGCGTTCAACCTGGCATACTCCCTGCGGAAATGCGGCAAGAAGGTACTGGCTGTGGATTTTGATCCACAGGCCAATCTGACCACCTGCTTTGGGGCGGAAGATGCTGATGTGACGATCGGAGATCTGCTGCTTGCTGCGATTGAGGATGAAGAATTTCCGGAACAGGATACTTATATCCGGGAAAGAAAAGGCGTATATTTTATCCCGTCATCCATCGGTCTTTCTGCGGCGGAGGCGAAACTGAGACTGGAGATGGGATCAGAGAGGATGCTGGCAGCGGTTTTAAAACCGCTGAAAAATGATTATGATTATATCCTGATTGATACTTGTCCGTCTTTGGGGGCGCTGAATATAAATGCTATGGCAGCGGCGGATGAGGTAATTGTAACCGTGAATCCGCAGCTGCTGGCGGTGATGGGACTGCAGGATTTCCTTAAAACAGTGAAGAAGATTAAGAGCCGTCTTAACGGGAAATTAGAGGTAGCAGGAATCCTGCTTACGATGTGCGATGCCAGGACAATCTTGTGTAAGACAATCACGGAACAGGTGGCGGAAACCTTCCAGGGACAGATCCGTATCTTCGGCAGTAAGATTCCGAACACGGTGAAGGTTGGGGAATCTGTTTATTATAGCGAGCCGCTGATCGAGTATGCACCTGAGAGTAAGGTGTGCAGAGCTTATGAGCAGCTGGCAGAGGAGGTGATCGCATATGAAAGCTAACGCACCTAAAAGAAAAATATTTGATGCTGTAGATATGATGACGGCAGATGAGGCAAAGACGGAGTCCGGAAACGGTCTCCAGTACCTGCCGCTGGATGTGGTCAAGCCGTTTCATGGTCATCCTTTTCGACTGTATGACGGAGAGCGGCTGGAAGACATGGTTCAGAGCATACGGGAGCATGGAGTTTTGAATCCGGTGATCGTCCGGAAACAGGAAGATGGGTATGAGATGCTTTCCGGCCATAATCGGCAAAGGGCGGCGATGCTGGCGGGGATTGACAAAATTCCTGCCATTGTGAAAGAGAACCTGTCAGATGAAGACGCAATTGTCTATGTAATTGAAACTAATATGATCCAGCGGTCTTTTTCGGAACTGCTTCCGTCAGAAAAGGCGGCTGTCCTGGCAGTGCGGTATGAAAAGATCAGCAGTCAGGGCAAGCGGAATGATATCCTTCAGGAGATTGCTGTTCTGAACGGACAGGATGGAACTTGTGGACATGATGTCCACAAGTTCAGAAGCCGGGATGAATTGGGAAACGAATACGGCATGACGGGAAGGAATATCGCAAGATATATGAGGGTGGATAAGCTGATCCCTGAATTTAAAGAGGAACTGGATAATGGCGCATTGTCCCTGGTGGCGGCTGTGGATCTGTCATATTTATCGGAGAAAGAGCAGAAAGCTGTGGCGGCCGCGGCGTCAGAGGATAAGGTGAAGCTGAATCCGAAAAATGCGGCGGCGATCAGGGCGGAGTCTGGAAATATTACGCAGAAGAAGATCCGGGAAATTGCGGATTCAGGGACCGGTCAGAAGAAAAAAGAGATGGTCAACATTAAGCTTCCGGCAACAGTGTACCAAAAGTATTTCGCAGACCGGAAGGCAGCGGAAGCGGCAGATATTGTAGAAAAAGCATTGGAAGCGTGGTTCCGAAAGGAGGCGCCGGATATTGTTCAGTAAAGAGGAATTGAAAAGCCTGGATACGAAGTATTTCGCCGTCATTGTCGCAGATGAATATGATGTAACGGTAATGTCCCGGAATACGGGGCATTACTGGTATATCCATAACCCGGAGTATCCAGGGAAAGGCAGCTGTGTTATCTTTCATAAGCATAAGGCATCACATCCGTATCATCAGCATGGCAGGGCGGATACGCTGCGGCAGGCGGTGCGGAGGATTAAGGGGCATGATAAGTGGCAGATGAACGGACGGAAAAGTATATTTTTTATTTGAGAATGCAGACCCGCAATGATTGTTGGGTCTGCATTAAAATTGTAATTACAATTTAAGAGTGAAAATTCATAAGAAAAAAGCTTGTAATTGTAATTATTTTGTGGTATTATTTCAAGTTGAGGTAGGCGATAAAGTTAACGATATAGATAGAGAGTAGGGCGAAATGAAGAAAGAATTAGTTCCGATGGAACATTTGAATATTGGAGAGTTCAACCGTGGTCAGGCATCGAAACTGATTCGAGGACTGGCCGAGAACGATAAAGCGGCTTTTATTCAGAAAAACGGTAAGCCCATAGCGGTTGTGATTTCTTATGAACGATATGAACGTCTACTTAAAGCGGGCATTGATATCAACGAATATTAAGGAGAAAAGCTATGGCAGAGATAAAGCTGTTTAATGATAATTGCATAAAAGCTATGGAGAAAATTGATGATTCGACCATAGATTTGATAGTTACGGATCCTCCCTATAATTTGGGAAATTTTATGAAGAACCGTGACACTAATCTTTCTAAAATGCGAGATAATTATTTCGGAGCAGCGGGTTGGGATGATATGGAATTTGACGAATGGACAGAATCAATGGATCATTTCTTTGAGTCTGCTGCTAAGGTAATGAAGAAGGGCGGCTCAATGATAGTCTTCATGGCTATCATCAAGGTCGAAACTATAATTAGATTGGCTGAAAAGCATGGTTTTTATTACAAGACAACTGGAATCTGGCATAAGAAGAATCCAATGCCACGAAATATGAATTTGCATTTCGTAAATTCAACAGAAGCCTGGTTGTATTTCACTTACAAAACACGGACAGGAACATTTAATAATAATGGGAGTGTTCTGCATGATTTTGTTGAAACATCCGTGACACCGGTAAGTGAAAGAAAGTACGGAAAGCATCCGACGCAGAAACCGGAAAGCTTATTAAAGCATTTTGTGGAGGTGCTTTCAAATGAAGGTGATTGGATTCTTGATCCTTTCATGGGTAGTGGAACTGCAGGTGTGGTTGCAAAAGAGTGTAATAGGAATTTTATTGGTATAGAGCTTGATAAGAACTATTATGAAATGGCGAGTAAAAGGATTGAGGAGGCAGCTGAATGAAACCAAAAGTAATAGATTTATTTGCGGGGGTCGGGGGGCTGTCACTTGGCTTTGAAAATTGTGGCTTTGATGTTGTTCTGGCCAATGAGTATGATCCGTCCATTGCTGCGGCATACGAAGAGAACCATAAGAATACTAAAATGATAGTAGGTGATATCACGACCCTTGATTTGAAGAAGACATTCGGAAAGTATTCGGGTCAAGTTGATGTCGTTATTGGAGGTCCGCCATGTCAGGGCTTTTCACAGAAGGGACAGAGAAAGACCATACATGATGAAAGAAATTTTTTGTTTAAGTATTATGTGAAAGTCGTAGAACTTGTAAAGCCGACCTATTTTGTTATGGAGAATGTTCCGAATCTTTTAACAGCAGAAGGTGGTTATTTTAAAAAAGAGATAGAAGAATTGTTTGCTTCAATGGGATACAAATTAAAATCGGGTGTTTTGAATGCATCTGATTACGGTGTTCCGCAGAATAGAAGACGTGCAGTTATAATAGGAAAAAGAAAAGGTGAAGCGCCAGATTTGCCAATTCCTAAAAATGTGAATGTCACAATCTGGGATGCCATCAGTGATCTTGCATATCTTGAATCGGGTGAAGGTTCCGAGGAGCAGCCATATAGAAATCCGCCGCAAAGTGATTACGAAAGAATGCTGCGTGGAAAATCGGAAGTTCTATATAATCATGTTGCAACCAGACATTCTAAAATTGCCTTGGAACGCTTGGCTATGATCCCTGAAAATGCGGGCAGGGAAGTTTTGCCGGAAGAACATTTGACCAAGTCAATTTATAGTGGCACATGGACACGTATGAGGAAAGAAGAGATTTCAGTTACGATAACGACTCGGTTTGACACTCCATCATCAGGAAAGTTTACGCATCCGTATCTAAACAGAGCGATAACTGTTCGTGAAGCGGCAAGAATACAATCGTTTCCAGATAGTTTTAGATTCATTGGAAATAAAGGTTCTCAGATGAAGCAGGTAGGAAACGCAGTTCCGCCATTGTTGGCACAGGCGATTGCAGAATGTATCATGAAAGATATAGTGGAGGTGAGCCATGAGTAATAGACCGGATAACGCACTTGCATACGATGAATTGGATTTAAAGTTAGGCATCAAGTCATCGTTGCCACATGTGAAAAGCACACTTGCTTTAGCTGTCCTTTTTTGGGAAGCTGCGGATAAGCCTGCTGTTTTGAATTATTCTAAGCAGAACGAAGGCGCATTGTTCATATCTGATGACTTAAAGCAGTGGATGTTGGACTATTTTTCTGAACTTCTGGAAGAGGAAGGAATATCTGAAGATGATTTGCTTTCTGTAGCAAATGATAATCAGTTATTCAAATCTCAGCTGGAAGCTCTGATAGTAGCATTTGAGCTTGTTTGGAAACTTGCTAAGGTTGAGTTTGTTGACTCGAATAAGCCAGCCAGTGCTGAGAGAACAGGTGGTGTTCGATATCCAAAAAGATTGTTGTTTTCCAGCAATGTGGATATTATCCATAATGTAATTGAAAGCAACAAGGATGCCTATTTCAGAGTATTGTTTTCGTGGATTGGCTGTAGGGTAAATGTTGATCCAGAGTGTGAGCGATTGCTTGTGTCTGCGTTTTCAATACTGACTGAAGGTGCTTTGTTTAAGTTGACTGACGGACCGAGGGATGTTGTTTTTAATCAGAACAGTATCTATCGAAAAAGTTTGGAGACCGGGGAACCGGTAGATATTAACGGCGATGTTGAAGCAAAAGGTTCATTGAGAATCCTGAAATCATTGCTAAGTGATTCTATGAATCCATATCTGAAATATTCAAATGGATTGGTATCAGTAGATGAAAATCGCAAAAGCGAGCTTGAGGAATATCAGAAACGAGTGGATATGTTCTTAAGACTTTCTGCTACTAAGGTTATTGGCTTAGAGGAATTAGATGCTGAAGTAGAGGGGGTTGGGCTACAGAACCTGGAGGATAATCGTTTGACCGTTGGGACTAATGTGTTGTTATATGGAGTTCCGGGATCAGGAAAGAGCTGGACAATAGAACATGAGTATTGCAAAAAGGGAAGTAAAGTAGAACGTCTCGTATTCCATCCGGACTATACATATTCTGATTTTATTGGTCAGATTCTTCCTAATGTTGCCGAGGATGGTCAGGTAAGCTACCAGTTTACGCCTGGACCATTTACTAATATCCTTAAGGCAGCATACAATGATCCTATGACGGAGTATATTCTGATCATCGAGGAAATCAATCGAGGAAATGCGCCTGCAATTTTTGGTGAGGTATTCCAGCTTTTGGATCGAAAAGTTGAAATTGATGATCTGAACGATGATGGTTATCCGATAGGAACAAGTGAATATGGCATTACCAATGCGAATATTGCCAAGATTGTATATGGAGATCCGAATCAAAAAGTAAGGATTCCGTCAAATCTTTCTATCATCGGTACGATGAACACATCTGATCAGAATGTATTTACTCTGGATACTGCTTTTCAGAGAAGATGGGATATGCGTCTGATAGAGAATAACTTTGATAATGTAGATCCGAAGTTGGCCAATGCACCTATTCTGGACACAACAGTGAGCTGGAAAAATTTCTGCACAGAGATAAATAGAATTGTTGTAGGCAATAACGCAAGAATGACATCCTCAGAGGATAAGCGTTTAGGAGCATATTTTGTCCATCTCAGGGATCTTTTATACGATGATAAGATGGGAGACCTGTCTTCTGGCGAATATGACGATCTGCGTAAAAAAGAAGGCAATGGTTCCATTACAGAGTCTGAAAAAACAAGATTGGCTGAGATCCGTGATGCTATGAGACAGAACCGCAAGTTCCCGGAAAAGGTAATCAAGTATCTGTGGGATGATGCCTTTAAGTTTAACCGAGAAGTTGTTTTCGAGACTACAGATTATCAAAGTCTGGAACAAGTAATTAGAGCGTTCATGTATGAAAAAGGGCTTCAACGTTTTGCGATGTTTAAGGAAAATGTTAGGAGTGCATTTATAGATACTGATCAGTAAGGTGGGATAAGGATATGGATATGGAGTCTGCTATATACGCAGTCGAAGATGAAAAATTTGATATAAAGACTCAGTGCCATGTCAACTCTAATGAAGATGGTGATCGTTTCGTGGGCATCAAGGCAGAATCCGATAAGGCAATGGTGTATTTCCCGATCGGCTATGAGCTGCCGGAAAGTGATGCAGAAATCCGGACAGATATAAAACACTTGATACAGGTATTGGCAGAGTTTACGACGAAGGAAGACCGGCTTCTGGCTGTGAACAAATTTGCGGCACCGCAGACGGTGGACTTTCCAATCAACGCCTATCGGAGTGTTATTGAGTATTATCTTTCCACCGGTAAGTATTATGTGGAAACGGATCCGACTTTCGTGACGGCTACATCTGGCAATCAGGACTGGTCAAGAACGGTAAAGGAACAGATGCCGCTTGTTCAAAGGAAAGGGGATGTGAGTTCATTTATCTTTACTTCCTTTACTGTCCGAGCCTCAACACCGAATTATGCGAAGCAGATAACTCAGATAAACAGATACTGTGTCTATGAAGCATTCCAGAAGTTGGGATGGCTCTATGTGCCATTTATGCCTGAAGAGCCAGGACCGCATCCGACTGTGACGGAATCCATTGCTATAGTGCGGGGCAAGATGTCCGGAACAAATGATGATAAAAAGAGAAAGTTGTTCCAAGGTATGCTGGATATGCTCAACTATATGGATGAAAAAACATCTGAGAAGCAGTTCTATTTTGGAACTGATGATTTTGATCATGTATGGGAAAAGCTGATTGACAGGGCATTTGGGGAACGTGATAAGGATAAGTATTTCCCTCGTTCCAGGTGGCATCTTGAGTATGGTAAGTATAAAGAGAAGAGACCGCTGATGCCGGATACTATCATGATTTATAATGGCAGGTATTATGTTCTGGATGCAAAGTGTTATAAATATGGTTGGACTGGAAATCCGGATCATTTACCAAACGGTTCTTCAATAAATAAGCAGATAACCTATGGTGAGTATCTGGAAAAATATAAAGGTATAGGAGCAGATTCGATCTTCAATGCTTTCATAATGCCATTTAATATGGGCAAGAACTATTTTAAGATTACAAATTTCGTAGGTAACATCGGAGAAGCGACAGGTGATTGGCGAAGAAACCGAAAACTATATGAACGGATTCAGGGAATAGTGTTAGATACAAGATACCTAATGTATCACTACTCTGGAAAGCCGCTAAAGGAAAAAATTGCACTTGCAGAATGTATTGAAGCGGTCCTTGGAAAGCCGCCTGTTGCTACAGGTGCGGATGCATTGCCGGAACACAGACCGGTTGTATATGATTTTACGCCGCCGGTAATGATGGTAGCTGAAGATCCTGTACCATATGGAGTGAAAAAAGTAGATAAAGACGAATAAGAATCCTCTGGTCGAGTAAGAACTTTGACCAGAGGATTTTTTATTTGCCTTCCATTTCTCTTTTCTTTTTTCGGTATCTGTCCTGAGTGACACGATTGCAGCAAGCGGTGCTGCAGTATCGTACTCTCGTGGAGGTTGCTTTGACAAGGAAGTATTTTCCGCATCGGGGATTCTGGCATGGCCTGTACAATTCCAGTTCCGGATTAAGATAGAAGATAGAAAAGTATGCGGCACAGAGAAGGGAATCTACTTTCCAGGATGGTGACATTTTATCGATATTATAAACAGGGTGGATACCGGCCAAGTTTGCATTGATTTCTTCGCCAATAATGATTTTTGATACATCAAGCATCGCCTGCTTAAGTTCAGAGGTCAGACCACGATAATCTGGTTTTGAATAAAATGACAGATCATCTTTTACTACCCCGACTTCATGAAGATAGTGAAAAAGAAAGTCCGTAATCCTTCGGCTTGAATGGTTTCCGGCATGATTCATGTATAAGGCGGTGATGCTTTTGAAACGAGAATCTGTATATCCAGGCGTTGTGGAGTATCCGCTGACAATATCATTGTATTCAGAGATACTGAATTGATAATTGGTATAAACAGTATCCTGCATGGTGAAGTAATCTTTGTCGAAAGCTTCCTGCTTCCTTTCGTCTGGCAGTTCAATATTAGGATTCTTCAGAAGATCAGCATATGGATGATGACAACAGTGATATTCTTCTGACATTGCATCTGTCTTCAAAATAAAATCCGGCGCAAAGAGTAGTGACATAAGAAGCCGGAAAATCTGATCATAGTCTTTCTTTATTTCATTTACCGCGGTCATGAGTTCTACGGTATTCTTTATTCTTCTAATTATATGATATAGGGCACCAGCATCGAAGGTTTCATAATTGGACGCTGATATGGGAAACAGGAATCCATTATCTGCCACGAAAGATACAAGTTCCTTAAAGGGCTTGTCGGGCAGAGAGATCAGCCTCCCAAGAATATTACTTTCTTCGATGGTGCCATTTTTTGCTATTCTGACAAGCCCCTGCTGAGCGGCATAAGCAAATAGTTTGTCTTCTGATGGAAGCGCTTGCAGCTTGTAACTGCGGAGTGGTTCCTCGTTTTTTGAGATATGCTGGACATCTTCTACGCAGTCGCAGGAGTAGCTTTCATATCTGAAAAGTATCCCTTCAAAAAAATTATTCTTTAATTTTGGCATTTTTAGCCACCTCGTATTCTCCGATTGTCAGTCTATTCGTGAGGATTGGTTCATTTATTTCCGAAATAGTAATGGCAAATAATATGGAACAGGTTTATTATAGCAGTTCATAACGGAAATTACAATATAAATCACATTACTATTCTTTAAAAATAATGTGTAAACTTGCTATCTTCAATTACTATCTGAAATCAGAGATACTATTGGAGAAGGGAAATAGGACTATTTATATGGTTTTGGAGGTGCTGAAATGACAAGAGAAAAGAGAAATAACTGGATTTTGAATATTGAGAATACCGCATTCTATATTGCTTCGGAAATCGGAGAAGAGGTTGTGGTCTCAACCTTATATAAGTATGGAGCAAGATCAATCGACCAGATTGCATCATCTGATCTTTCAGACGTTTTCAGCGAGTTGCATGCGATTGCGGCGGATTTAAGATCAGGCTGATGATACAGGAAAAATTCAGCGGAAAACCGCTTAGTAAGACAAGGGGGGCAAAATATTCCAGATAAATATAGGGAAGAAATTTTGCATCATGGGTACGTCGGGGGATAAGCCTGTCGGCGTCTTGTCTCACTGTCTCCGGGCCAGAAACAGAGGAAAAAGATGTTACTTAGAAAAACATCGACAAGTGAGAGAGACGACTTTGTGTATAGACAACTTTTGTGGATCCAGATGTAACCTCGAAAAAACGTCTGGAACATTACCTGCGGAATAAAAAATAGGTATAAGAGTTCGATGTAAATTCAACCGAATAAAACTTCGCCAGGATTTTCTTGGGAGAGCGAAAATTATTGACAATAGAACACATGTTCGATATACTATATTTATCGCTACCATAGGATTTAAGTCACGGAAAACAGTGCAGAGGAAAATAAAACAATCACCAACGGTCAGTTTGACATTCCCTTTTGGCTGGCCTCTTGCGGGAGGCGAAAAGATATGCAGGAAGTGCATGTGGCTTGTCCATGTTGTAAAAATAAAAGGTTGTTTGACGCGGATCCGGAGACAGTAGAGGGCATCATCAAAATTAAGTGTCCCATCTGCAAATCGGTCATTGCGGTCAGCTTCCACAAGAAAAAGGTTCGTACTGAGCGAATCGGCGTATGAGTAATCATAACGACCAGGGCCTGACGAAGTATAGATGTGAAAATCATCTGTATTTTGTCAGGCTCTTTTTTTGTGCGGTTTACAAAAAAACGGGACAATTTCATCTTTAAAAAGAGAATAAGTAAATAGACGAGCCGGAAAAGCCTTCACCGAAGGAGTTTAGGAAAGGAGAGGATAAAAGATCCGGCTGAAAGGAGAAAGAAAATTTGGGTATTGACCAGAACCTGCATCTTTGGATGCCGGTCCTGATGAGTATCCAAAAGATGCTCAGATAAAAATTCATATCGGCCGCATGTGCGCAGTGAGGCAGGATACGACATACCGTGGAAATCAGCTGTGAGAAAGACAGCTGACGGAACACGGGTGTAAGTACCCTTGTTTTCCTGCGCATTTTGTTGGCTTTGGGTACTTTGGTCAGAAGTCCGTACCGGGTACCCTGCTCTCACTGCCTCCCGGCCAGCTAAGGAGGCAATCATGAGAGTAAGAAAGACGAGACAGGATCAGAGAAATGTGTACCGTTATCCAGTGAGTGTTGAGGACGGGCGCGGCGGTTACCGGACGGTTTATACGACAGTCCGGCCGGGTGAGATGGGCGTGACCGAGGTGTGGATCCAGGATCTGCACCGGATGGATGACAACGAGGTGGCAAATAACATCAAGAACGGGCATCCCAGACTGACGCCGGAGCAGAAGGCAGCGAAGAAGGAATGGGAAGAAACGCATCCGGGTGAGAAGTATCCGATTGATTGGAATCTTTCCCTGGACTACATAGCCGGAGACACGGATGACGGGGAGCTGGACAAGAGCAGCGTGCTTGCCGGGGCCAGTTATGACCCCTTTGATGAGGATGTGCCGGATGAGGTGCTGAAGCTTCGCGAGATCGCCGCCGAGAAGATGACAGACCGGCAGAGACAGGCTTACCAGCTGATCGGCCTGGAAGGATATTCCAGGACAGAGGCGGCGAAGATCATGGGAGTGAGCGTGAAGGTTGCTAAGGTCCATTATGATAAGGCAATCGAATGCATTAAGAAAAATTTTTGAGACTTTTGGAATGATAGAGGTGCGCATTTCCCCTGTAACAATGCCCATATAGTAACGCAATAACGGCATGGACAGCAACTCACTATTCCAGCATAGCAAAACACCTGATATATTGAAAAGCAAGTGTTTTGCTATTGCCCTATAAGATTGGTTCAATGACTGACTGAAAATATCGGTCTAATTCCGCTGGTGTTTGTTTCATTCGGCCTTTAATCCACCATAGCACCATTTCCACAAAGCTGCCGGAGATATGGTTGACTAAAAAATCCTGCGGAATGTCAGTATTGTTTTTCCTGTTCTGATTGACAAACTGATTTTGTATGAGGTCGTTTAAGCTGTTTTTGAAATACCGCAGGAAAAGTTCACTGCTTTCACAGGAGAGCAGTTCGAGGATATTGTTTTCATTTTCTTGCAAGTGTTGTAATAAGTGGCAGAATACAGACTCTGGCGCATTTCCGTCAGAATACAATCCGTGAGTGTGGGTGCAATCTACTGCGCTGCTGATGATATGACCGAAAAGTTCTTCACATAGGGCTTTCAGCAAATCGTCTTTTGCTTCAAAGTGTGCGTAAAAGGTTGTTCGGCCAACATTAGCGGTATCAATGATTTCCTGTACTGTAATTTTGCTATAGCTTTTTGCTGCCAAGAGCGCACTGAACGCGGCAAAAATAGCCGTCCTTGTTTTCTGCTGTCGTCTGTCCATGATAACTCCTTCCGTACAATTTCTCAAAAGTGTTCCATAAGAAACACGGGGGCGATATTATCCATTGAAGTTTAGCATCTCCCTGCCTACAATAAAAGAGAACAAAGTGTTTGTTATCAAATTTATTGTACGGCAAAAGCAAACGGGCGTCAAGGACAACCCTGCTTGAAATGTCGTGCGGATTGGAGGGATCATTATGTTAAAAAAACTCAATGATTTTCTGGCCGGACTTCCTATGACAATTGTAGCAGGTGTATTTCTGCTGCTGGATTTAGTCCCGCATTTAATGGAGGAGTTTGGCGGTACGCCGGTGCAGCTTTCGTTTCTGCCTTTTGACCCGGCGTGGGTGACTATCGCAATCAGTGGTATTCCCCTTTTGTATCTGGCAGTATGGCGGATTATCCACAATCCCGGTATCAGCAAAATATCATCTGCCCTTTTAATCTGTATTGCCATGTTTGCCGCTATTGCAATCGGGGATTTGTTTGCTGCGGGCGAAGTCGTGTTTATCATGGCGATTGGCGCGCTTTTAGAGGAAGCTACTACAAACCGTGCGAAAAAGGGTCTCAAAAATCTGATCAGTCTTACACCGACAAAAGGACGCAGGCTAAAGGACGGGAAAGAAGAAATGATACCGGCGGAAGAAATACGGCAAGGAGATATTCTGCGTATTCTCCCCGGTGAAACGATCCCGGTTGACGGAATAATCATCAGCGGTGAAACATCGGTCGACCAGTCTATTATGACAGGAGAATCCCTGCCGGTTGACAAGGGCTTGGGGGAAGAAGTTTTTTGCGGAACCATCAACCGCTTTGGTTCGATTGATATTTCAGCAACAAAAGTTGGCGAAAACAGTTCTCTGCAAAAGTTGATCCGCATGGTGCAGGACGCAGAGAATAAACAGGCGCCTATGCAGAGAATAGCCGACAGAGTGGCAAGCTGGCTGGTACCTGTCGCCCTGCTGATCGCAATTCTGGCCTATGTATTTACCGGGAATATTGTTACCGCAGTCACCGTGTTGGTTGTGTTCTGCCCCTGTGCCCTTGTTTTGGCAACGCCTACCGCAATTATGGCGGCAATCGGGCAAGCGACAAAACATGGCGTGATTATCAAGTCCGGTGAAGCCCTTGAAAAAATGGGGAAAGTGGATACGATTGCCTTTGATAAAACCGGCACTTTAACTTATGGCCGCCTAGATGTCAGCGATATGATTTCTTTTGATGAATTTATTAGTGAAACAGACTTGCTTTCTCTGGCCGCTTCTGCTGAAGCCAAGAGCGAACACCCATTAGGAAAAGCGATTGTGGCGTATGCCAAGGCAAAAAAAGTTTCATTGGTAGAATCGACAGCATTTAGAATGACTGCCGGCAAGGGAATTTTTGCGGAGATAGGCAACCGCAGCCTGCTCTGCGGCAGCGAGAAATTTCTCACTGAAAATGGAGTTTCGATTGATAATAAGGCGCAATCCGCCTTAGAACGGCTGCGTATACAGGGAAAAGCCTCTATTCTTGTAGCGGAAGGCCAAGAATGTATCGGTGTTATTGCGCTTTCTGATGTGCTGCGTCCGGAGGCGAAAGATATGGTTTCCCGTCTTTCCGATATGCACACCCGTACTGTTTTACTTACCGGCGACCATCAAAAAACGGCTGATTATTTTGCGCAGCAAGTCGGTATTTCCGAAGTCCGGGCGGAACTTATGCCCGAAGAAAAAGTATGGAACATTGAGAAATTACAGGCAGAAAATCACAAAGTCTGCATGATCGGTGATGGCGTGAATGATGCGCCAGCCTTGAAAACTGCTGATGTAAGCGTAGCGATGGGAAGTATGGGAAGTGATATTGCCGTTGACGCCGCTGAAATTGCTTTAATGAGTGATGATATTTCAAAAATCCCGTATTTGAAGCGGCTCTCTAATGCAACGGTAAAAACCATCAAGGCCAGCATTACTCTGTCTATGTGCATTAACTTTACAGCAATCGTGCTGTCGCTCATGGAAGTGTTGACACCCACTACAGGGGCGCTGGTACACAATGCCGGTTCCTGTTTCGTTGTTCTGATCGCTGCACTGCTTTATGACAGAAAATTCGAGTAACTTATATAACAAACCAGTCAAGTCTTTAGGATGTGACAGAAGTGAGAACGGGAAGGTTCTCTTGAGTATCTGGTGAAAGCAGGGCTTTTAATCTGTTGAGCTGGAGCAGACATAAAAGAAATTTATAAAGTTTTTTAAGGAGAGGGTAAAAATCCTCTCTTTTTTCTTGCCTGTGACATGTAAGGAAGACAGCTTCCTGCAGAAAGAGAGGTGAGGAAAGAATGGCGGTCAAACATAAGATTGTCATTAACGTCTCGGATTCCAGCGGGCGTAAGGAGAACGTGCTGAAGGGCGCGGATGTGAAACTCCCGGCAAGGCTGCTCAAGTTCCTGTTCGGGGAGTTTACGCAGGTGTATCTCCTGTCGCCGGGGCAGACCGTGGAATCTGTAGACATCTGTGAAGTTGAGGAAGGAGGAGCAAAAACATGTCAAAGATGAGTGAACTGGATTTGCTGGTTCAGGAACTGAAGAAGTGCGGGGAGAGCCTGGTGAACATTGCCGATGAGCTGGCAGGTTTTTTTTCTGAGGCAGGGGAAAAGAAGGAAGAAGCTCCGGCAGAGCCGGCAAAGGAATATACCTTTACAGAGGTAAGGGCATTCCTGGCGGAGAAGTCCAGGGCCGGGCACACCGCGGAGATCAGGAAGATCCTTGAAGCGCACGGGGCGGACAAGCTGTCCGCGCTGGATAAAGGGGAATACGCGGCGGTGATGGCGGAAGCGGAGGTGCTGGGATAATGGGAAAGCATGCGTTTTTATCGGCATCATCCAGCCACCGATGGCTGGAATGCCCGCCTTCGGCAAAACTGTGCGCGGAGCAGGAAGACAGGGCCAGCCCTTACGCGCAGCAGGGTACCGACTGCCATGAACTCTGTGCGTATCTGGTGGAGAAGTCACTGGGGAAAGATGCGGCAGATCCGACGGAAAACCTTACGTATTACGACCAGGAGATGCGGGACTGCGCGGAAAGCTATTGTTCTTATGTCAACGAACAGATCGAGGCGGCAAAGAAGCGCTGCCCGGATCCGCAGGTGCTGATCGAGCAGAGACTGGATTTTTCCCGATGGGTGGAGGACGGTTTCGGTACCGGCGACTGTGTGATCGTGGCGGATGAGACGCTGCAGGTCATTGACTATAAACATGGGGTAGGCGTGCTTGTATCCGCGGAGAAGAACCCGCAGATGATGTGCTACGCACTGGGCGCTTTGGAATTGTTTGACGGCCTGTATGACATTAAAGAAGTCCGCATGACCATCTTCCAGCCCCGGCGTGAGAACGTCAGTACCTGTACCATGGCAAAAGAAGAACTGCTTGCCTGGGCGGAGGAAGTCTTAAAGCCGACGGCGGCCCTGGCTTATGAGGGCAAGGGTGAATTCAAGGCAGGGGAACACTGCCGGTTCTGCAAAGTGAAAGCGGCATGCCGCAAAAGGGCGGAATACAACCTGGAACTTGCGAGGTATGACTTTGAGATGCCTGCCGCTTTGGAAGAGACCGAGATCGCGGCGATCCTGCCGAAGATCGATGAACTGGTATCCTGGGCGGCAGATGTCAAGGAATATGCCCTGCAGCAAGCCCTATCCGGAACGCGTTATGAAGGGTTCAAAGTCGTGGAAGGCAGGTCGAACCGGAAATACAATGATGAGACCGCAGTCATTTCGGCGGCGGAATCCGCGGGATATGATCCCTATGAGAAGAAACTTCTCGGCATTACCGCCATGACTGCCCTTATGGGGAAAAAGAAGTTTGAGGAAGTGCTTGGCCCGTTTATCGTAAAGCCCCAGGGCAAGCCGGCGCTGGTGCCGGATTCCGATAAGAGACCGGCGCTTAATACAGCATATGAAGATTTCAGTGGAAATTAAGGAGGAAAAGAATTATGGCTAAGTTCAATAACCCTACAAAAGTAATTACCGGAGTCAATACAAGATGGAGCTATGTCAATGCGTGGGAGCCGAAGTCCATCAATGGCGGCGCGCCGAAATATTCCGTGTCCCTGATCATCCCGAAGTCTGACACGAAGACGTTGGAAAAGATCCGGGCAGCGATCCAGGCGGCCTACGAGGAAGGGCAGAGCAAGCTGAAAGGAAACGGCAGATCCGTACCGGCACTTTCGGCACTGAAGACGCCGCTGCGTGATGGCGACACGGAAAGGCCGGATGACGAGGCCTACGCGAATTCTTATTTCGTGAACGCAAACAGCGGCACGGCGCCGGGAATCGTGGACGCGGACAGGAACCCGATCCTGGAGCGTTCCGAGGTGTATTCCGGGGTGTACGGCAGGGCGAGCATCAATTTCTACGCATTCAACAGCAACGGGAACAAGGGGATTGCCTGCGGATTGAACAACCTGCAGAAGATCCGGGACGGCGAGCCCCTTGGCGGCAAGAGCAGGGCGGAAGATGATTTCGCGGAAGCGGATGAGGAAGATTTCCTTTCCTAAGAACAGGATGATCATATTTGGGAAGACGGGTGCCGGTCAGAAATGGCCGGCGCCTTCTTCCAGATTGGAGGCAAAATGAAAACAATCAGTATTGACGTTGAGTCCTATTCTGGGAATGACCTGGGTAAATGCGGCGTGTACAAGTATGTGCAGCATCTGGATTTTGACATCCTGCTTTTTGGCTACGCGGTGGATGGCGGCGCCGTCCGTGTAGTCGATTTGGCGTCCGGGGAGAAGCTGCCGGAGGAAGTGCTGGCCGCCCTGTCTGATAAAGCCGTGACGAAATGGGCGTTCAACAGCAATTTTGAACGTGTCTGCCTGTCGGAATGGCTGAGAAGGAACCATCCGGAATACTTTTCCTCTTACAGCGTGCCGGGAGATACGGTTGGCGATTATTTGGATCCGCGGGGATGGAAATGTTCCATGGTCTGGTCCGCCTATATGGGGCTGCCCCTATCCCTTGCCGGCGCCGGAGCAGTGCTGGGATTGGAAGAGCAGAAGCTGAAAGAAGGGAAAGACCTGATCCGGTATTTCTGCGTGCCGTGCAAAGCAACGAAGGCCAATGGGGGAAGAACCAGGAACCTCCCGGAACATGACAGGGGGAAATGGGAGCGTTTCAAGTCTTATAACCAGAGGGATGTGGAAGCAGAAATGTCCATCCAGGAGAAACTGCGGAATTTTCCGGTGCCGGATTTCGTCTGGGAAGAGTTCTGGCTTGACCAGGAAATCAATGACCGGGGGATCCTGCTGGATATGGATTTTGCGGAGAACGCGATCCGGTTGGACGGCATCTCAAAAGATCAGCTGTTGAATGCCATGAAGAAGATTACTGGGCTGGAAAATCCCAACAGCGTGGCGCAGATGAAGCAGTGGCTGTCCGGGCGGGGCGTGGAGACGGAAACACTGGGGAAGAAGGACGCGGCAAAGATGATCGCGGATAGGGATATGGATGAAGAAGTCGCGGAAGCATTGAAGCTCCGTCTGCAGCTGGCAAAGTCTTCCGTAAAGAAGTATCAGGCCATGCGGAACGCTGTCTGCAGGGACGGCAGGGCGAGGGGAATGTTTCAGTTCCTCGGGGCTAACCGGAGCGGCAGGTGGGCCGGGCGTATTATCCAGCTGCAGAACCTTCCGCAGAACCATATGGAGGATCTGGAACAGGCGAGAGGCCTTGTCAAAAATGGGGATTATGAAGCCCTGTCCATGCTGTATGATTCTGTGCCGAATGTATTGTCGGAATTGATCCGGACTGCTTTTGTCGCTGCGGGAGGAAATAAGTTCTGCGTGGCGGACTTTTCATCCATCGAGGCGCGGGTGCTGGCGTGGCTGGCCGGGGAGACCTGGCGCCTGGAATTGTTCAGCCAAGGCGGCGATATCTATTGCCAATCGGCCAGTAAAATGTTTGGAGTGCCAGTGGAAAAGCACGGTGTCAACGGCCACTTGCGGCAGAAAGGAAAAGTTGCGGAACTTGCCTGTATTGCTGAAGGGCAGCTGGTACTTACGGATCAGGGAGAAGTACCCATTCAGGAAGTGACCGGGGATATGAAAGTATGGGACGGTGAAGAATGGGTGCCGCATGACGGCCCTGTATACCGGGGAGAAAGGGAGGTTATCACTTATGAAGGACTCACCGCAACATTTGACCACCTCGTCTGGGTGGAAGGGCAACCGGAGCCGGTACCGTTTGGATTCGCCGCCGCCAGCGGCGCACATCTCGTTCAAACCGGAGATCGTGGGCAGGCAGTACGGCTGGGTAGTTATCATCAGCTCGGAAAAACGATGGAACAAAAAGATGAATCAATGTTATGTTTTGACCCGCTGCACAGGCTGCAATTCGGTTCAATGACAGAATTTGAACAGCCTGACTTCCGGGAAATCCAAGGGGTGTCAGGCGTGTTCCCAACCAAGGCAGATTCCCCAATGGCTGAGCAAAAGACTTACCGCGGCAAAGCAGCGGTGCGAGAATCCTGCCGATCCGGAATATCGGAATTACGGCGGCCGGGGGATCCAGTTCAAATTTCCCAGCGTTCTCGAAGCGGGGCTGTACCTGATCCGGGAGTTTGGAATCCCGGACAGATCAGCGGAAATCGACCGGATCGATACGAATGGGGATTACAGGCCGGGAAACATCCGGTTTGTATCCAGAGCGGAGAATCAGGCCAATCGGAGGAATACCGTGCTGAGCGAGTTCAGCCAGAAGTATTGGCCGTATTCCCGCAGCGTTGTAATTCGGAAATTGTCCGGAGGGATGACTCGGGAAGAGATCATTGCGGATGCAAGGAAAGCTGTAATGCGGAAGAGAAAAAACTGGCGCATCATCAGCGCACGGCTCGACTTTATGATCTACGAAATGCCGGACTGCGTCACCGTTTTACCGTATCGGGACACCTTGTCCACAACTGCGGTTACGGCGGAAGCACAGGCGCCCTGAAATCCATGGGCGCATTGGAGATGGGGCTTAAGGAAGAGGAACTTCAGCCGCTGGTGGATTCCTGGCGGACGGCGAATCCCAATATCGTCCGGTTCTGGTGGGATGTGGACCGGGCGGTAAAAAAGGCAGTGAAGCAGAGGGAACCGTCTGTCCTGCGGGGGATCCGTTTTGAGTGCCGGAGCGGGATGCTGTTCATTACCCTGCCTTCCGGGAGAAGGCTTGCCTATGTGAAGCCGAGGATCGGTGAGAACCGTTTCGGCGGGGAATCTGTGACTTATGAAGGCGTGGGAGGAACAAAGAAGTGGGAGCGGATCGAGAGCTACGGCCCGAAGTTTGTGGAGAACATCGTGCAGGCCATATCCAGGGATATTCTCTGCTACGCCATGGGGACGCTGTCACACTGCCGGATCTGCGCCCATGTGCATGACGAACTGATCATTGAGTGCCGGAAGGACGCTTCCCTGGAAGCGATCTGTGAGCAGATGGGACGGACGCCGCCCTGGGCGGAGGGGCTGGTGCTGCGGGCGGACGGATACGAAACGCAGTTCTATAAAAAAGATTGAAAAGATTTTCGGGAGAGGGTAAAAATCCTCTCCTTTTTGCTGCCTGTGACTTGAAGGGAACAGGCCCTTCAAAAATCTCATATCAAGGAGGGTAATTCATGAGTGAGTTACAGGTATTCAGCAATGCGGAGTTCGGCTCGGTCCGCAGTATCACAGTCAATGGCGAGCCGTATTTTGTCGGGAAGGATGTAGCGGAGATTCTTGGTTACGCAAATACCAGGGATGCTCTTGCGAAGCATGTGGATGCAGAGGACAGAATGGATGGGGTAGCGATTCGCGACTCTATGGGAAGAGAGCAGACGCCGGTGCTTATCAACGAATCCGGTCTTTACAGCCTGATCCTTTCCAGCAGGCTTCCGTCCGCGAAACGCTTCAAGAGGTGGGTGACTTCTGAAGTCCTTCCGGCGATCCGGAGGCACGGAGTATTTGCGCTGGATGACATTGTGAATAACACGGATGCTCTGATCGAAGCGCTGCAGGCGTTTAAGGCCGAGCGGCTGAAGAGGGTGGCGCTGGAACAGGAGACTGCCGTGCAGAAGCAGCAGCTTGCGGAGATGAGGCCGAAGGCAAGCTATTACGATGTGGTTCTGAACAGCCCCAGCCTGCTGGCGGTATCGGAATTCGCGAAAGATTATGGATGGAGCGCGAAGCGGATGAACCAGTACCTGCATGAGAAAGGCGTGCAGTATAAGCAGGGTGGAAAGATCTGGCTTTTGTACCAGAAATATGCCGGGTGCGGCTACACCAGCACGAAGACACACGCTTATCCGGCGCATGACGGGACAGCGCATACGAAGGTGCATACGTACTGGACGCAGAAAGGAAGGCTTTTCATCTATGACCTTTTGAAAGCGGATGGGATCCTTCCGCTGATTGAAAGGGGGAACTGAGCATGGGGATCAGCAAGTATAACAGCGAGGGATATTATGATCCCGTGGTATATGAAGCGCTGACCAGGATCGAGGCGGAAGAGCGGGCGGCCAGGGCGGCGGCCGCGTACCGCCCGTTGGTCTATATCTGTTCGCCTTACGCGGGAGATGTGGAGAAGAACACGTTCCGGGCGAGGGCGTTTTCCCGGTTCGCGGTGGAAAGGCACTGCATCCCGATTGCCCCGCACCTGCTCTGCCCGCAGTACCTGCATGAGGAAACGGAACGGTGGCTGGGGCTGAAGATGGGCATTGTGTTCATGGGGAAATGCGAAGAAGTCTGGGTGTTCGGGGATACGGTCTCCGAAGGCATGGCCGATGAGATCGAAAAGGCCAGGAAGCTGCGCAAGAAGATCCGGTATTTTACCGATGACCTGCGGGAGAAGGAGGGGATGGCAGGATGAAGATCGCGTATGGGAATTCCCGTATGGAGAAAAGATGGAAGAACAATGAGATCTCCTGGGACGATTTCTGCAGGAGGGTGAGCACCACGCAGACCACTACGGAAACAGTGGAGGAATACAGGAAAATGACAAAGCCCCAGCAGGACGCCGTCAAGGATGTGGGCGGCTTTGTGGGCGGACACCTGCGGGGCGGCAGGAGAAAGACCGGGACGGTTCTGTGCCGGTCCATGCTGACGCTGGATATGGACCACGGCACGCCGGATATCCTGGATGAGCTTTCCCTGTTCCATTCCCATGAGATGTGTGTCTACTCTACGCACAAGCATACGCCGGAGGCGCCGCGGCTGCGGCTGATCTTCCCGCTGAAACGGGATGTGTCCGAGGAGGAATATCCGGCCCTTGCCCGCAAGGTGGCGCAGGAGATCGGGATGGATCTGTTTGATGATACCACGTACCAGCCGCACCGGCTGATGTACTGGCCTTCCACGTCACGCAACGGGGAGTACGTCTATCAGGTCATGGACGGCGACATCCTGGATCCGGACGCTTACCTGGGAATGTACGATGACTGGCGGGACGTTTCCACCTGGCCGGTATCGTCCAGGGAATCGGAGGCGGTGAAAAAAGCCGCGAAACAGCAGGCGGATCCGCTTGCAAAGACCGGCGCGGTGGGGGCGTTCTGCCGTACTTACCCGATCCGGGAGGCGATCGAAAAGTTCCTGTCGGATGTTTACGCGCCGTCGGCGATGGAAGGAAGGTATGACTATATCCCGGCAGACAGTTCCGCCGGCGTCATCATCATTGACGAGAAGTTTTCCTACAGCTTCCACGCGACGGATCCGGCCTGCGGGCAGCTGCTGAACGCTTTTGATGCAGTAAGAGTTCATAAGTTCCCGGATGACGACCCGAAGAAGTCCTATAACGCCATGGCTGAATTCGCCGCGGCGGATGAGAAGGTAAAACTCCGGATCTTTGAGGAAAAACGGCAGGCGGCAGCGGAGGATTTTGATGAAGCGGATCCGGACGCGTGGAAGAAGCAGCTTCAGTATGAGAAGAAGAGTATGGAACTTAAGAATAACCTGCACAACCTCATGCTGATCCTGGAGAATGATGAGAACCTGAAGGGGATTGTGTTCAACCAGCTGGCGGACGGCATGGAGATCCGGGGGAAAGTCCCCTGGCCGCATCCGGTCAAGTTCTGGCGGGACGCGGATGACGCCCAGCTGATCTGCTATGTGGACGCGGCATACGGGACATTCTCCGCCAGAAATTATGATATCGCCGTTACGAAGGCTGTGGATGACCGATCCTACCATCCGATCCGGGAGTTCTTTGAGACGCTTCCTGATTGGGACGGGGTGGAGCGCGCGGATACGCTGCTGATCGATTATCTTGGGGCGGAGGACACTCCATATGTACGGGCAGTTACAAGGAAGGAGCTGTGCGCGGCTTACTGCCGGGTGTACCATCCGGGAATCAAGTTTGACAGCATGATCGTTCTGAACGGGGACCAGGGGATCGGGAAGAGTACGCTGATCGCGAAGCTTGGCGGCGAGTGGTACTCGGACAGCCTGAACCTGTCGGATATGAATGACAAGACGGCGGCGGAGAAGCTGCAGGGGTACTGGATCATGGAGATCGGGGAGCTTGCCGGGATGCGGAAAGCGGATCTGGATAAGGTGAAAGCCTTTATTTCCAGGCAGGATGACAAGTACCGGGCCAGCTTCGGGAGAAGGGTGACGCCCCATCCGAGGCAGTGCGTATTTTTCGGCACCACCAACAGCCAGAACGGGTATCTCAGGGACATTACCGGGAACAGAAGGTACTGGAATGTGAAGGTGCCGGGAAACGGGAAGTACAAGCCCTGGGATATGGACGAGGATACGGTGAGGCAGGTCTGGGCGGAGGTCATGGTATATGCCAAAGCCGGGGAGAAGCTGTATCTTCCGCCGGAACTGGAGGACTATGCCAAAGAAGAGCAGCGGGCGGCGATGGAACGGGACGACCGGGAAGGGCTGGTGCAGGAATACCTGGATATGCTCCTGCCGGACACCTGGGATTCCATGGATGTCTATAAGCGGCGTGACTATGTCCGGGACGCGGATGACCCGATGCGGCCGGGCGGCAGCGTCCGCCGGATGGAAGTCTCCAACATGGAGATCTGGTGCGAATGTTTTGGAAAGGCGAAAGAAGATATGAAGCCATCGGACAGCTATTCCATTGCGGCCATCATGGAGAGAATGGACGGGTGGAGCAGGACCGGGAAGGCAAAAGTCCTGCCAATCTACGGCAAGCAGAGGATATACAGGCGGAACGGGTAAAACAATGGAACACCGTATGGGAACAGAACCGGCGCTTGTTCTGTTCCTGTCCGCTGTTCCTGGAAAAAGCCTGATTTTACGGGCGGTTTTGAGGTGAAAAGGAACGGGAGAACATCTATTTCTTTATAGTACAAATAAATGATGTTTTTTAAAGAAATGGGGTGCGTATAACGCGTATATATACGCGCGTAAGGAATTTTGGGTTCTGTCGTTCTGGAAATAGGAGGATATATGAGAGAGAAAACAGTGGAGCAGAAGCTGGTAAAAGCGGTGAGGGCAGCAGGCGGGATCTGTCCCAAGTGGACAGCGCCTGGATTTGATGGCCTGCCGGACAGGATCGTGCTTTTGCCGGGCGGGAGGATGGGATTTGTGGAAGTAAAGGCTCCGGGGAAGAAAGCAAGGCCATTGCAGGCGTCCAGGCATGGGCTGCTGCGGTCTTTGGGGTACCGGGTGTATGTGCTGGATGCCCCGGAGCGGATTGGAGGGATCATTGATGAAATACGAACCGCATGACTACCAGGTTTACGCATCGGAATATATCAAAGAGCATGAGACGGCGGCGGTATTCCTGGAATGCGGGCTTGGGAAGACATCCATCACGCTGACGGCAATCCGCGATCTGATGTTTGACCGCTTTGAAATCCATAAGGTGCTTGTGATCGCACCGATCCGGGTGGCAAAAATGAGCTGGCCGGATGAGATCAAAAAATGGGACCATACATCGGATCTCCGATACAGCGTGGCAGTGGGGACGGAGACAGAACGGATGGCTGCATTGGAAGCAAGGGCAGATCTTTACCTGATCAACCGGGAAAATGTCCAGTGGCTGGTGGAAAAGAGCGGCCTGCCGTTTGATTATGACATGGTAGTGGTGGATGAGCTGTCGTCTTTTAAGAACTGGCAGGCAAAACGCTTTAAGGCATTGATGAAGGTGCGGCCGAAAGTGAAACGGATCGTGGGCCTGACCGGGACGCCTTCTTCCAACGGACTGATGGACCTGTTCGCGGAATATAAGCTTTTGGATATGGGGCAGAGACTGGGAAGGTTTATCGGACAGTACCGGAACCGGTATTTCGTGCCGGATAAGACGAATGGGCATGTCGTATATAGCTATAAACTCCTTCCGGGAGCGGAAGAGGCGATCTATGACAAGATCTCTGATATCACGATCTCCATGAAATCAGCGGATCACCTGAAGATGCCGGAACTGGTGAATTCCAGATATATGGTACGTCTGGATGAACCGGAACTTGTAAAATATGAGCGGATGAAGCGGGATCTTCTTTTAAAGCTGCCGGAAGGGGAAGTGACAGCCGCGAACGCGGCAGCGCTGTCCGGGAAGCTGTCCCAGATGGCAAACGGAGCGGTATATTCTGATGACGGCACTTATGAAACGATCCATGACCGGAAGCTGGATGCTTTGGAGGACATCATTGAGGCGTCGAACGGGAAACCGGTCCTTGCGGCCTATTGGTACCAGCATGACCTGGAACGGATCCAGGACAGGCTTTCCGAACTTAAGATTGGCTGCTCCAGACTGGATAAAGAGCGGAATATCCGGCGGTGGAATGAGGGGGAAATTCCTGTGGGGCTCATTCATCCGGCATCCGCCGGACACGGCCTGAACCTTCAGAGCGGCGGGAATATCCTGGTGTGGTTCGGGCTTACATGGAGCCTGGAACTGTACCAGCAGACGGTGGCGAGGCTTTGGCGGCAGGGACAGAAGGAGACGGTGTCCGTGATCCACATCCTTGCGGCAAAGACCATTGATGAACAGATCATGCGTGCGCTGGAAACAAAAGACCACACGCAGAAAGCATTGATCGATGCCGTGAAAGCGGAGGTGATGGGACATGGCGATCGTCAATAAACAGACAGGGGATCCTTATGAGAACCTTGCGAACGCGGTCATCGCGCAGGCGGCGGAGGATTACAGGGCAGCGC
Source organism: uncultured Mediterraneibacter sp. (assembly GCA_944376695.1). Taxonomy (GTDB): domain Bacteria; phylum Bacillota; class Clostridia; order Lachnospirales; family Lachnospiraceae; genus Mediterraneibacter. Next base: position 11,521 of record CALWDM010000006.1, on the reverse strand, counting down.
TGAAGAAAATAAAAGCGCATCCCCAAAACAAGGATGCTATAGATGAGGCTTTGCGGATTGAGCGCTTTTTCCGTTCCGGCTGGTATCAGACGCTTACTTCTGTAGATGGAGAATGTTTGATCCGCAGACTTCAGGCGGAGATAAGGTCATCATAGTCAATCAAGGGAGGCAATCCGAGGGGAACGGTTTACAGATTTCAATCGGAGGTGGCTTATGAACAGAAAGCAGCAGGAAGCAAAAAAGTATTTATCCCAAGCATTCGGGCTGAACCAGCGGATCGAGAGCAAGCTGAATCAGATTGAGGAACTTCATAATCTGGCGGCCAAGGTCACAGCGGCTTATTCGGATATGCCGAAGAGTCCGAACAGGGATGGTTCCAGAATGGAAGATACCGTCTGCAGGATCATAGACCTGGAATCAGAAATCAACCAGGATATGCTTTGGCTGGTGGAATTGAAGAAGGGGATTGTCCGCAGGATCAAAGCTGTGGAGAATACGGAACTTCAGATGGTATTGGAATTGCGGTACCTGTCCTATATGAGATGGGAAGAAATCGCGATTGAGCTTGGCTACGGCATCGATAATGTATTCCGGCTTCACCGGAAAGCCCTTGCGGAGATCGAAATTCCTGAAACAATACAGTAAAATCAAGTACATTACAGTATGCCTTTGTGATATTGTTAAGGTGCGGAAAATAAAAAGAGAGAGCCTTGAGGAAGCGATTCCCCAGGGCTTTCTTTATGCCCGAAGGAGGTGGGAGTATTGCCGAGGAAACCGAAGCGGCCATGTTCCTGGCCGGGATGCCCGAACCTGACGGAAGGGAGGTTCTGTGAGGAACACCAGAAAGAAGAGAACCGACGCTACGAGAAGTACGGCAGGGATCCTGCTGTACGCCGCAGATACGGACGGGCATGGAAACGGATCCGCGATAAGTATGCGTCGGAGCATCCGCTGTGCGAGCAGTGCCTGAAGGAAGGACGGTATGTGAGGACCGAGGAGATCCACCATAAGCTGCCGCTGTCCCAAGGCGGCACCCATGAGAGGGGCAACCTGATCGCCCTGTGCCGGTCCTGCCACGCGAAGATCCACGCGGAGAACGGAGACCGCTGGCATAACCGGTGAAAGTTCAGCCGGGGAGGGGCGGTCAAAATCTCTGTACCTTCTCTTCTGGGGAACGGTGCGGGGGTGTCGTGTACAAAAAATGGAAATCAAAGGGGGTATTGCCCCGGAAAGGAAAGAGGTGAAGGCCATGGCCAGAGATGGGACAGGCCGGGGCGGCGCGAGAGTCGGCGCCGGAAGGAAAAAGAAGGCCCTGACAGACCGTATCAATGACGGCGGAACGGCAATGGTCCTGGACCTGCCGGAGCCTTCGGAAATGTCCGGGGAAGAAATGCCGCCGGTGAAGGATTACCTGAAAGCGAAGCAGAAAAGCGGAAAAAGCTTCTGCGCGGCGGAGGTGTATGAAGAGACATGGAAATGGCTGAGGGAGCGGGGATGTGACCGGCTGGTCAATATTCAGCTGGTGGAGCAGTACGCGGTTTCCGTATCCCGGTGGATCCAGTGCGAGGAATGTATTTCTGAATACGGATTTCTGGCGAAGCATCCCACCACAGGGAACGCCATCGCTTCCCCGTATGTTTCCATGTCCCAGCAGTATATGAAGCAGGTCAACCAGATCTGGTATCAGATCTATCAGGTGGTGAAGGAGAATTGCTCGGTGGAGTGGCAGGGGTCTACGCCCCAGGATGATGTGATGGAGCGGCTGCTCCGGGCAAGAAATGGAGGAATGTGAGATGGAACATAAAATGCGGATGGTAGAGACCGCGAAGCTGGTGCCGTATATCAACAACGCAAGGACCCATTCCCCGGCGCAGATCGCGAAGCTGCGGGCATCGATCCGGGAATTCGGGTTCCTTAATCCGGTAATCATTGATGGGGACTGCGGAATTATCGCAGGGCATGGGCGTGTGCTGGCCGCACAGGAGGAAGGGATGGAAAAAGTTCCCTGTGTGCTGGCAGACCATCTGAGCGAAGCCCAGAAGAAAGCGTATATCCTGGCGGACAACCGTATGGCTATGGATGCCGGATGGGACGAGGAACTTCTGAGGATCGAGATTGAAAGCCTGCAGGGAGAGGACTTTGACGTATCCCTGACCGGTTTTCGTGAGGATGAGGTGAAAGACCTGTTCGCGGTTCGGGAGGATCCGGACGATACGGGAAGCAATAAGGAGTATGACGAGGGGGAGTTTGGGGATGAGGAATTCGCACACGAATGTCCGAGATGCGGCTTTAAATTCAACTGACCACAGGTTCCCATGGAAATGGCGGCTGGATGACCTGAAGGACGTTCCAAAGAACGGAAGGACGGTATTCAGCTGTTTTTCCTGCGGCGGAGGCTCTTCCATGGGATATAAGCTTGCCGGGTATACGGTGCTGGGGAACTGCGAGATTGACCCGGAGATGATGAAGCTGTACAGACGGAACCATCATCCGAAATATCCGTATCTGATGGATATCCGGGAATTCAATCAGCTGCAGGTCTACCCGGAGGAATTAAGACATCTGGATATCCTGGACGGGTCGCCGCCCTGTTCCGTATTTTCCACTGCCGGGGACAGGGAGAAGGCATGGGGAAAGGAAAAGGCATTCCGGGAAGGGCAGAAGAAACAGCGGCTGGATGATCTGTTCCTGCATTTCATCCGGACAGCGGAGATTTTAAAGCCTAAGGCAGTGATCGCGGAAAATGTTTCCGGCCTGCTGAAAGGGAATGCCAGGGGCTATGTAAATGAACTGCTGAAAGCCTTTAAAGCGGCGGGCTATGTGACACAGATCTTCCTGCTGGACGCCCATACCATGGGGGTTCCGCAGAGGAGGAGACGTGTCTTTTTTATTGCCCATCGCAATGACCTGGACCTGCCGAAGCTGAAGCTGGATTTCCATGAGAAGCCGATCCGCTTCGGAGAAGTGCGGAGCGAACATGGGATTCTCTACCAGAAAGCGCTAATGACGGAGCTGGTGGCGAAAAGGAAGAAAGGGGATACCTGTTTCGCAGATATTTCCCTTAGGGAACGCGGAAAACTGTCCATGTTCAACAATGCTATTGTGGAAGACAGCCGGGTAGCGCCGACCAATACCGCCTGCGCGATTGTAACCAGGTTCTGTGACGGGGAAAAGTATTCCGTCCATGATTATGTGGCGACACAGACGTTTCCGGAAGATTATGATTTCATGGATCAGGAAGTCAATTATGTCTGCGGGATGAGCGTGCCGCCGGTGATGATGGCGAACATTGCCAGTGAGGTGTACAGGCAGTGGCTGAAATACGTGTAAGGAGATGATGCAGCTGTGAGAAATTCTTTTGAATATTCTTCTGATAGGCAGTATCTTCGGATTTTCTTTCGGAATGGCAGTTTCTTTTTGATTGACGCGGAAGATTTTCCTGCTGTATCGCAAAGAACATGGTCGTTGGGAAAAAGAGGGTATCCGGTTTCCCACACAAGCAGAAAGCTGCCAGGCGGTGCCCGGACAGAACCTTTGCACAGATATCTGATGAAACCGGAGCCAGGGTATGAAGTAGATCATATATCCGGCAATAAGCTGGACAATCGCAGAAAGAACCTGCGGATATGTTCCCATCAGCAGAATATGTTCAACCAGAGGATCCGGTGTACAAATTCATCAGGATATCAAGGTGTGAGCTATCATAAAAAAGCTGAAAAATATGAGGCATATATCAGCCGGGATGGAAAGAAAATCTATCTCGGCCTTTTTATTTCTGCGGAAGAGGCAGCTGCGGCGAGGGATCGTGCTGCCAGCAGATTATATGGGGAGTACGCCAAGCTGAATATCAGGAGGGAATCGTCATGAGAAAACTGAAGAAGTATAAGCAGACCAGGTTCATGGCGAAGGGTTCCCATTACGACAAAGAGGCTGCGGACTATGCGGTGGCGTTTATTGAGAGCCTGTGCCATACGAAAGGAAAATGGGCAGGGAAAAAGTTTGAACTGATTGACTGGCAGGAGCAGATTGTCCGGGACCTGTTTGGGACGATCAAAGAAAATGGGTACCGGCAGTTCAACCAGGCATATATTGAGATCCCCAAAAAGCAGGGAAAATCAGAACTTGCGGCCGCGGTGGCCCTGCTGCTGACCTGCGGGGACGGGGAAGAGCGGGCGGAGGTATACGGATGCGCTTCAGACCGGCAGCAGGCGGCGATTGTGTTTGATGTCGCGGCGGATATGGTGCGGATGTGTCCGGCACTTTCCAAGCGGGTGAAGATTCTGGCATCCCAGAAACGGATCATCTACCTGCCGACCAACTCCTTTTACCAAGTACTCAGTTCGGAAGCCTATTCCAAGCATGGATTCAACATCCATGGGGTGGTCTATGATGAACTGCACGCGGCTCCGGACAGGAGACTGTTTGATGTCATGACAAAAGGCAGCGGTGACGCAAGGATGCAGCCCCTGTTCTTTTATATCACCACAGCGGGGACAGATACCAACTCCATCTGCTATGAGACGCACCAGAAGGCAAAGGATATCCTGGAAGGTCGAAAGATCGATCCGACTTTTTACCCGGTGATCTATGGAGCGGATGAGGGTGACGACTGGACTGACCCGAAGGTCTGGAAGAAGGCGAATCCGTCTCTGGACATCACGGTGGGGATGGACAAGGTGAAAGCGGCCTGCGAGTCGGCGAAGCAGAATCCGGGTGAGGAAAACTCCTTCCGGCAGCTGAGGCTGAACCAGTGGGTGAAGCAGGCGGTGCGATGGATGCCGATGGAGAAATGGGATCAATGCGCCTTCGCGATCAATGAAGAGGAACTGGAAGGGCGTGTCTGCTACGGCGGCCTGGATCTTTCCTCCACCACGGATATCACGGCGTTTGTCCTGGTATTCCCGCCCCTGGATGAGGAAGATAAGTTCCAGCTGCTCCCGTATTTCTGGATCCCGGAAGAGACGCTGGACCTGCGGGTGCGCAGGGATCATGTCCCCTATGATGTGTGGGAACGGCAGGGCTTCCTGCAGACCACGGAGGGGAATGTGGTGCATTACGGCTATATTGAAAAGTTCATTGAACGCCTGGGGGAGCGGTTCAACATCCGGGAGATCGCTTTTGACCGGTGGGGCGCCGTGCAGATGGTCCAGAACCTGGAAGGGATGGGCTTCACGGTGGTTCCCTTTGGCCAGGGCTTTAAGGACATGTCGCCGCCCACCAAGGAACTGATGAAGCTGACGCTTGAGCAGAGGATCGCCCACGGCGGGCATTCGGTGCTGCGGTGGATGATGGACAACATCTTTATCCGCACGGATCCGGCAGGGAACATCAAGGCGGACAAGGAAAAGTCCACGGAGAAGATCGATGGAGCGATCGCGGCGATCATGGGGCTGGACCGGGCAATCCGGTGCGGGAATGATACCAGGGAATCGGTTTACGATACCAGAGGACTGCTGGTGTTTTGATAGGAGGTTTTCATGGGAATTTTAAGTTTGTTTGGGTTTGGAAGGAGCAGGGATAAGCCGGAAAACCGGACGTCCGGCAGCGGCTATACTTTCTTTATGGGAGGGAGCACTTCCGGGAAGCGGGTGAATGAACGGACGGCCATGCAGATGACGGCAGTGTATTCCTGCGTGAGGATCCTGTCGGAGGCGGTGGCCAGCCTGCCCCTGCAGTTTTACCGGTATACAGAGAATGGCGGGAAAGAGAAGGCGGTCAACCATCCTCTTTATTTCCTGCTCCATGATGAGCCGAACCCGGAGATGACGTCTTTTGTCTTTCGTGAGACGCTGATGACGCATCTGCTTTTGTGGGGCAACGCCTACGCTCAGATTATCCGGAACGGGAGGGGTGAGGTGATTGCCTTATATCCTTTAATGGCAGACCGGATGTATGTGGACAGGGATGACAAAGGGCAGCTGTACTACGAGTACACCCTGTATTCCGATGACGCGCCGACCATGAAGGGATCCATTGTCCGGCTGTCCCCTTATGAAGTGCTGCATATCCCTGGTCTGGGATTTGACGGGCTGGTGGGCTATTCGCCCATTGCTATGGCGAAGAACGCCATCGGCATGGCCATGGCCTGCGAGGAATACGGGGCGAAGTTTTTCGCCAACGGCGCGGCGCCTTCCGGGGTGTTGGAACATCCGGGGACGATCAAAGATCCCAGCCGGGTGCGGGAAAGCTGGCAGAGGACATTTGGCGGATCCGGGAACGCCAACAAGGTGGCGGTGCTGGAAGAAGGGATGAAGTATACGCCTATCTCCATTTCGCCGGAGCAGGCGCAGTTCCTGGAAACAAGGAAGTTCCAACTGGATGAGATCGCCCGGATCTTCCGGGTTCCGCCCCATATGATCGGGGATCTGGAAAAGTCGTCCTTCAACAATATCGAGCAGCAGTCCCTGGAATTCGTGAAGTATACCCTGGATCCCTGGGTGTCCCGGTGGGAGCAGTCCATGGTGCGTTCTTTACTGTCCAGGGAGGAGAAAAAGCAGTATTTCATCAAGTTCAACGTGGACGGCCTGCTCAGAGGGGACTACCAGAGCCGGATGAATGGCTACGCTACGGCAAGGCAGAACGGCTGGATGAGCGCCAACGATATCAGGGAACTGGAAAACCTGGACCGGATCCCGGCAGAGCAGGGCGGGGATCTGTATCTGATCAACGGAAACATGACGAAGCTTGCGGATGCCGGGCTGTTTGGAACAGGTCAGCAGGGGATGCCTGCAGGGGCAGATGATTTTGAGGGGAAAGGAGAAGAGATCCGATGAAGAAATTTTGGAACTGGAAGAGCAGGAAGATCCGGGATCAGGATTCCGGTGAGGAGAGGATTGAGAGGGTGCTGTTCCTGAATGGGACGATTGCGGAGGAGAGCTGGTATGACGATGAAGTCACACCGGCTCTTTTTAAGGAAGAACTGATGGCGGGAAGCGGCGATATCACAGTGTGGATCAACAGCCCCGGCGGGGACTGTGTGGCCGCGGCCCAGATTTACAACATGCTGATGGATTATAAGGGAAATGTCACGGTAAAGATCGATGGGATCGCGGCGTCTGCGGCAAGTGTGATCGCTATGGCAGGCACAAAAGTGCTGATCTCGCCGGTAGGCATGCTGATGATCCATAACCCGGCCACCATCGCCTGGGGAGATTCCGGAGAAATGCAGAAGGCCATTGAGATGCTGGAAAGCGTGAAGGATTCCATCATCAACGCCTATGAGATCAAGACCGGCCTGTCCCGAGCTAAGCTGTCCCATATGATGGACGCGGAAACCTGGATGGATGCCGGGAAAGCAGTGGAACTGGGGTTTGCCGATGGGATCCTGAAACGTTCTGAAGTTCCGGATGACATGGAGCCGCCCGCGGTATCCATGCTCTATTCCGAAGCCGCCGCAGTCAATTCCTTAATGGATAAGATCGCGGCAAAGTGCAGGACAAAACCGAAAACCGAACCAACAGGCCGCAGCGTAGACAGTCTCTACGAGCGGCTTAATTTATTGAAGAATTAGAGGAGGACGTGACGATGACGATTTTAGAACTGAGAGAGAAGAGGGCGAAGGCGTGGGAGGCAGCGAAAGCCTTTCTGGATTCCCACAGGAATGAAAAAGGTGTGCTGTCTGCGGAGGATGACGCCGCCTATACCCGTATGGAACAGGAGATCACGGATCTGGGAAAAGAGATCGCCAGGATGGAGCGGCAGGAAGCCTTTGAGAGGGAGCTGTCCCAGCCGGTGAATCAGCCCCTGACCGGGCGTCCGGCATCCGGCAGCGCGGGAAAGGAGAAGACCGGGCGGGCTTCGGAGGAATACAAGGCCAATTTCTGGAACGCCATGCGCTCCAAGGTGCCGCTTCCCAGCGTGGTCAACGCACTGGAAGAGGGAACAGATTCCGAGGGCGGGTATCTTGTGCCGGATGAGTATGAACGTACCCTGGTGGAAGCCCTGGAAGAGGAAAATGTGTTCCGCCAGCTGGCAAACGTGATCCGTACTTCCAGCGGCGACCGGAAGATCCCGGTAGTGGCAACGAAGGGAACGGCATCCTGGATCGATGAGGAAGGGGCCTACACGGAGAGCGATGATTCCTTCGGGCAGGTATCCATCGGGGCTTATAAGGTGGGTACCATGATCAAAGTATCCGAGGAACTTTTAAACGACAGCGTCTTTGACTTGGAATCCTATATCGCGAAGGAATTTGCCCGCCGGATCGGGGCGAAGGAGGAAGAGGCCTTCTTTACCGGGGACGGCTCCGGGAAGCCTCTGGGCGTTCTTGCGGCCACAGGCGGAGCGGAGACCGGGGTGACGTCGGCGTCCTCTACGGCTATTACGGCAGATGAGCTGATGGACCTGTTTTATTCCCTGAAATCCCCTTATCGGAAGAAGGCGGTATGGGTGCTGAACGATTCCACCATCAAGGCGGTGCGCAAGCTGAAGGATTCCACGGGGCAGTACCTGTGGCAGCCGTCCCTGATGGCCGGTACGCCGGATACCCTGCTTGGCAGGCCGGTGAAGACCTCCGCATATATGCCGGTGATCGCGGCGGGGGCGAAGACCATTGCCTTCGGCGATTTCAGCTATTACTGGATTGCGGACCGGCAGGGACGTTCCTTCAAGCGGCTGAACGAACTGTATGCCGCCAACGGCCAGGTGGGCTTCCTTGGCTCCCAGAGGGTGGACGGGAAGCTGGTACTGTCCGAGGCGGTGAAGGTGCTGGCGCAGAAGGCCAGTGCCTGATGTGTTGGATGTAAAAAATCGGGCGGTGTCCCCGGACATGGGGCGCCGCTGGTAAGGAAGGAGGGCAGGCGGGATGCTGGTGACGCTGGAAGAAATGAAGAATTATCTTCGGGTAGATGACGATGAGGACGATGGGCTGATCACCACACTTTTGGCATCTGCGGAGCGGATGTGCATGGATATCCTGCGGACAGATGAGGAAAGCGGCCTGCAGGAAGCGGAGAATGGAAAAACGGCGGTGATGTATACTGTGGCCTATCTGTATGAACACCGGGAGGAAGCTGACCACCATGCCCTGAACCTGACGCTTCGAGCCCTGCTCTTCGGCAGCCGGAAGGAGGCGTTCTAATGGAGATCGATCTTCTGAATGTAAAAGTGACCTTCCAGAAGAATTCCGTGGTGTCGGATTCTATTGGGAACCGGAAGAATGTCTGGGAGGATTATTATACCTGTCATGCCACGGTCAGCGGTGAGGGCGGGCAGGAAAAGGCAGCGGCCGGATTGACGGTGGCGGAATCCGACCTTGCTTTCACCGTCCGTTTCTGCAAACGGGCGGCGGAGGTGACGGCGGACGGCTTCCGCATCCTTTTTCAAGGGGAAATCTACAACATCGTGGCTGTGGATCACATGAACTATAAGAAGAAAGCGCTGAAGTTCCGGTGTGAGAAAGCGAGGCGGTGACTATGGGACAGACCGTGCAGATCGGGGATCTGGCGGACGCTGTTATGGAGACTTTGGAGGAATACGCGGATCTGGCTGCCGAGGATGTAAAGCAGGCGGTCAGGGATGCCGGGGAGATGGTAAAAAAGGAGATCCGCGCCAACGCCCCGAAGGATACCGGGGACTACGCCAAAAGCTGGGCGGTGAAGAAGACAAAAGAGACATCCAGCAGCCTGACGCTGACGGTCCATTCTAAAAACCGCTACCAGCTGGCCCATCTGCTGGAGTACGGCCACGCGAAGCGGAACGGCGGACGGGTGGCGGGCAAAGCCCATATCGTCCCGGCGGAGGAAAAGGGCATCCGGCAGCTGGAGGAAGAGATCGAAAGGAGCCTGAGGGATGGATAAACTTCTGGATATTTTGAAAAACGCCGGCTTCCCCTATGCCTATGACCATTTCGCGGAAGGGGAAGCGCCGGATCCGCCCTTTGTCTGTTATCTGCTTCCGGGGAGCGATAACTTTTCCGCGGACGGGAAGGTCTATTATCGGATCAGCGAGGTGCGGGCGGAACTGTACACGGATTTCAAAGACCTTGCTTCGGAGCAGAAAATAGAGGATGCGCTTGATGCGGCGGGGATTTTTTATAATAAGACGGAAACCTGGATTGACAGTGAGAAGCTGTACGAGGTTCTGTACTCTTTTAATATGGAGGGAATGTAAATGCCGAATAAGAAGAATAAAGTAAAATTCAATATCTGCAATGTGCATTACGCGCTGATTACAGTAAGTGAAGAAGGGGAGGTGACCTTCGGGACGCCGGTGGCTATGCCGGGCGCGGTATCCCTGTCCCTGGAACCCAACGGCGAGCCGTCCAATTTTTACGCGGATGGGTACGCCTACTATACGATCTCCAACAACATGGGCTATGAGGGGGATCTGGAACTGGCCATGGTGCCGGAGAGCTTCCGGACGGATGTGCTGAAGGAATCCCTGGATGACAACAGTGTGCTGGTGGAGAGCGCCAATGTGGAGACAGCGAACTTTGCCTTGCTTTTTGAGTTTGACGGGGATGTGAAGAAGATCCGCCATGTGCTGTACAACTGTTCGGCGGCAAGGCCGAATATTGAGTCCGCGACCAATGAGGAAGAGATTGAGGTACAGACGGAAACGCTGGCCATCACGGCGGCACCCTTGGCCAACGGCTATGTGAAGGCACGTACCGGGGACAGCACCACGGATACGGTCTACACCGGCTGGTATACCTCTGTGTATATGCCGACGGTGACAGATCTGGAGACTTCCGGGGTACAGCAGTCCAGCCTGCGGGGAATGGAAGAGGATGAAATCGGAGGGGAGACATTATGAGCATGAAGAAAAATATCACGATTGATGGGCAGGAGGTCGCGTTTAAGGCCTCCGCCGCCATTCCCCGGATTTACCGGATGCGGTTCCACCGGGATATTTACAAAGACCTGCGGGATCTGGAAAAGGGGATTGATAAGAATGACCCGGAGAATTCCAATCTGGATCTGTTCTCTTTGGAAATGTTTGAGAATATCGCCTATGTGATGGCGAAGCATGCCGACCCTTCCATCCCGGATACGCCGGAGGAATGGCTGGACAGCTTTAACACTTTTTCCATCTATCAGGTACTGCCCCAGATCATTGAGCTGTGGGGGCTGAATACCCAGACGGATGCGCAGGCTAAAAAAAACTTCGCCCGACTGACCGGGAAATGACGACGCCCCTGTTCCTCCTGCGGTGTGTGCAGCTGGGGCTTTCCATCCGGGACCTGGATCTGCTTACGATCGGGATGGTGAACGATATGTATGTGGAGAGCCGCAATGATGAGTGTAAGTATGCGGTGGTGGCAACTCAGGAGGATTTCGATAGATTTTGAATAGTAAGATGAGTATTTTGAGCTAAAGCCAAAAACAGAAAATATTTTTCTATATGTTTCTGCAGTTTGATGTGATTGCTTTAGAAATCATTCATTTTATGGCAATGTTATTAAAGAAAAGCAAGTTTAAATCTTATTTTATATTGTTCATCTTTTTTAGGCCACTTATAAATGATTTTCTACGCAAAATGGCAAAATTTCGATATCAGTAAATCAAGATGTAAGTGCAGG
>CALWDM010000005.1 GCA_944376695.1 uncultured Mediterraneibacter sp. | reverse complement strand
TTGAAGTTGGAGTATTTTACTTCAACTATAGCGGGATACCTTGTGAAAAGATAGCCATTATTTTATTGAGCGCTTACCATCAAACGCGGTCTGATGATCCGCGACTGTACTTCCTTCCAATGCCTGGACGGGGAATTCGTCCGGTTCTGTATTATGATGCCGGAGGATAACTCACGGCTGCTTGAGGCACTGAAGGGGATCTGAGTCCTGGAACGCGCATCGTCCTCGCATCAGCAGATCTCCGCTCCTGCCGGCATCTCCTTCTCCGGCACCATGAGTGACAGATTCCCGTCAGCGTCCTCCGCGCAGAGCAGCATTCCCTCTGACAGTACTCCCGCCAGCTTCGCAGGCTTTAAGTTCACGAGCACCATGACTTTCTTTCCGACCATCTCTTCCGGCGTATAGTGCGCCTTGATCCCCGAGACGATCTGTTTCACCTGGCTTCCGATCTTCACCTGAGAGCAGAGAAGCTTTTTAGATTTCTTCACTTCCTCGCAGGCAATAATCTCCCCCACCTGGAACTGCATGGCTCCGAACTGCTCAAATGTGATCTCATCCTTCGGCTCAATATCGATCACTTCCTCACCAGCACCTTCGCCTGCCTGCGCCGCATCTCCGTCAGCGTCCTCTGGTTTGCGCGGATGCAGTTCTTCCACTTTTTTCATCACTTCTTCCAGGTCCAGTCTCTGGAACAGGATTTCCGGCTTTTCCGTCACGTGCCCGTCTCCGAGCTGCTCCAGTATCTTTTTGCTCGTGGACGGCATAAAGGATCCCAGAAGTCTCGCGCCTGCTGTAATACCCTGGATCAGATTCCAGAGGACAGTCTCCAGACGGTCTTTCTTTTCCCCATCCTTTGCCAGCACCCACGGCATTGTCTCGTCAATATATTTATTACAGCGTTTAAACAGATTAAATATCTCTGTGATCGCGTCCGCGACCCTGAGGCCATCCATTTTTGCGTCCACTGTCTTCGGCGTATTTTCTATCACAGCCATCAGGTCTGTGTCCACATCTTCCGCCACGCCCTTATCCGTCACTGTGCCGCCAAAATATTTATTGGTCATGGAAACTGTACGGTTCACCAGGTTTCCAAGCGTATTCGCAAGGTCAGAGTTCAGGCGCTCTACCATCAGCTCCCATGTGATCACGCCGTCGTTCTCAAACGGCATCTCATGGAGCACAAAGTAACGTACTGCATCTACTCCGAAGAAATCCACCAGCTCATCCGCATAGAGCACATTTCCCTTTGACTTGCTCATCTTGCCGTCGCCCTGCAAGAGCCACGGATGTCCGAACACCTGCTTCGGAAGAGGCAGCCCCAGCGCCATCAGGAAGATGGGCCAGTAGATCGTATGGAAGCGGATAATGTCCTTCCCGATGAGATGCAGGTCCGCGGGCCACAGCTTCTCAAACTGCTCCGTGCTGTTCCCGTCCGCATCGTACCCGATCCCTGTGATATAGTTTGTCAGAGCGTCCAGCCACACATAGGTCACATGCTTCGGATCAAAGTCCACCGGGATTCCCCACTTAAATGAGGTTCTGGACACACACAGATCCTGAAGCCCGGGAAGGAGAAAGTTATTCATCATCTCATTCTTCCTGGACACTGGCTGGATAAACTCCGGATGCTCATTGATGTACCCGATCAGACGGTCCGCATACTTGCTCATCCTGAAGAAATATGCTTCCTCCTTCGCAGGCTGCACCTCACGTCCGCAGTCCGGGCATTTGCCGTCCACAAGCTGGGACTCTGTAAAGAAGGACTCGCACGGCGTACAGTACATACCTTCATAGTATCCTTTATAAATATCGCCCTGATCGTAGAGCTTCTTAAAAATCTTCTGCACCTGCTTCTCATGGTCTTCGTCCGTTGTACGGATGAATTTGTCGTAAGACGTATCCATCAGGTCCCAGATCCTCCTGATCTCAGCGGATACGTTGTCCACAAACTCCTTTGGGGTGATGCCCGCTTCCTCTGCCTTGAGTTCGATCTTCTGACCGTGCTCGTCTGTCCCGGTCTGAAAAAACACATCATATCCCTGACTCCTCCTGTAACGCGCGATGGCGTCCGCCAGCACGATCTCATACGTGTTGCCGATGTGCGGCTTGCCTGATGTGTAGGCAATGGCGGTGGTAATGTAATACTTCTGTTTCTCTGACATATGATTCCCTCTCTTTCCTGTCCTGCCGCATTGGATGAGCTCCGCGCGGCGATCCGGTCTGCATCCTGCTGCGCAGCCGTTCATGCTATGACGAAAAAAATCCCGCCTTCTTAACATGTAAGAAGACGGGTCATCACCGTGTTACCACTTCTCTTCGTCTTTTCCTCGCGGAAAAGACCTCAGTGAGTGCCTGATCTGCACTCCTCCGCTGTAAAGGGCGGTCCCTTCGCAGCCTCGCTGTGAGCACCTGGCGCGCTGTCACAGTTCGGTGCGCTGCTCGGAAGCCATGTTCATCTGCTTTCCATCCGTCCCTCTCAGCATCGGACACACGCGCTTCCTGCGGAATGCCCTCCGGGATTTCTCTGTAAGATCTCCGGCAGACTACTCTCTTCGTCACTGCTTTTCAAAATATATTCCGATCCGTTTGATCTGTAGAAAAGGTTAGCATATGGCACAGGGAATGTCAAGCCGGGGCGCCAGGGACTAAATCTTCTACCCTCATCCCAGATCAAGATCTTTGCAAAAATGTGTCATTTCTCCAGTAATAGTTACCTTATAGCCACTCTTGCCGTATTCTAATTCTTTTTTATGCGAAGCGCATGGTCTTCCTGTGGTTCCATCGCCGCAGACGATCGCTGCCGCATCCTTTTTCACTTTCAGGGCGGAAAAGTCCATATTAGATCCATGATGCGGAACGATCAGATTATCATACCCTTCAGTTCTGGGATCCCATATCACGTTTTCTACCGCTTTGTACGGAGCGTCTCCAGAAAACAGACTTTCTGTCCATTTCCCATTCTTCCGGTTTTTAATCTCGATCAGAATACCACCACAATTTTCCTTTGATAAAATATATTGCTTATTTGCTCCAACATAAAATGTTATCTCAGAATCCGGGTTTTTTATCTCAACCAGCTTCCGCTCCACAGAATCTCTCCGTACAATTGTCAGTTTATCTTTCACTGTCAGATATGCCGCCAACCGTTTTGCGCCGACCGCATTTTTCTTAACAATTTCCGGTGCGATCCAGGGACATTCAAATAATTCTTTTGGAGCATAAACACATCCCATAATATGATCGTTATCCCAGTGGGACAATACTACCGCATCTGGATTAACTTTTTTAAAACTTCTGACAGCCGCCCCATATTTCGTTCTGCTGCCGCCAGGATGTGACCTTTGATGATACCCTACGTCAAACATCATTTTAAATGAATCTCCTGGCAGATTTCCCAAGCGATTTCCCAAGCAATTTCTTAAGCGGTTTCCTGACAGACATATCAGATTCCCATTTCCGACATTATATATCCGTGTCGATGTGAAATGTACATCTTCCAGTAAAATCTTCAAGTGTTCTCCTGCGACCTTATCGTCAGACGCTTTTGCCACCGGATAACCTGCATGGATCCTACGAAGTATTGCCGGATTTAAAGTAGTATCAGATATGTATATTTTGCGGTCTCTAAAAATCACCGGACTGGCGCTGCTCTCTACAGTTCCCTCATACTCATCCCAGCCTTCCGAATAACGTCTACGAAATTCAGCAATAAACCAGCGAGTTCCCATTTCTCTTAATTTTACCAATTTCCGGTGATCTGACTGAGCATCCATATAAATCAGATAGCTATAAAAATACGGCCGGTACCCCGCTGGTCTCTGATCAGAATCTTCCCTGAAATATGATTCATCATATTCCAGCATATCCATCGTCATTACATTCAACTTTGCAACCATCCGACGTTCTTCCAGTTCTTGCGGTGTTCGGATATCTTCCAGTTCCTCAATACTGACCCAGACTTGAGTGCGGTAAATATTGCGAAATATCTCTTTGATCCTGCGTTCATGCTCATTTAATTCTCTCACGGGGCTCATCACTTATTCTCCTATGCTTTTTTAACTTAACCTATCTCGTGCAATCCAAACCTTTCGTACACGCTTCTCCGCTCTCTCGCACATTCTTCAAGCTCCCTGAGATGCAACGGTGCCCGTTTTCCCATCGCGATCCAGACCTGATACCGGGTGCAATAATATGCCCAGCCGACCGGAAGCAGGGTCTTCACGCGTTTTGTAAGGAGCCAGTGTGTATACACCATCTCATTGACGGATTTAACAACCTGCAGGGGCATACTTCTCTTGCCAATTCCGTCTTTGCCGCGACTGGAAATCAGATATGTCTCGTAGACTCTGCCCTTCTGCCCCTTCCATCACCTGATGCAGGTTCTGATGGAAAATGGAACTCTGTAGTTGTGGAACGCGACAGCAGCCACATCTTTCTCCCATCGGTTTTGCACTTCGGAATCTAGTCCCTCCATCTGTTTTGCACCGCAGAGACGAACCGTCACTGCCTGCTTATTACTCTCTTCATAGACCGCCTGCCAGTCCACATCCTACGGGATCATAAACCCAGCGTCAATAAGAGCGTTTCCGGTCGGTTTTAAGACTACTGCTTCTGTCCTCATGCTCATATATCCTAGAATTTTCTCCAGACCATCTTGTTGACTACCCCTGTATAGCTCTGGATAATCTTCACAACTTTAGTACTCACATTTTCTTCTACATAATCCGGTACCGGGATGCCATAATCCCCGCTCTGGTTCATTTCCACCGCTGTATCCACCGCCTGCAGCAGGGATTTCTCATCAATCCCGGCCAGAACGAAGCATGCCTTGTCAAGCGCTTCCGGACGCTCCGTGGAAGTACGGATGCACACAGCCGGGAACGGATACCCGATAGACGTAAAGAAAGAGCTCTCCTCCGGCAGCGTCCCGGAATCGGATACAACCGCAAACGCATTCATCTGCAGATGATTGTAGTCATGGAAGCCAAGCGGTTCATGCTGTACGACCCGCGGATCCAGACAGAAACCGGACCCTTCCAGACGCTTCCTGGAACGCGGATGGCAAGAGTAGAGGATGGGCATGTCATACTTCTCCGCCAGCTTATTGATCGCCGTAAACAATGAGAGGAAATTCTTCTCTGTGTCAATATTCTCCTCCCGGTGTGCGGACAGAAGAATATACTTGCCGGATTCCAGTCCCAGCTTTTCCAGCACATCTGATTTCTTGATCTCCGCCAAATTCTGATGGAGCACTTCCGCCATCGGACTGCCTGTCACATAGACACGCTCTTTCGGCAGTCCGCATTCATGGAGATATTTGCGGGCATGCTCGGAGTAGGCCAGATTCACATCGGAAATGATATCCACGATCCTGCGGTTCGTCTCCTCCGGCAGACACTCATCCTTGCACCGGTTGCCCGCTTCCATATGGAAGATCGGGATATGCAGGCGCTTCGCTGCGATCGCAGAAAGACATGAATTGGTATCCCCCAGGATCAGCAGCGCATCAGGTTTAATCTGCGTCATCAGCTTATAGGACGCATTGATGATATTGCCGATCGTCGCGCCGAGATCATCTCCCACCGCATCCATGTACACCTCCGGATCGTCAAGCTTCAGATCCTTAAAGAATACACCATTTAAGTTGTAATCATAGTTTTGGCCCGTATGGGCAAGAACCGTATCAAAATATTTCCTGCATTTCGTGATCACTGCTCCCAGACGGATGATCTCCGGCCGAGTTCCCACGATAATCAGAAGCTTCAGTTTCCCGTTTTCCTTAAATGAAATATCACTGTAGTCTGTTCTCATAATATCTGTTTTGCGCTCCTTACTGCAAAATTTCTCCCTGATAGTCATCTCCGGCATGTCCAAATGCGTCACACCGGCTCGCCGAATGTATCCGGATGCTCCGGATCGAAGGGCTCATTGGCCCACATAACTGTCACCAAATCCTCCGTATCCGAAAGATTGATAATATTGTGCGTATATCCGGGGATCATCTCCACTACCGTGATCTCATCCCCGCTCACTTCATAATCCACAACCGGATAGGGCTCTCCATTCTCATCGACGCCAATCTTCCGGAGCTGGATCAGGCCTCTTCCCGACACAACCACGAACTTCTCGTTCTTCGTATGGTGCCAGTGCTGGCCTTTCGTAATGCCGGGCTTGCTGATATTCACAGACACCTGCCCCCGGTCCGCCGTCCGCAGGATCTCGGTAAAGCTTCCCCGGTCATCCCGGTTCATCTTCAGCTTATAAGAAAATCCGTCCGCCGGTAGATAGGAAAGATAATTGGCATATAACCGCTTCGTAAATCCATCGCTCATATCGGGCACAGACAGATCATTTCGGCTCTCCTTAAAGGAATACAGCAGATCCACGATCTGCCCGAGCGTCACATGAAACGTCACCGGACAGATGCAGAACTCCTTCTCTGCTCCTTCCTCCGTCTTCTGTACGAAGCGATGCTCCTCCCCGTTCAGCGCCAGTAGCATCTCCTCAATCAGATCATCGATATAAAGAAGCTCCAGTTCTGTGCTCCGGTCATTAACCTGGATCGGCAGGTCATTGGCTATATTATTGCTGAATGTGGCCACCGCAGAATTATAGTTCGGACGGCACCATTTGCCGAACAGATTCGGGAAGCGGTAGATCAGCACTTTCGCACCGGTCTCCCCACTGTACTCTCGGAGCAGCTCCTCGCCTGCCAGTTTGCTCTTCCCGTACTCGCTTCCCGCGTAACGTCCCTCAAGACTTGCCTGGATGCTGCTGGAAAGCATGACCGGCGCCTTATTGCCGTGCTTCTTCAGAGTATCCAGCAGAAGGGAGCCGAACCCGAAATTTCCCTTCATGAACTCTTCCGGGTCCTTCGGCCGGTTCACCCCGGCAAGATTAAATACAAAATCCGCATCACTGCAGTACGCATCCAGCTCCTCAGGCTTCGAATCAATATCATACTCATAAACAACAAGACCAGAGGGCTCTTCAAGTCCTCTGATCTTGTGAACACGGTCCTTGCCGTCACGTATATTCTTTAAAGATGCTACAAGGTTCTTCCCTACAAAGCCTTTCGCTCCGGTCACTAATATCTTCATCTTCGGCCTCCTTTAAAATACAACTTTCTGAAACAGTCTCCGGCATATTTCCTGATTATCAATATCTATCTCATTAACATCCGCATCCGGATCACGTTTATAAAACAGATAAAAGAAGTTCTCACGTTCTTTCTTTTTTGCTTCAAAGGATGAAACAATCTCACTGAATTTATCTATTTTTTCTCCGTCTTTTGTGTGAAATGCAATCTTAGTTTCAGCAAAATCTACCTTGCCAAATCCGCTACCGAACTGTGATGCCATCAAAACGACAAAATTACAGGGAAATTTCTTTTCATCTGCATAGTTTTGCAATGCATGCATCACTTTCAGGATCCTGTCTTTATCCTTCATCTGGACTTCTTTTGTCATCGCATCCATATCTGTCTCGTCCGCGCGTTGACGTTCAGCTTCCAGCTTTGCGATCAGCTCATTGTCAATGACCCACGAATCTGTACTCTTCACAAGATATTTTGCTGTGGCGCTCATTGCCTTCTCAAATTCTTCCAGCAGAGATCCGCCTTTAGCCAGATCCAGTAAAAAGACTTTATACTCTGCCTCCGACTTCCACACGGGATGTCTTCTCTCCCGTCTTTCAAAAAATTCACGGTTCAGTTCTCCCGGGAAAACATTTTTCATCAGATATATGATATCATCATCGCACAGAAGCGATACATGCACTCCATTATCAAACATCTGACCCTCTACACTTAAAGACTCCCGTGAAAACAGCTTCCTGCCATCTCCATCAATTTTCCCGCTCAGATATGAAATAATGTGTTGGAGTATGTAAGTTTCATACAGCACAACCGGATGTGTCTGGATCCATTTTCTCTCGGCATCATGCGCATACACTACATTTTCAATCACACTGATGGCATTTTTCCCATATGTTATCTCATAACGGCCGCCAACTTTTGATATCGTAATAGAGGTCAGCAAACGTTCAAAATCAATATTAACTGTATCAAATCCGGTAATAAAAGCATCCCGGATCAGATAGTCAAGCTTGTCCACATCGATCACTTTCGAATTCAGCAGTGATATAAAACAGTTCTTTATATTATTCTCTACAGAAGACTGATCACTGTATTTGTATCCGGTGATACACCTTGCAAATAATTCTCTCTGGTCTGTGTCAGGGAAAAAATCTGCATATTCATCAAGCCCTATAACTGCACTCATAATCTCATGCGGAGCTGCTGCCTGACTTTTATCTGCAGGAATGTCCGTTCTGAATGTATCACTGCCTACAGCATCTGCCAACATCGCATGAAGCCCCGAAAAATCCTGCCCATCTTCAAGATAAAATGTCTCACCGGTATGGGAAAATGGTGCATGCCCCACATCGTGAAGCAGACAGGCAAGCTTAAACGTCTCCCCAACACCCTGCAGAGCCAGACCAGATCCAAACTTATTATCTATTTCTCTGAGCAGCTGTTCCGAAGCTAGCTCTCCCAGATAATAAACGCCCATAGAATGCACGAACCGATTGTGTACTGCAGACGAATAAAGCGGAGAATAACTCATCTGTAATATTCTCCGCAATCTCTGAAATGCCGATGTATCGACAATATCCGTCATATATGTTACAGGTATCTGAATATAGCCGTAGATCGGATCCTTGATCCGCTTGAATTCTCTCATAACTATATCCCTAAAGCGTTTACTGACCGTAAGTTCATAAAGGCCATCAGAACATCCAATGCCAGATAACCTCTGAAGTGTACGATAAGATCCTCGATGTTCTTCTCCTGCCTGAGCGCGACCCCTTTCTGACCGTCTATCTCCCTTTCCTCAAAGAAATCCGAATAATTTCTGAAAAGAGCATCCGTATTATCGCGTGAAAGGATCAGCACCGCTTTCTCCCCATTTTCCTGAAGAATCTGGACGACCTCTGCACCGTAGTTTTCGATTTCATTATATGTCAGGAATCTTTTATCCACCTTCTTCATCGCTTCTATCAAAGCATTCGCCGCAAGATCTTCAATTCCAATATAAAAACACATGCTGCCACTCCTTCCTCTCCAATACTTATTAAATAATGTTAAATATTATACCATCCGGAAAGAACCCTTTCAACATCATTTTTAATTATCTGCTCTCCCACTCGGCCAGTTCATCCCTGATATACTGCAGTTCCAGCATCTTCGCTTTCACCTGCTCTACATTCAGGAGCTCTGTATTATTGGAGTTAAACTCAGTCAACGGATTGCGTTCCACATCGCCGTCTTTAAAATACTTGTCATAGTTCAGGTCTCTCTTGTCACACGGAACCCGGTAGAAATTTCCCATGTCTATCGCATTGGCACACTCCTCATTAGTCAGCAGCGTCTCGTACATCTTCTCCCCGTGACGGATGCCGATGATCTTGATCTCATCATCCGAATGGAAGAGTTCCTTCACAGCCTGCGCTTGTACCTCGATCGTACATGCCGGCGCTTTCTGCACCATGATATCACCGCTCTCGGCATTCTGGAACGCGAATACAACAAGCTCCACCGCCTCTTCCAGACTCATAATGAATCTTGTCATGGTCGGCTCTGTGACCGTGATCGAATGGCCGTTCTTGATCTGCTCAATCCAGAGCGGGATCACCGATCCTCTAGAACACATCACATTGCCGTAACGTGTACAGCAGATGCTTGTCTTTTCCGGAGAGACAGTCCTGGACTTGGCCACAATCACCTTCTCCATCATCGCCTTGGATGTGCCCATCGCATTCACCGGATAAGCGGCCTTGTCCGTAGACAAGCAGATTACCTTCTGCACGCCCGTCTCGATCGCCGCGGTCAATACATTCTCCGTGCCAAGTACGTTCGTCTTAACCGCCTCAATCGGAAAGAACTCACAGGACGGGACCTGCTTCAGCGCCGCTGCATGGAAAATGTAATCCACGCCGTGCATGGCGTTCTTCACAGATTGAATGTCCCGGACATCTCCTATGTAAAACTTGATCTTGTTACTTACCTCCGGGTACATCGCCTGGTACTCGTGGCGCATATCATCCTGCTTCTTCTCATCACGAGAGAAAATGCGGATTTCCCCGATGTCCGTATCCAGAAAGCGGTTCAGGACGGCGTTGCCGAAAGAACCGGTGCCGCCGGTGATCAAAAGTGTCTTGTCAGCAAAAATAGTGCTCATAATCAGAAGCTCCTTTAAAACAATATAGTGATTTTACCAATTCCTGCAATAAAACATAGTTCGGGATCGTTGCTTTTTTATTCTGTCTCTATTATATGACGCCTTTCTAATCCCTCCGAAACAGATCCCTCGTATACACTTTCTCCTGCACATCATCCAGACAGGAATCATATCTGTTTGCTATGATTGCCTGGCTCATCTCTTTGAACTTGTCCAAGTCATTAACAACCTTGCTTCCGAAGAAGGTGCTTCCGTCTTCCAGCGTCGGTTCATACACGATTAGGATAGCCCCCTTGGCTCTGATCCGCTTCATGACTCCCTGGATGCTGCTCTGCCGGAAGTTATCAGAATTGCTCTTCATGGTCAACCGGTAAACACCGATTATGACCTCTTTCTCTTTCGATGCATCATACTCGCTGTTAGCGTCATAGCCGCCCGCCAGCTCCAGTACACGGTCCGCGATAAAGTCCTTCCTCGTCCGGTTGGACTCGACAATGGCCGTCATCATATTCTGCGGCACATCCTGATAATTGGCAAGGAGCTGCTTCGTATCTTTCGGCAGGCAGTAACCGCCGTAACCAAAGGACGGGTTATTATAATGTGATCCGATCCGCGGATCCAGGCAGACACCTTCGATGATCTGCTGTGTATTCAGCCCTTTTACTTCTGCATAGGTATCCAGTTCATTAAAGTAGGAAACACGAAGCGCCAGATAGGTATTGGCAAAGAGTTTCACAGCCTCCGCCTCGGTAAAGCCCATGATCAGGGTATCAATGTTCTCCTTTATAGCCCCTTCCTGAAGCAGCTTCGCAAATGTATTGGCCGCTTTTACCAGGCGGGCGTTCTCCACATCCGTACCGACGATAATGCGGCTGGGGTACAGATTGTCATAGAGCGCCTTTGATTCGCGCAGGAACTCCGGGCTGAAAATGATGTTGTCGTAATGGTACTTCTCTCTCATACGAGCAGTAAATCCCACTGGAATTGTTGACTTGATAACTATAATTACATCCGGATTGTACTGGAGCACCAGTTTGATCACAGCTTCCACTGCAGAAGTATCAAAGAAATTCTTCTTGCTGTCATAATTGGTCGGTGTAGCGATCACAACAAAATCCGCATCTGTGTATGCAGTTTCTGCATCCAGTGTGGCGGTCAGATCTAGATCCTTATGCGCAAGATAATCTTCAATATACTCGTCCTGAATCGGGGACTTCCTGTTATTGATCAGTTTTACTTTCTCCGGAATAATGTCTACCGCTGTCACCTGATTATGCTGTGCCAGCAAGGTGGCAATCGATAACCCGACATAGCCTGTACCTGCTACTGTGATTTTCATTTTATTCGTCTCCTATATTTTCTTCTTATGTTTTATTCTTTGCTATGAAATTCTTTCGACCGGGCTTTTAAGCCGCCTTCCATATTTTGTGGTCCACATATTTCCCAATTATCATTACCTTCTAATAACACAGGACCACTTGGAGTAATGGCAATATCCCACCCAATACTTTTTATATCTTTTAATTGTTCATGTGCTTTTGTGACTAATTTCTTTGTCTCTTCCCAGAATGGCAACTGATATCCCTCAAAAATCACACCTGTATTTGGATGCTCTTTTATCGAATTATTGTGTCCTAGAGCTAATGAATCAAGCTTCCCTTGATTTGAAATATTTACCGCATATCCTCCTGTTGCTCTATTATCATTTACTGATTCTCCCACTCACCTTTTTCATAATAGTTTTTTATTCAATAATTCCAAAATAGACATTTGAATGTTTGGATATACATATGCTGCATTCCCTTTAGTACTGGCCAATACAGGTACCACAAATTCTATTGTAACCGTTGTAATACCCTCCCCCCCCCCAATTTTTTAAGTTAAAATCATTTCTTTCAATTGAAAACTTTCGATATGGCATAAAATCTTTTGTTTTACGGAAATTTTTAATATCCAATCCATAAGTATTATAAAATCGATTTACTTCCCGATTTTTAATAAACCAAAGCAAATTGTCCACAACTCGTATAAATGTTGATTTTCGCTCTTTTCCTTTATATATGGGTTCACCTTTTATCACATTTCTAAAATTATAAATATGTGTTCGTAATCCAAATATCTGTCGAAACTCATAAATTCGACATCCTAATTTTGCACCATCCATACTCGATAATCTCCTACCGTTTTTGAAATTCTATAATTTCTTTATCCACTATTCGCCCATTATCTATAATTAAACTATCCTTAAGTACAGTGCCAATATCTTCTGCCACTAATTGGTTGATATATGGATATATCACTTGTGAATTATCCCAGGTAAATGTTTTATAAAACAAAGATGGCGTATGATCGACAACATAATGTAGGACTCCTTCCACCTCATAAGTTGGCTCTTCTATGGTAGTAGGAATACTTGTTTCAATTCCTCCATTTTTGTCACAGCTAACATCAATAATCATAGAATTCTTTTTCATCCGTTTAAGATCTTCTTTAAAAATAATATGATCATTTCTCATCACATCCCAAAGAATGCAGTTAATGATGACATCATATTCCCCAATCTCTTTGCGAAGCAATCCTTCTGTCCGCCGATCATATTGCATCACGTTCGCACCAAGCATATTGAGAATCTTTATTGCACCACGTGCAGTGTTTCCTCTTCCGATTACCGCCACTTTTGCTTCATAAGGCATCCGGCCATAACACTGAAAAGCATGCATTACTGCTGCCTCGCCCGCAAGTTCATTGTTTCTCCAAAAGATATGTCTGCCGCTTTCGTACATTTTTTCCCATGCATATGCAGTTAAATCTTTTGCAATAAGCTTATCAGTGATCTCTTTGTTTTGCGTTGCATGAACCCATCCGAATATTATCTGACCAGTCTTTAATGTATCTAGATAATCCGCATCTCCAACCTTAGGATCACATATTATATCCTGTTGCAATACTTCATGATGGCTGCAAATATGACAACCTAAATTCTCATATTCTTTATCGTCTATACCCATAACTTCCCCATATCCTTTTTCAAAAAAAAGCATGCTCGGATGTTCTATATATTTAATGTGTTCTGGGACAATAGCTCTTCGATATTCATTTTCCTTATGGCTGATAGGAAATCCCATAGTTCTTTTTGCCATTACTCATTCCCCTCCTTAGGTAATAATAGCATTTCTCCTAAAAGTAAATCTGTAGCAGGCAGTCTTCCATTATCCATTCCCGCAGATGGTGTAAATGTAAGTTCACCAAAATATACTTTCCCATGAATAATATAAAAATCCGCCCTCACAAAAGGAAATTCCGAAGACAATATACCAGCATATTTAAATGCTTCATCTATGCCATCCGGTTTAGGTATAATTCTGTTCGGATCGCGCAATGCATCTTCTGTAAAAGGCATCATCGTCCAATTCTCATCAAAATAAAAGAATTTCGCGTGTTTCCCTTTCACTCTGTCAACACAAACCATGACATACTTTGCTTTTCCATTAAGGCAATAAAACTTATAATCTGTTGGTAATTCTCCATCTTCGCTACCTAAATATTTTTCGATCAAAACATATGGTTTCACCCCTTTATACTGCATCTCAGAATATCCGAGATAATGGCCTTTTTCTTTAAGCCATTTTTTTAAGATTTCCTTTGTTTCCGCTACATTCAGTTCCTCCTTATTAGAGACAATAATATTTTTCCCACATCCTACGTTTAATTTTAAAGCAAATGATTTAGGTAAAGAATCCCATTGTATTTCTTCAACTCTGTCATATACACCTATAAGTTCATTAAGTATTTCCGAACAATTCTTGTCTTTTATATAATCTCTTACCTTATATTTATCAGCACATTGTTTAACTAACGGGTTATTCCAGTATGTATTAAATTTTAGCCATAGAATTTTATCGTTCAGTGTTTTCGGATTATTTAAATCTAACTTTTTCTTAAATTTAAAAAAGTATGTAACTTTTGTATTTAACTTGGGGGATATTCTTGTTAATGTTCTCCTAAAAATCTCTGCTATATATAATTTTAATCTCATAGCAAATGCCCTTTCCTGCCTATAGTTATTAATCCAATTTTCTTCTACTAGCATTGACAATAATATCTTTCATTTTACTATTTGTACTTTTCCAATATATAAAACATAAAATGATAAAACTAATCGCTCCTAGTATTATTTCTATAAATAGTTTTAATACTATTGGCATTGAAATAGTAGCAACAAGTCTAACTACTCCAAACATAGCAACGCCAAAAAAGACATAAACCAAACAATTCATTAATGTATGTCTCATCTTTATATACTTGTTCAAAGAAATAAATTGTAAAACGCATGCTACAAACTCTGCCATTAATGTACCCAAAACGGCACCAAGTGCCCCTAAATTGGGAATTAATGCCATATTAGCCAAAAAATTAGTTATTGCACCTGCTACAACTGAGATAGTGTAATCTTTTTCCTCATGCCGAGGTATAAGATATTGATATCTTATAGTAAAAGAAAATGATTTTATGATAAGAACTGGTGCCAATACTATCGTAAGTATTATGCAGGCATCAAACCCTGGACCAAAAAAAATAGGTTCGAATTCATTTGCAATCGCCGCTATACCAAATGACATAGCTGTACCAGCTAATACTGTTAATTCTAAAGAGTTTTTGAATAAAGAATCCGCTTCTTTCGTCTGATTTGCACCTATAAGATACGACATTCTTGGGAGCATCACTGTACTAATTCCATCTATTAAGCCGACTGGTATGTTCACAATCTTATCCGCATTATAATAATAGCCACTTTCCGTATAATTACTCAACAATCCAAGCATAGTTTTATCCATTATATGATATACAGACATAGCTAATAATGGAATAAAAAGCATAAGATTAGGTTTAAAATGCCGCCAAATACCAAATATATCGATCTTCATCTTTAAAATATACTTTGGCACATAATACCAAAGTACACACATATTTAATACATTACTCAACGTCATGATTAATGCATATATCCAAAGATCATTGGAATCTTTCACAAATAGAAGGATCATTATTACTGTAAGGATCCTAATAATAATGCTTCTTGTTGCCGTTATCTTAAATTTCTCCAAACCAAAAAAAAGCCAGTTAATATTAACCATACATGCAACTAATTCAAAACATTGAATTAGAGCTATTAATTTATTATCGCGGCAAATTGCAATTACATAGAAAAAATATAAAAGCATTGTAAAAACAGATAAAAGTAGTTCCAAGAAAAAAATCTCCCAAAACACTTTACTTCTTTCTTCTACATCATCTCGTTTATCTGCTATACTTCTTGTCCCATAATTAGCAGTTCCTAATTTTGCAAATAATACAAAATATGCTACGATAGAAGCCGTGTATGAATATATTCCTTGTTGAGTAGCGCCAAGAACTCTCGCCAAATAAGGCGCAGTAATTAATGGAAGGCATGTATTTAAAACTTGATAGATTGTTTGATATCCTAAATTTTTTCTTATCCCAGACTTACTTTTCATATTTTTACGACTCTCTTTTCACGGATCTACTTTTATTTTTGGTGTTTCTATGGTTGCTTCTGGAAATTAATAGTCCAAATAAAAACCACATGAAATAGCATTTTATCCCGGCGCCAAAGGGAGTAAGACCTTCAAATATACCATCTACAAGATATCCAACAGCAATAACCATGAGTATGTACCAGTTTTCTGATGTACGCGATAAAAGAACGCCATAGTATGCAGGTACGAATGAGATAATAATCAAAATTATTCCACCTATAAGTCCAAATTGCAAAATAGCAGATAAATAGAAGCATTCAAAATATCTTGATCCTATACCAAAAAGCCAGTTTCCACTTATTAATTCCGGAAAGTTCTGCAAAATTGTTACACGTCCCGATGTTAATTCGTCTAGGTTGGAAGAGTCTCTACCCGCAAACAAAATATCATTAAAGATTACTTCATTTATTGGTTCATTGGTAAGCATCAAGAATATTAAAGCTATACAAGCAATTGTAACTAACGCCTTTAGGCTTTTTCGCGTATTTCTTGATAAGACTAAAATAACCACAGCCACTAAAAAGCTGACCAACGTAGCCCGTGACCGCAGATAAGCCATCAAAAGAATTTCAAAAGCGATTAGACCCCATTTAATAATGGTATGGATTTTACGCTGCGGTTTAAATTTAATCATCAGTAAAATGATTGCTGTAAATACAATCTGCGCAAAAGAGTTTTTTGACTGGTATGCATAAATGCTGGAACTCATGTCATACCCAAATCCAAAATATTGTATAAACACACTTACCGAAACTATCACAGTACCGATAATATAGGATAAACATATTTTTTCAATCACTTCATCTGATGCATATTTTCCCCCCATGTTTCCAACAAGAAATATAAACATTGAGATCAGAAAAGAATAAAAAAGAGAAGATGAAATATGGGATGCATTGCTGTTAAATAAGGACGCTATGAGCACAAAAAAAACAAAAAAGCAAGAAGGTATAGCCAATTTCAATATGCTTCTATCTATTTTCCATCCACTGTTCAAAAAAAGCATTAGAAAGGCAATAATCCATAATGGAAAACTTACTGTCTGTGTCATACCCCCGGATATAAAAAAGGGTAGCTGTGAAAGGCAGGAGAACAGACATGCTCCATATAACAAAATTTCTATTAATTTGTTCTTCTGTATCATAATACTATCTCCTCAACACCTGAAAATAAAATAACATTCCACAAATGACTTTTACCCTAAAATCGAATGTTCTGCAATTTTTGAATACAAAAACATAGCCATTCCTTTTTCTACAGCCACTTTTTTCATGGCTTTATAAATTTCTTTATCTTCTATTATGTTATTCAACATGTTGTGAATCTCACTTACAGAATCTTCCTTTAGAAATTTAACATTTCCACCAACATCAA
Organism: uncultured Mediterraneibacter sp.; assembly: GCA_944376695.1. Lineage (GTDB taxonomy): Bacteria > Bacillota > Clostridia > Lachnospirales > Lachnospiraceae > Mediterraneibacter. Next base: position 54,978 of record CALWDM010000005.1, on the reverse strand, counting down.
TGTGATGTGTACCAGGCCAGTCTTTAACTAACATAGGAATACCCAATCCGGCTACTTGTTCCCAAAAAACAGAATGTCTGCCCGGGAAAGCAACTAAATCAGCCGCGGCAAAATACTGGTCTGTATTAGATGAATCTACCCATCCAATATATTGAACTGAATCAGAACATAACCTATTAACATCCTCTTTTAATTCATCTGCAACAGAGCCAAATACAAGTAATTTTGCTTTACCAAATTGATTTACTGCCTCCATCAATTGTAAAGTCTGCCTTTTAGCATTATCTATTTTTCCTCCTGTCACAATCAGAAAATCAGATTCATCAATACCATAAATTTCTCTTATTCTCTTTCTGGATTCTGGCTTTAACGCAGCGGCTACTTTCTCATCATCCGCTCCCATAACTAGTAACTCCACTTTATTATCCGCTAAATTATACATTTTTTTTAAAAATTCCATTCTTGCCGGCATAACTCCATAGAATTTTTCAGTGTATGGCTCCAACCGTTTTGCCCTGTTTTTCCAAATAATCTTATGCAGTATATGGTAGGAAAAGAAACTATTTGCGCTATTTGAAAAATCCGCGTGATTGTCTACATATATTTTGACATATTTACATTTTCTTTTATATTTTATTATTGCATCTACATCTAAAAACTGACAGCTATGGACAAACAGAATGTCCGGATTAATATTGGTCAATGTGTCATACAGTTTTGGAAAACGCCGGAATTTTCTATCAGGATTATCTTTCTTCTCTTTCAAACGTATAACAAATACACCGTCTTGATTTTTGTATGCGCTTTTGCTTGTAGTGCATTTTCTCCCGCTGTTGTCATAAGTGAGTGTTGATGCAATTAATACAACATCATGTCCCATTTTACTATGATATTTTGATAACAAATTTTCCTGATATGTCCATCCTTCAGTATATACCCCTGTTAAACATATATGTACGATTGTCATTTAGTTATTTATAACTTATGAGCAATAAACCTGTTTATAGGAAGTGCTCATTGTCTCCTTTCCCAAAAGCTTTATATTTTTTATACACAAGGCACCTTCAAACGTCTTGCTATTTATAATTTGTTTTATAGTCTCATAATCCGCTTGTTTAACAACACATGACGGCGTATTGGAATTCTCAGGACTTCCACCTGTATCATACGTAATCACAGGTGTTCCGCAAGCTGCCGCCTCTAAATTTACAGTTGGATAATTATCCTGTAAAGTAGGATTTAAAAAAACATCTGCAGCACTATATAATTTACGTAATTCCTCTTGACTATCCGTCCTTTCGATAGCAATAATTCTTTCTGGCAACATGGCCATTATTTCTTTTGTTACTCCTACCATGATTATCTTATAATCATCGGATAAGTCGGTTGCCAGTTTAATGAATGTCTCCAACCCTTTTCTTTTTCCCCATGAAACGGCAACTCCAAGCACAAGATTTTTCCCGATCAAATCGTATCTATACCTTGTTTCAAAATACCCCCCCCCGGTACGATCATCATTGCATTTAATAGCGGTATCAGTCATATAATTAAGGTAAGTCCGTGTTGTTACATTCTTTTCAAATATTACTGTATTTTTTATCTTAAACATCCCTGGATAATACTCATCCATCAAAAATTGTACAATCGAATCTAAGTTGCCTTTTTCAAAATATCTTCCATTACTTCCATCTAAGCATTCTGCGCTCCCGCCAGTTTTATATGTAAGTACTGGCGTACCGCACGCAAGTGCCTCCAAATTTACTGTCGGAAAGTTGTCGGCATATGTCAAATTTATAAACACATCTGCCGCATTGTAAATCTGTGACAACTCCTTTACACTATTTGTTCTTTCAATCCCTAGAATTTTATTGGGAAGAGTTTCAATCTGTTTTTTTTCTAACCCAACCAGAACAATCTTAAAGCGATCATCCAGTTTTTCTGCAAGAGTGTAAAAATCATTTAATCCTTTGCTCTCCCCCCACCATGTGGCACAACCCATGAGAAGAATTTTATCTTTAATACCATAAAATTCTTTAAAATCATTTTGTAATGGTCTAAATTGTTTAATATCGATCCCATTGGGAATTACTATTATTTTTTTTTCTCTAAGAAACGACTGCTTCACTAAGCCCGCTAACCATTTCGAGGGTGTAACAATAGTCATATCCATTACTTTTGTGAATAATTCTTTTTTCCATAAATAATTTCGCGATGAGGCATCTCTAATCGAGGATGGATATCCTTTATATGCTGGGCAATTTCCACATCCATTCTTCCACTTTTCACAGTTATGGATATCACATGTACCGCTATGCCCTGTAAAAGACCACATATCATGCAGTGTCCATATAACTTTCTTATTGTGATTTATAATATACTCAAAGAGTAATGGAACATTTATATAGTAGCCATGAAGATTGTGAAGATGAATAACATCAGGATCATATTCCTTAACCCATTTCAAAAATTTTTTTGTGGCCGCTTTCCCTCCTAGCCCATCCGCATCTGCAAGCCTCGCCTTAACTCCGTGAAGATTAACATCCAAATCTGATCCAATCCGCACTGCATATTTCTTATACTGTGCTGGAACGCTTTCCCTACCATATGCTATTTTCACTATATGTCCCTCTGCTTCTAATGCTGTTGCCAGATCAGTACATATCCTTCCGGTGCTTCGTATGCCACAAACACTGTTAATCATCAAAATCTTCATCACTATCCACTCTTCCTACACAAAATGCTCCATTATAATCTCATAACCTTTCTCGGCACTATAATGTTCCTCAAGATACCGGAATCCCTTCGCTCCCATATCTACCAAATCAGTTTTACAGGCTTCCCATATCTTCTCGTCGAATGACAACACATCATTACTCTCACACCACCAACCAAAGCCGCCATCAACAATCACTTTTCCAATATCAGTATTCGGATCTGTAACCGCCAGAATTGGTATACCTGCCTGCATATAGCTAAGTAAACGACTCGGGAAGTTCGGTATCGTAAATCTGTGATCTAGGAAGATCATACCCACATCACAAGCGGCAGCCATCCTATCATAATCTTCCTTTGGGAGCCGCTTCATCAACTTCATATTCTCAGGTTTCTGTTCACTGAAAAACAGCTCCAGCTTTCCAAACTCAGTACCATCCCCTACAATCAAGAAATAGGCATCCTGATTCTTCATCTGCGATTTCAGACATTTAATCAAAAAAGGAATGCCCTGTGGTTTTCCCAGATTTCCGCCATACACAAATACCGTCTTGTCAAGCGGTATTCCATATTTCCTACGCATCTCATTTCTAACATCTCTTCTAATCCTCATGTCTACAACTTCTACAGAATTTGGACATACCTCTACAATATCCGGCTTTATCTCTGGATTATGTTGCAGCATATAATCTACGTTAGCCTGTGACATACACCCTATATAATCAGATTCCGCATACAGCTTCTTTTCTTTCCGTCTGAAAAACTTGTATAACAATCCCTTCAGTCCAGATTTACTCATCATTCCGATATCAACTGCATTTTGGGGGAAGATATCCTTAAGGAGCAGATATGTTTTGACGTCATCACGTTTTCTCACATAATCAATTACCTTCACTAAAGTGATTGGTGGTGTTGAGTACATAACAAGGTCAAAGTGGATATCTGAAAGATGCTTTTTTATTGCCTTTTTGTATTGACGTTCAATCAAAATCGTGGAGATACCTTTTTCAATTATGTTAGTTTTGGTAAGATTTCCAATTTGAACATGCAGCATGGAAGCCCCTTTCTCCTGAACTAACTCTGTAGCCTTGCCTGACCGCTTTTCGTAGGAGCTTACAGTATATATTTTGTGTCCATGATCTCTAAAGCATCTCAGCAGGTCCGGATATATTGCACGCTGTTCGATGCTCTCCATCCGCCCCGTGGTCAAAAATAGTACATTCATCTTTTCACTGCTTCCTTATCATCACTTCATTATACTTCATCATATAAACGCCTTCATCATAAGCGCCTATGTTTTTCTGGTTTTCCCTGCCGCCAAGATTTTCGATGATCAGCTTCATATGGTCACAACCACATTCGTATGCGTGTGGATATCCGCCGCCAAATCTCGGATTTACCTCGCTGATATAGTACTCGCCATTTATATCAAAAATATCGATGTCGATCTGTCCTCTGTATCCTGCCTCACTTACAAATCTCTCAATTAAGGCAAACAATTTGTCATCTTTGAATGAGATAGCCTTATCTGTTTCACCGGCGCGCATCTTAATTTTTTTCTTCGTGAAAATTGAAACTATTTCACCAGAAATCATATCTATGTAAACATCTGCGCCAATTTCCTGACCGTTCAAAAACTCCTGGATCATCAGGTTGTCATCATGTGTAAATAATAAATCAACAGTCTCTCGGTCAGATACTTTGCTAATGGCAATAGATGCGCTTCCCCGGACGGGCTTCACAAATACAGGATAGTTTATTACCCCAGCCTTCACATCCTGGTAAAACGTTTCTTTATCTACATAACTTCTGGCTGTCTTATACCCATGTTCTGTAAGCCAGCGGAACATCTGCATCTTATCGAGACTAATCTCGCACAGATCATACTTAGAGCCAATAACAGTTACTCCTATCTTTCTGAACTCGTCTAGATGCGCTGCCAGCAGAGATAATTCCGGATCGATAAGGGATAGAACTCCTGATACATTGTTTTCTTTACAAATACCAAAAATAACATCCAGGTACTGCGGGTCATCCATTCTCGGTACAATATAGTGTTTATCTGCATCATAAATTGCAGGCGCAATCTCACTACAATCTGTAGCGATTACAATGCCTTTACCTTTCAAAGCAGTTTTAAAATATTGAACTACTTTATTACGAGTTCCCGCACTTAATATCAAGATGTTCATTTTGTATTACCTTTCCAAAATTTGTCTGTATTCTTTCAAAATATGTTCTCCTGCCCAGGGGATCAGGTATCTTGCCGCCATTGGGTTCGGTGTACTGGACAGCTGCTCTATATCAACACTCTTGATTTTTAGTCCAATGCGATTCAAATATACCTTATATGTTTTCATGAAAAACCTAATCTTCTGAATGATATATGGCTTTCTGTGTTTCTTGACGTATGCAGAAAAGTCATTCCCGGATTTTGGTGACATTCTGCTTACAATTCGCTTCATCCAGTCGAAATGATAAGAAAATCCAGCGCCTCTTTTTTGAACCCCAAACCACTCTCTTGGGACGCCGGCAGACTCAACAATACGTCTCGGTATTGGCCGGTCATAGATATTATTCATTTGCCACTCACTCATTTGATCTGAGTTGGCTATATCATACAGGCTTGGCCATGCACTTGCCCCATACAGAGGCATTGGAACCGGTATATACCCAATCCACAATCTGTGTTCACTCTCGCTCAAGCCTGACTGCATATTAATGATATGAAATTCATCATTCCTGTGTTTGCTATAACGATCATATATGGAATCACCTCTTTCTCCCTGGAAAACGAGATTTCCTTCATATTCCTCTTCAAAAACAGCAAACGAAATTCCACCGCCCAGATTTCCTGAGCAGAGGTATTTTATTTCTGGCATATCGATTCTGCTCTTATATGCATCCGCGTCCTTTTCAATGATATTCTGATAGCCAAGCCTATTTGCTATATCAACGCCGCTATCCTCAGCATATTTTCCAATTGCGCTAAAGGTAAGAGCCGTATTGCCGCCAATTTCTTTTACAACCGTCGCGCAGCATGACGCGTCATAGCCTTTCGATATCATTGTAACCACACCATAACGGTATTTTCTGTTACTGTCCTGTGCATTGCTGTACAGGCTTCGCATATCGTCTATTAGACGCTTGTAATAATCTCCAAAATCAGTAAAGGGAGATACCTTTTTAATTTTGCTTATTTCACAGCGGTTATTTTTGTCTATTGTTATATGACGGAAATAGTAGACATCCACATTGTCATCCTTTCCGTTCCGATCAACCACATGAATATGGGGATTGTATCGTTCGATCCCTTTTGTAACACTATTGAAACTCCGTCTCATATCCAGGATACTGCGGATCCAAATTAAAATCGGACTTACCCATTAAAGGGAATAAGCTGTTGGAGATCATATACCCCCCCCCCGGTATTTTTAGAAAACAACCCATATGTCACGTGGGATGGTGTAGAAAAAACAATTTTATCGTTGCACAGTCTTGCGCCTGTTCCGCAAAACCAGTCATTATCCAGGAATTCTCCTTGCGCAAACTCTCCGGACCAGGCTCCTTCTACAAACCAATTTTCAGTGGTCTCAACTCTTTTCCCATGTATAACCTCAACAATTCCATTTTTGATCTCCGCAAGCCAAGCCAGCGGCGGAAGATTATCTATTTGTGTATAGCGGATTTCCATTACAATTTACCTCCCAAATCGTCAAAAAATAGCGGGGTTCCACCTGTATGTATAAACAAAATCGTCTTGTCAGTTATGCTTCTCTCCTTCAAATACTCACTCATGCCTTGAAAGGCTTTTCCTGTGTATGTGGTATCTAATGGCAACCCATACCTTATTAACATTTCTCTGATTGTTTTTTCAATCTTATTGTTATCTTTTGCATATCCATTGCCTGTATAGCTATCATTAAATATTGTGGCAGATTCTATGTTGTCATCGGATATCAGCACATCATTTTCTGTCAAATATTCATGTATGCTGTCAAGTACAACCTGCCTGCCTTTTGGATTTTTACGGGCAATACTGATCCCCACAATCTTTCTTTCATCTTTATTTATCAGCTGTCCGCATACCAAACCGGCCTGTGTAGTACCTGTCCCGGATGCAAAGAAGATATAGTCAAAGTGGATATTCTGCACATCCTCATACTGTCGTATTTCTTCGTAGCAGCTGACATACGCCTGTGTTCCAATGTTTCCATGTCCACCGCCTGCGATGAAATATGGACAGGAGCCCTTATTCCTTAAGTCCTTTAACTTTTTCTCGATTATGTCGTGTACCTGCTCCACAGGAACCACCGTAATCTCTGCACCAAACAATCTCATCATTTTGCTGTTGTAGGTTTCGTCTGATGCCTCTTCTGGTGATATGATATAGCATTTCATATTCCTTGCCGCAGCCATATTAGAGATCACACGGCAATGATTGGAGCTGCTACTGCCGTATGTGACCACGCAGTCATACTCTCCCCGATCAATTTCTTCAAAAAAAAGCTGTGCTTTTCTTGCCTTATTTCCCCCAAACGAGAAAGGGATGGTATCTTCACGTTTTATAAAAAGATGGCTGCCACTGTATTCGCCCAAATCTTGTATTAATGTTGGTATCATCTCTTCCTCCTTCCAGTTTTCTATCACTTAAACTGCTCTAAACCCTTGTAATACTCTTGTCGCAGCGAATCATAATCATCAAAATAGATGAACATATTTTCTCCACTGGTATTCGTTGTTCTCAGTAGTGAATTGACCATCTGAAGTCGGTCACAAACCTCCTCGATATCTTTCCCATATATGCCCAAAAGTCCCATGCATGCATGTAATCGGACCGAATTTCCCTCTCGCTTTGGGATATCAACGAACACACCCGGTATTTTTTCTATTTCTGACAGTCCTTCAATCTGAGCTATCTCACCATCGTGCTGAGAAAACAGGTTGTAAGATGCGGCGCACCCAGTCAGTACTTTATCTAATGCTGGCGGCAAATCTTGCTCTGTATGTTTGATGCCAAGAGCGCACTCTAGCATCCATCTAACAGTATTAAATCCTGTAACCCTTTCATATGGAACATAGGTCATTACACCGCCAAAGCGGTATCCCATTTCCAGCATGTAGAAGTGGCCATCATCATCGCGAATGCAGTCGAACCACACAATTCCTTCTCTGCATTCCGCCTTTTCTATTGCCCTAATAACAGAATCATTTACTTCTTCAATGTACTGTTTCAAATGGCATGAAGTTGTACATTTGAAGGAATACAGATTTTCAGCTTCTCCCGGTTCATGATGCGTTGAACTGAAATGAAGCAGTCTGGCTCGCCCATCAGCCAGAGCATAATGGACGTTATATTCCTTACCGTGTAACTGCCGCTCAACAATGATTTCTTTATCGGAAATATCTCTCGCATTCCATACAATGAAATCACTTGCACCAAACATAAGAGCAGTAATATTTTCATTCTTACATTTTTGAACCAGTGTATCTGTATCCGTGGAGCTAAGCAGCCAGGCTTCGTCTGCAAGTTCCTTTGTGGGTGATGTCAACATCAGATCCGCCACAATTACATACATTCCAAGTTTATGTGCTTCTCGCACGACCTGGATCGTCCCATAATCACTTCCGAGGATAAGCAGTTTTCTCATGCCGCCCACCTCATGCTGCTATCAGCAAATCGGGAGCAGAGACTACAGAGTAGTGGTCCCCTGTACCCCCTCCCCACGAATCTGGTTAATATTTCTCATAAATTCCTTTGCCGTTATTACATAGTAATAGCGATCTACTGCCTTGCCTCGGTTCAAAGCGGACGCGTATTCTATACCTTGATTATAAAAACCGCATTTTTCAAATAAATGTTGTGCTGCTATATTATCGACTTCGGTGTAGAGATATACTTCATCTAACTTCAATTCATAAAAAGCGTATCTCAGCAAAATATCTGACGCCTTTCTGGCAACTCCGCGTCCTTTATATTCAGGTTCACCAATAGTCACATAATATTCAGCTCTTCCTTCTTGGATATTTACAAGACCAATTACCCCAACAGGAATACCTTCATATTCAATGACAGCATCATATCTATTCATAAGCGTCTGATTTTTCAAATACCACCAATACGTTTTTTCTAAATCCAAGGGAATATCATAATGCAGGAATTGGTTGTTGCGATTATCGTTAATCCATTTCACCTTATTGGGTACGTCTATCTGCTCAAATTTTCTTATTGTAACTTGCTCCATATATCATACGCTCTCCTTATCAACTGGGATTTTCACAGGCTTACCATTCAAAAAGTTATTTCTCTGCGGAATGTAATTCCTAACTTTATCAAGTTTTCCATGACCTGCGCCGTACTGTGCTCCAACCATGATGTCAGACTTCTTTAATACTTTCATCACAGTCAGAAATAAGATTTTTACATCTAGGCCAAAGCTACAATTCCTTACATAATAAAGATCCTGTTGCAGACGCTCATCCCAGGCAGTTACATTTCTTCCATTGATCTGTGCCCAACCAGTTAATCCGGGGCGAACTTCATGTCTGTGTGCTTCTTCATCTGTATAGTATGGCAAATACTCGACAAGCAATGGGCGAGGGCCAACTATTGACATATCTCCTATAAAGATATTCCAAAGTTCAGGAAGTTCATCTAAGCTGGTAGATCTCAGTTTCCGTCCAAAGGAAGGAAGTCTATCCTCGTCCGGAAGCAGATTTCCATCTTTATCCTTCGCATCCGTCATGGAACGGAACTTGTATAACGAAAACACCTTCTCTTGGAGCCCCGGCCTCTCCTGCTTAAAAATCACAGGTGAACCAAGTTTCATTCTTACTAAAATAGAAATAATCAAAAGAACCGGAGACAATATGATCAAGGCGACTCCTGAACACACTATATCAATCAATCGCTTTATATATTTTTCGTAAATACTACGCTCACACTTTGCATATTTGTGCATAAATCCCTTCCCTCCCCATATCTATTCCACCACTTTCTATAACAAAGACATTAATGCTACAGCTTGTGATAGGGGATATTGATTTTTAGGAATCTTACGAACCTTTTATCTGCCACCGTAGTAAATCCAGTTTTTTCATAAGCCCTAATAGCGCTTATATTTGTCTTGGATACAGCCAGATGAGCAGTACTAAGACCTTTATTGTAGAGGTACTGCATGAGCTGTCGGATCATTTCTCCTGCGTATCCCTTGCCACGGTACTTTCTATTGATATAAACATCAAATATATATGCATCGATATCCCTGATGCGGTATTCCAAATCATTTGCTCCCCGATACATCACCCAGATAGTTCCTATAGAGGTATCTGTTCCTCCAAAAACAAACCCTTCACAACGGTTACCATTGACCTGCAGGAGGTGTTTTAAATTAGAGACCCTGACTGTTGTACCAATAGATGAAAGCTTATCAAGAATACTATTGCTGTCAATTTTGCAAAGAGTGTATGAGGACTGCTCTGATTTCCCTGCTATAGTTTCATATTCAATTTTCATTATGTGGTGTGTATATATTTGAAATATGTTTTTACCAAACAGCCTTAAGCCCATAGTTTAATCCTCAATTTTTATCAGTTACTCAAAACACCTCTTAATGATCTCGATAATCTTCTCCTGCTTCTCCGCCGTCATCTTATTATCACTCGGCAGGCACAGTCCTCTGTGGAAGATATCCATTCCCACATCCAACGGCTTCCCGTCTTTACCAGATACACCTCCATCAATATAGGCATTGGTCACTGCCCTTCCGTTGCCTTCCCTTGTGACAAATCCGTTCATCCGATAAATCGGCTGCATGTGCATGGGCTTCCAGATCGGCCGACCTTCTGCATTATATTCTGCCAGAGTCTCCAATATTTCTGTCGGGCAGGATTTGCCCGGTTCAGTGATATACAGGGCTTTCTGCTCCCCTCTCACCTGTCTGCACATTGCCTCCGGCTCGATCAGCATGCAGCTCAGCCAGAAGTTGGGGCTGCTGTTTCCCGCGTCATAAGGGTTCATCATGACCGGCAGATCCTTAAATCCTTCTTTATATCTTTCATAGATTTCTTTCTTCTGCGCGATATGTTCTTCCAGATAAGGGAACTGCCCTCTTATTACTCCGGCAATCACATTGCTCATCCGATAATTGTAGCCCAGTTCTTCATGCTGGTACCACGATGCATTCTCTCTGGACTGGGTGGCCCATTTTCTTGCTTTGTCTGCCGCTTCTTTTTCATCCGTGAGCAGCATTCCCCCGGAAGATCCGGTGATAATCTTATTCCCGTTGAAGGAAATACAGTTGTACTTGCCGAATGTCCCTGTCTGTTTTCCTTTATATACAGCTCCGAGAGATTCAGCCGCATCCTCGATTACCATCGCGCCATGCCTGTCACATATCGCCTTAAGTTCGTCAATTTTTCCCGGTGTCCCATAGAGATGGGCAATGACTACAACCTTTACGTCGGGATAAATCTCAAAGGCCTTCTCCAACGCTGAGGGATCCATATTCCATGTATCGTATTCAGTGTCTATGAAAACCGGTATGCCGCCTTCATAGACAAGGGGATTCACCGTCGCGTTAAATGTCATGTCTGAACAGAATACTTTGTCCCCTGGTCTGACTCCCGCCAGCTTTACCGCCATATGTAATGCCGCTGTTCCTGAGGAAAGTCCCACTGCATATCCGCACCCGACCTTCCGGCATGCCATCTTTTCTACTTCATTGATATTTTCGCCAACCGTTGACATCCAATTCGTATCATACGCAGCTTTCATATATTCCATCTCCGGTCCATGCATTGTCGGACTGGAAAGCCATATTTTATCTTCAAATGGTGTTATCTCTGTCATCAAAACACATTTCCTCTGTTTCTTCATTCCTTCTGTATTCCCCATAAAATAAGAGCCCCCTGAGGACTCTTACTGTATTTTCTCTTTTGACTTCCGTTGAGTTGCCGCCTTCGCTACGATCTCCAGTCCCACCCATGTCTCGATCTTCCTCCCGAACATTTCGACTTCCAGGTAAGCCCTTCTCTTATGCCGGTCCACCTTCCTGATCATCCCTTCATGGCCTTTCAGCGGTCCGCTCGTAACAACTATCCGGTCATCCTCAATGATCCCTTCTGACATAGCGACGATCTGCTCCTCTTTCCCGAATTCCAGCAGAAAATCAACCTCATCTTCCGCCAATGGCACGACTTCCCTTCCCGTGCCGATCAGCTTCGTAAGACCGATCACCTTTTTCAGGTCTTGATACAACTGTTCCTGGTCTCCGCTGACGAGGAACACATACCCTGGGAACAGGATCTTTTTCTCCTTATGCCATTCTCCCTGGTATTTCTTCATCTGCTCGCAGTAGGGAATAAAACAGTTCTCCAGTATCTGTTTTTCTATCACACTCTCACACTGCTGCCGGATCGCTTCTTCCATTCCGGTCCTCACCTGTATTACATACCACATACCAGTACAGCCTCCACACTTTGATCCATCAATCCGAAAAAAGAGCATGCTTCGCCATTTTGGCTGCCATCCGGCACCCAAATCCATGTCAGTCATATCCCTCCTCAGGATCGGACGCGGCAAAGCGACGATCCGTCCCTCAAAGTTCTTATGCCCGGAGATCCGGCTTATACGTCGGGACAATCCCTGCTACGATTTCCTTGATCCGTCCATCCTCATGCCGGCTCTCTTCGTCCAGCTCAGCGAGCTGCCTCTCAAATTTCTCATCATCCATCTCGATCGGCTGCCCGATATGGATAAGCTCATTCTCTGTATCCTGCATTCCTTCCTCGTCCATGAGCAGCTCTTCATACAGCTTCTCTCCCGGACGCAGCCCTGTATATTCCACCATGATATCCACATCCGGCTCATATCCGGAAAGGCGGATCAGGTTTCTCGCCATATCATCGATCTTCACCGGATCCCCCATATCCAGTACAAAGATTTCTCCGCCTTTGGCGTAATAGGCTGCCTGGAGTACCAGGGATACAGCCTCAGGTATAGTCATAAAGTAGCGGATGATGTTTTTATCCGTTACAGTCACCGGACCTCCCGCCGCGATCTGCTTTTTAAAAAGCGGAATCACACTTCCATTGCTTCCCAGCACATTGCCGAATCTCACTGCCACGAAATCTGTCCCCGGACATTTCCGGTTCATCATCTGCACGACCATCTCGCACAGTCTCTTGGACGCTCCCATGATATTTGTGGGATTTACAGCCTTATCCGTAGAGATGAAGACGAACTTTTTCACCCCTGCCTCAGCCGCTGCTTTTGCTGTCTTATATGTGCCGATTACATTATTCTTGATTGCCTCGTTCGGGCTGTCTTCCATCAGAGGCACATGCTTGTGCGCCGCAGCGTGGAATAACACGTCCGGGCGGTATGTCTGCATGATCCAGGTTATCCGGTTTGTATTCCTCACTGATCCAATACGTACGACCAGATTTAGTTTATCGCCGTATCTTCTGACCAACTCCTGCTGGATCTCATAAGCATTATTCTCATAGATATCAAAGATCACCAATTTCCCTGGCTGGGCTCCGGCAATCTGCCGGCACAGCTCGCTTCCGATCGAGCCGCCGCCCCCGGTAACAAGCACAGTCTTCCCTTTGATGGAATGAAGGATTTCTTCATTATTTACTTTTACCTGCGCTCTGCCCAGGAGATCCGTGATATCTACGTCCCGGAGAGTGCTCACGCTGACCTCTCCGTTTATGAGCTGGTACACTCCCGGTACTGTCTGCATCCTGCACCCGGTATCTTTGCACAGATTCAGGATATCCTTCCTGTTTTTGCCGGTTGTGGCAGGTATTGCATATATGATACGGTTGATGCCGTATTTTTTGGCCATATCCACGATATCATAGCGGTTTCCCACAATCGGGATGCCCTCCAGCATCCTCCCCTTTTTATTCGGGTTATCGTCTATGATACAACACACCTTTACATCCGTTTGATTCGAGTTAATCAGCTCTTTGATCAGAGTCTGCCCTGCCTGTCCGGCGCCGATGACCATGACCCGGTCCTGTGTCTTACTGTGATCCATTCCGCTGCGGTTGGCATAAAATCGGAACATCCTGTACGAGAACCGGATCCCTGCTGTCATACAGAAGCTTATAATATACCCCATCAGATACCAGCTCACAGGCATATGCAGATCCATAAATAAAGCGCCTCCGGCATATGCCAGGATCAACAGTGCATACGCCCTGAGGATTGACCGCAACTCAGCCACGCTGGCAAGACGCCAGATACTGTGATACAGCCGGCAGCCGTAAAAAATGACCACTGTCACTGTGACCCAGTATGGCATTGCCCACAGATATCCCTGCTGGTACTGCTCCGGAATCCGCCATGGCCTTAGATCAAATCTCAGCACAAGTGCGGCATAGTACGCAAAAGCAACTATTGCCATATCCGTCATCAGAAGAAGCAGAGCCTTATGTACCCATTTCATGCCCCTCTCATTTGTATCCTTCATTACTAGCGTATCCTTCTATGTCTGTATATATATATCAACACTCCGGCCGCCAATGCGGCCGCCGCCGCGGTCAGGGCATTTGCCTGGTTCACTGCCTGATCCGCCATGCCTGCCATCGCAGCCAGGATTTCCATTTTCATCCCCGCCGTACACTTTACAGTATCAGTCCACTCAATGAAAGTCCCGAAATCTCTTACTAAATATTCCATGTTTCCATCTCATTTCTTCGACAACTTTTATCCAATTTGGCAGTTCTTTTTTCTCCTGAAACGGGCGCGCCTGATCTGATCATGCGCGCCCACTGTTGTCTTTCATATACGCGATCTACTCGTGTCTTGCTTTTCTGTACACTGCTGTCCCGGCAGCGCCAAGTACAACTGCCGCTCCGAGCCATGCAGCCCATCCATATGTCATCCCTGTCTTTGGTGATGTCCCGACTGACGCGTCCGCGCCGCCGCTCACTTTTCCGATCACAGCTACCGGTGAGAGATCTTCAAAGATCGCTGTCACTTCTTTATTCGCGTAGTCTACATTTTCAGGATCTACGATCTCCCATGTTTTCCTGTCCGTACTGTAATGGAGAAGGCCTACCTCAGATACATTGTCTGACAGGCTCGGCACAGACAGCTCAACTTTATATTTACCGCCTTCTACCTGTACGCCCCCATTGACCGGAACCAGGTCCTTGAAATTTCCCAGCAGCACCTTTCCTGCCAGGGCATCCGCCAGTTCAGGCGCAAGCTCTGCTACGCTCTGCAGCGTGGCGGCTCCGGAATTCACTGCCTCGATCTTTGCCATCACGTCCGGCGCTTCCGCGGCAAGATCCGGCAGATTGTCTGCCGTTGCCTCCGCAAGCTCATATTTGCCTGCCGATTCTCCTACAAGAGACATTTGCCCGCTCTTGCTCTCTCCCGCCGCAAACACTGTCATTGCCTGTGACACGATAAGTGCTGCCGCAAGGATCGTTCCAAATAATTTCTTTTTCATATCTTCTCATCCTTCCTTTCTTTTTACTTTTCTATTGATATCAGGACGGCCTGCACCAGATAGCGCCTGTCGGCCTGATTACCATAGCATGTTGATAATGTGATGATCTTGTCCTTTTCTGTTACTGTCTGCGCGCTGTCAATATACGCGCCCATCTCCCTGATCGAAAAGACAGATTCCAGATACTGACGGTAAATTTCTTTATCCTCAAAGTTAAAACTCTGCATGAGATGCCTGTCGTCATACACATACGCCGCAAATATCCTGTAATGCCGTATGGCATCCGGCGTATAGACCAGTACCTCTCTGTTTGCCTCAAAGAAGCTTTTGTCCTGATAGCTCAGAAGATTCTGAAACATACTCCCATTCGCCATGTCGTGTCCGTATATCACAGTATTCGGATCTTCAAAATCCCGGCTGTTGTAGGTCTCTGTATAAATCGAGCCTTCCGGGCTCTCCGCCCCGTCTATCGTATGCGTCAGATAATAAGTATTATCCGTCTCGCTCTGAAGAACAGGATAATCGATCGCCGTACCAGGTATTGCAATCCATGCGTAGACGTCCGGATTCCGAGCCTGCAGGGCGTCAAAATCGATCGGTATCTCGACCTTCACGCTTTCAGGGCTCTCCCTCTCCCTGGGGATTATTCCGCTCCCAACCTCTGTCCGAATGGCGCTGTATCCGTCTCCCGCGTCCTGCTGCTGGAGATAACGCCATATCCCTATTCCTGCACAAACCGCCGCGGCAAGAAAAATAATGCCGCTAACTGCCAGATATCTTTTTTTCACGGCATCTCACCTCTCTCGCCGTTCTCTGTCACTTTGTAAAACGTCTCCAGGATCTTTGCATACAGCGCGTCATCATCTACATGGTATTCATCGTAGGATTTGCCCTGTACCCCTTCCCCGGGTATGGTCCAGTTCTCTGCCATGCTGCCCGATGCGGAACTTTCCATCAGTTTGATGAACTCATCGTTCCCCATACTGGTCACCATGTACGGCTCTAATGCTGTATACAGCTCCGCCGCAAAGGCCGCGTCTCCGGCAAGCCGTTCCTGGACCGCCTCCCCAAAAGCACGGATATATTCCTTCTGCCTCTCCGTACGGGCAAGCGCGCTCTGCGGTGTATCCATATCCCGGTACCGTACAAACAGTTCTGTGTTTTCTTTATCCAATGTCACCTGCTCTCCCTCTGCGAACTCAGGGTAAGCGGCTTCCATACTGTCGTTCGGAACAGTAACCGCGATCTCCCCCACACTCTCGGTGAGCACCGGAATCCCATCCAGATTAACTGCGCAGTACCCCTGGATCGGCAGGCCATACAGTAGATTCGATACCGCTTCTTCTGTCAGCCGGCAGCTCTCATGGCCGCCGTCGCCAAACGCGAAAGAAAGGCTGATATGATCCACGGAACTGCCGAGACTCTCGCCTCCCGGACCGAACGTCTCGATCTCTGTCATTGTATCTCTTGGGATTGTAACGACACTGATCCTTTTCTCCGCTCTGTCCCAGGAAAGCAGGTACAATGCATCCGCCTGTCCCGCGTCTGCCTGTCCGACAGACGTCTCCGCTTTTTCCCTTGTATCTATTCCTAATATAAGATAATTGCTCAAATGATCATTATACTGGTACTCTTTTCCTTCCCACACCACAGTATCTTTGGAAGGAGCGGCAGCCGATGCCTTTTCTCCGGGCCCCCGTGCCCCCTGTTCTGAGCGCAGCGCGCTCAGGGCCAGACCTCCCGCCGTCAGGACTGCGATCGCCGCAGCACATACTGGGATGAGCCACAACCTCTTTTTCTTTTTTTTTCTTCCAGACATCTTATCTCCCCGTCCTGCTCCTCGGTCAAAGCCTGCGCGTGCTCTTATATATCGATATACTTACTTCTTTTCGTCGCTGTAATAATAACTATATTTTGAATAATACTTGTTATTCTTCATATCGACCTTATTTAACACTGCTCCCAGGATGTGGCAGCCGCTCATCTCCAACTGCTGTTTCGCTTTTACTGCCACCTTCCGGCTTACCAGATCGCTCTCTATCACCATGATTGCCCCGTCGCACTGCCTTGCAGCGACAGCCGCGTCAATCAGATTGCCGATGGGAGGAGTATCGACCAGTACATAATCATATTTGCCGCGCATGGCATGGAGAAGAGCTCCAAAACTTTCCTGTGCCAGCAGCTCTGACGGGTTCGGGGCTGCCGGTCCGGCAAATATGATATCCACATTATGGAAATTTGTGCTGTATACGATATCCTGCGCTTTACTCTGTCCGCTGAGATACTGTGAAAGTCCTTCTGTCTTCTGCTTCACCTGAAACCTGCTGACATAACAGGATTTGCGGATATCCGCATCCAGGACAAGAACCTTTTTCCCCATCTTTCCTATTTCAAGCGCAAGCTGGAATGTAACGTCGCTCTTTCCTTCATTGGGATAACAGCTGGTAACAACAATTAATCGAATCCCTGTCCCTGAAAACTGTATATTCGTGCGGAGGGTCTTAATGGCTTCTTCATAGAAATAGTCATTCTGCCTGGGGTCTGTCATGAGCACCCTGCGTTCCGTCATTTATGCTTCCTCCTCTTTCTTTTGCGCTTTGCTTTCTTTTTTGTCTTTCCGGAAATATAGTCTTTTCTGTCCGGTATGCTTGTCAGCGTCGGGATATTTAGATATTTTGCAATATCATCCTCTGAACGGATGCTGTCGTCCATTATATTCATCAAAACCACAACTCCGGCAGAGAGCACCAGCCCCGCCAGCGCGCCGAGTATTACATTCCTGCTCATGCTGGGACTGGTCTGTTCCTCAGGAAGCTCCGCCTTTTCTATGATCTTTGGAGGTACGATCTCCATTTTATCCCCAATATATTCGCTGGAAACCGTCGCCAGTTCATCTGCCAGATTTTTTGCCACTTCAGGATCCGGATCAGTCACTGTTATCTCCAGTATCCTGGTCTCCTGCGGGTTGTTAATGGATACATTTGCCTCCAGAGCGCGGTATTCCATATCGAGTCCCAGATTGTCGATCACTTTTTCAAGCACGCTGCGGCTTGTGATCAGCATACTGTAATCTTTTGTAAGCTGACTGCCAAACTGAAGATCAGCAAGCGAGGTCAGCGTTGTCTCTTTGGAGATGACCAGCGCGGTCGAAGTCGCGCTGTAAAGCGGCGTGATCATCAGCTTCGTGTAAGCTCCCGCTATAAGCGCGCCGGCTATAAGGGCGGCTGCGATGATAAGAGCCCGCTTTTTCAAAGCATACGCCACCTCTATCAGGTCTATTTCCATCTCGTCGTTATCATATGTTTTTTCCATTTATAGTTTTCCTCTGCTCTATTCCTGCTTCTTTTTTCCCAGCAGCTGCCGGGCATTCCCCATCAGAACTGACTCTCTGTACCTGCTGTCAAGTTCTCTTTCCATCCATGCGGCCGCGTTTTCTGTCTCCGGGCTCCGTTCTCTGGTATTATGCATATCAGTGCCCAGGAAATCAACGATGCCCTTGCGGAGCATCTTTCTGCACCATCGGGTTGTTTCGTGATACCATTCCCCTCCTATCGGACGGAAATTAAGCTGGATGCCTGCCCCCTGGCCTTTCAGTTCTTCCAGCCTTCCATTCTCCCTCAATGCCTGATATCTCTCCGCATGAGCCAATATCGGACGGTAGCCTGCGAGGATCATATCTTTCACAGCCCGGAATATGTACGAATATGGCGCTGTCGGCATAAACTCGACAAGGACATATCTGCTGTCTGCAATAGTAAGCAGGTTCCCTTGATCCAGCATACTCAATGCCTCTTCTGAATACATGATCTCCTGCCCGGGCCAGATCGTCATCTCTGTTTTCAATTCGGCCTGCACCCTCTCTTGTAATCTCCTGCACATCGTCCGTATCCGGTCCGGACAGATATTTTGATACTGCCCGGAATGATGCGGCGTTGCGACAACCTCCGTGATTCCCTGGCGGTGCGCCTGGCGCAGCATCATGATGCTTTCCTGTATGTCTGACGCGCCATCGTCCAATCCCGGCAGGATATGGCTGTGCATATCAATGATCGCCGTCAACTGTCACTGCCCCTTTTTCACTAAATATTATGTCAATAATAATTCATTTATCTTCTTATATGAAATATGGATAGTGTTCCAATCACTTCCACTTCTTTCTTATTTCTTACAATTCCAGTTTTACTGCCGCACTTTCATTCATCCGCCTGCGTAAAGGCTGAATAGTGCTAATTGTTCTTATTATAGCACCCGCCCCCCGAAAAAATCAACCTTATGGGGACAGAAAGTATAAAAAAGACGAAAAAAGGCGAAGCCCTCACAGCCTCGCCTTAAAATCCCCGTATCCGAATGTCTTCACGATCTCGCACGTCCCATCCTCTCTCTCCAGGACGATATCCGGGAGCCGCATCCCGTTGAATGTATTCGTCTTCACCATTGTGTAGATCGCCATGTCCTGAAATTCCAGCCTGTCTCCGCATTTCAGCGGCTGTGCAAAGGAATAGTCCCCGATCACGTCCCCCGCAAGGCATGTAAGCCCTGCCAGACGGTACACATACGGCCGAGCGCATTCCGCGGTTCCGCTGCCTGCAGAACTGCTGCCCACAGGATTACTTCCCGCAGGGCCGCCGTTTCCGGTATTCTCCTCCGCCGGATCGCCCGCGTCTTTCAGCGGCGGCCGGTACGGCATCTCCAGTACGTCCGGCATATGACACGCAGCAGAAGCGTCCAGGATCGCGATCTTCATCCCGTTCTCTACAATCTCCAGCACTTCCGTGATGAGCTCCCCGGCATTCAGCGCCACCGCTTCTCCGGGTTCCAGATAGACTTCCGCACCGTACGTTTCCTGCATATGGCGGATGCAGCGCTTCAGCAGTTCAATATCATAGCCGGGTCTTGTGATATGATGTCCGCCGCCGAAATTCAGCCATTTCATTCTGTGCAGATATTTCCCGAATTTCTCTTCCACTACCTGAAGCGTCTTTGCCAGATCGTTGGAATCCTGCTCGCATAATGTATGGAAATGCAGCCCGTCCAGTGCGGAGATATCTTCCTCTGACATCTCTTCCTCAAACTTTTCCAGAGTCGTCCCCAGTCTGGAAAACGGCGCGCACGGGTCATAAATCGCATGTCCTTCCTGTGTCGAGCACTCCGGGTTGATCCGAAGTCCCATGCTCCTGCCTGCACGCTTTACCTGTTCCTTATATTTCTTCACCTGTGCCGGGGAATTAAACACGATATGCCCGCACAGCTTAAGGATCTCCGGCATCTCCTCTTCCTTATACGCCGGGGAGAAGATATGGTTCTCCTTCCCCATCTCCTCGTACCCCAGTTTTGCCTCATACAGTCCGCTCGCCGTAGTTCCGTCCAGGTATTGCCCGATCAGCGGGTACACCCGGTACATGGAGAACGCCTTCTGCGCCAGCAGGATCTTGCATCCCGTCTCTATGCGGACTTCTTTCAGTATCTCCAGATTCCTCCTGAGTCCTTCCTCCCGCACCACAAAACAGGGAGTCTTTAACTGTTCTTTTCTCATAATAAATGACCTGCCATATCACCCTAATCTCTATCACAGAAATCTATTTTTATTTCCAACCTGTTTTCCGCTTAAATTTCCGGCTGCGAAGCGGACCGGCTGTATGTTCTCATCAAAGGCCGTAGAGGAACGCCGGCACTTGGATCGCGTCTTTTGCGATCCTACGTACCGCTGCGTTCCGGCCCGAGCGCGAGCGCGCCTGCGATGAGAATATACAGCCGGTCCGCCCTCCCTCAGCCGGATTTACTCTACCAGCTCCGGATCCTCGCTGATCTTCCACGGCAGCCCCCATTTATTGAGCGCGTCCATGAACGGATCGGGATCGAATTCTTCCATATTATACACTCCCGGTTTCTGCCATGTCCCGGTCATCACCATCATTGCCCCGATCATCGCCGGTACTCCGGTCGTATAGGCGACTGCCTGGGAGCCGACTTCCTTATAGCATTCCTGGTGGTCGCATGTATTATATATGTAAAGTTTCTTCTCCTGCCCGTCTTTTTTCCCGATGAAGATACAGCCGATATTTGTCTTTCCCTTCGTGCGCGGCCCCAGTGAAGACGGATCCGGCAGCACTGCCTTTAAGAACTGAAGCGGCACGATCTCTCTCCCCTCGTACATAATGGGCTCTATGGAAGTCATCCCTACATCTTCCAGACATCTTAAATGGTTCAGGTAGCTTTCGCCGAATGTCATGAAGAAGCGGATGCGTTTAATCCCCGGTATATTCAGCGCCAGGGATTCGATCTCCTCGTGGTGGAGCAGGTACATATCCTTTTCTCCGATCTCCGGGAAATTGTACACTCTCTTGATCTCCATGGGCTCTGTCTCTACCCAGCGCCCATCCTCCCAGTAGGAGCCTTTCGCGGACACTTCGCGGATATTGATCTCCGGATTAAAGTTCGTGGCGAACGGATAGCCGTGATCCCCTGCATTGCAGTCCAGGATATCAATATAGTTTATCTCATAAAAATAATGTTTCAGCGCATAGGCGGAGAACACGCTTGTCACTCCCGGATCAAAACCGCTTCCCAGAAGGGCGGTCAGCCCTGCTTTCTCAAACTTCTCCCGGTACGCCCACTGCCATTTATACTCAAACTTCGCCGTATCTTCCGGCTCATAATTCGCTGTGTCAATATAGTGGACGCCTGCTGCCAGACACGCATCCATGATCGTAAGGTCCTGATACGGCAGCGCCAGGTTGAGCACCACTTCCGGCTTTTCCTTTTTGATCAGAGCTGTCAGCGCGTCTACATCATCCGCATCCACCTGCGCGGTCGTGATCTTCGTCTTTGTCGTCCCCTCCAGCTTCTCCTTAAGCGCGTCGCACTTTGACACTGTCCTGCTGGCAATGCACAGCTCCGTAAATACTTCGTCATTCTGGCAGATCTTGTGGATCGCCACACTGGCTACTCCTCCGCAGCCGATCACCATTACTTTTCCCATTTTTAATCTCCTCTCTGCCCGGTCTGTCTCCGGGAACTATTTCTCCCTGTTTTCTAATTGGCAATATTTCTGTTTCTCTCCTCTGTCCCAGGCCTCGCCGTCCGCCCGCGCTTACGGCTCACGATCCCGATTCACGACCGCGATCAGCATCTCCCTGATGATCTTGCACGCTGCCGCTGTGGACGCCCCGGTCGGGTCGCAGGGCGGGCAGAGTTCATTTACATCACAGCCGATCAGATTCACTTTTTCACACACTTCCGTCACCGCCCGCATCGCGGTGAGAAAATCCACTCCGCCCGGCTCAGGCGTCCCTGTCCCCGGAAATACAGACGGATCTATCACATCCAGGTCTACCGTAAAGTACACCGGCGTATCTCCCAGTTCCGCCAGGACATCTCCCAGCCCTTCCAGGCTGAACGGATGGAAATCCGTATGCCCGCTTTTCGCCCATTCAAACTCGTATTTTTCGCCGGACCGGATGCCGAACTGGTGGATACGCCCGTCGCCGAGCAGCTCCCAGCACCGCCGGATCACGCACGCATGGGACAGCTCTACTCCCAGATAGTCTTCCCGCAGGTCTGTATGCGCGTCAAAGTGCAGGATGTGCATATCCGGGTATTTCTTTACAGCCGCGCGCACGCTGCCCAGCGTGACCAGGTGCTCGCCGCCGATCATAAACGGCAGCTTCCCAACCGCAAATATTCCGTCCGCACACGCTTCGATCTGTTCCAGCACCCGCTCTGAGCTCCCGATCGCCAGCTCCAGATCGCCGAGGTCATACACCCTGCCCCCGGTCAGCTCTTTATCCTGATACGGGCTGTATATCTCCAGCCCATAGGAATCCCCCCGTATGGCCGCTCCGGCGAAACGGGTCCCCGGCCGGAAGGACGTCGTTGAATCAAAGGGCGCTCCGAAGATCACCACATCTGCCTCATCGTACCCCGCATCGCAGCCGATAAAATTTACAATATTCTTCTGCATTCTCTCTCCCTTAGTCATCTCTCTTTCCCCTCTCTCCCCTTACCATCTCTCTTAGCCACGCTCATCTCTCCACATCCTCCAGCAGCTCTTCCACATACGCCGGGAGCGCGAACACGCCCGCGTGCAGCCTCGGCTCATAATATTTCGTGCGGATGCCTTTTAATTTCCACGCCACCTTATCCAGATCGTTCAGTGGATGGTACTTCTTCGACGCGAACCCGAACAGCCAGTGTCCCGACGGGTAGGACGGGATATGCGCCTGGTAAACCCGGCAGATGGGGAAGGTCTCCACGATCCGCTTGTGCATCCTCTGACACTGGAACGCCTCCTCTGTATAGAAGGGGCTCTCATTCTGGTTGATCATGATCCCGTCCCCGTGGAGCGCATTGTAGCAGTTGCCGTAAAACTCTTTCGTGAACAGCCCTTCGCCCGCGCCGAACGGATTCGGCGAGTCAATGATGATCAGGTCATATGCATCCCCTTTGGAGCGGATAAACCTTAATCCGTCCTCGTGGTAGATATTGACCCTCTCGTCTGTCAGGCTGTTGGCAATCTCGGGGATATATTTCCGGCATACCTCCACGAGCAGAGGGTCCGGCTCCACCACATCGATCTTCTCGATGTCGTCATACTTGATCAGCTCCCGGACCACGCCGCCGTCTCCCCCGCCCACGACAAGCACTTCCTTTACATCCGGGTGCACTGCCATTGGCACGTGGGTAATCATCTCGTGGTAGATGAACTCATCCCGCTCTGTCAGCATCAGATCCCCGTCCACGACAAGGATCTTCCCAAAATCTTTCGACTCCAGCACATCGATCCTCTGCACCTCGCTCTGGGCGCTGAAAAGCTGCTCTTCAATGCGTATGGACAGCTTCACCCCGTCCGTATGTATGTCTGAAAACCACATTTCCATGGGACATATTTCTCCTTTCACACAAGCACATTCAGCCGCTCGATCTTTTCATCCTCCGGCCCTGTCATGGAACATCCTTTCTCCTTCGCATACACGATATAATCGATGATCTCGTCCGTGACCTCTTCCCCCGGCGCCAGCACCGGGATCCCCGGCGGATAGCACATGACGAACTCCGAGCAGATCCGGCCTTTCGTCTCCTTAAGGGGAAGTGATTCCTTCTCCGCATAGAAGGAATCCTGCGGGGTCATGACCACGTTCGGGGCGATATATTCCTGGGAGAGCATCCCCGCCTTATCCTTCTTGTACCGCCGCCTCAGATCCGCCAGCGCGGTCACGAGCCGCTCCACCTCGCGGATGCGGTCCCCGATAGACAGGTAGGCAAGGATATTTCCCAGGTCGCCGAACTCGATCTGGATATCATACTCATCCCTTAAGATGTCATACACCTCGATCCCCGCCAGGCCGATATCCAGAGTGTGGATGGACAGCTTCGTGGGATCGAAATCATAGATGCTGTCCCCGTTGACCATCTCCCGGCCGAACGCATAGTAATCGCCAATCTTATTGATCTCTTCCCTCGCGTATTCCGCCAGGTCAGTCACCATTTTAAATGACGCTTCTCCCCTGAGCGCCAGGTTCCGCCTGGAGATATCCAGGCTGGAGAGCAGCAGATAGGACGCGCTGGTCGTCTGGGTCAGGTTGATGATCTGCCGGATATAACCGGGATTCATGTTTTTCCCGGTCAGGAGGAAGGAGCTCTGGGTCAGGCTCCCCCCTGATTTATGCATACTCACAGACGCAATATCCGCCCCTGCTTCCATCGCGGAGACCGGCAGGTCCCTGCCGAAATAAAAATGGGTGCCGTGGGCTTCATCCGCCAGTACCTTCATCCCTTTTTCATGGGCCATCTTCACGATCGCTTTCAGGTCAGAGCAGATGCCGTAATACGTCGGATTATTGACAAACACTGCTACTGCATCCGGATTCTCCCTGATCGCCGTCTCCACGTCCGCGCGCTTCATGCCGAGAGAGATACCCAGAGCCTGATCCACATCCGGGTTCACATAGATGGGCTTTGCCCCGCAGAGCACCATTGCATTGATCACGCTGCGGTGGACATTCCTCGGCAGGATGATCTTATCGCCTTTCTTGCAGCACGCCAGCACCATCGTCTGCACCGCGGAGGTCGTGCCGCCTACCATGAGGAAGGCATGATCCGCGCCAAACGCTTCCGCCGCCAGTTCTTCTGCTTCCTTGATTACGGACACCGGATGGCAGAGGTTATCCAGGGGCTTCATGGAGTTGACGTCAATGCTGACGCACCTCTCGCCCAGCAGTTCGACCAGCTCCGGATTTCCTCTCCCGTGCTTATGACCCGGCACGTCAAACGGCACGACTCTGTTTCTCCTGAACCGCTCCAGCGCCTCGTAGATCGGCGCTCTCGTCTGTGATAAATTTCCCATATGATCTGCCCTCTTTTCCCAAACTTCTTTCCTGCATACGAAAACACAGGCTCAAGCGCGCTCCGCACTCAGCCTGTGTCCTGTCTTCTTCCTATATCTATACTGCAACCTATACCGTATCGCCGCCCGCTGTCCGGGGCCAGCGCCGGTATTCCACTTATTCAGTTCTGACAGATATTGGACGTAGAGTCTATATAGCAAATATTTTTACTTTTACTACTCTTATTGACCGTTTCACAAGTTGCGTATGCGTACATGCACACCAGGGTTATAAAGTAACCAACTTATAAAATTTGAGCTTCTAACTCAATCAATAATGCAGCCTCGCGCTGCGTAAAATATTTGCATGGAGAACGTACCAAATATCTGCTTTCCATACATTGGGTATGGTACCACAGAAAATCTCCTAATTCAAGCTTTTTTTCGCATCCTCCTGTCCATGCTCCTGTCCATCGCTCTGTCCATCACTCTGTCCTTTATGTGCCTCTGTATGCGTCGCTGTATTCGCCGCTTTATGCGCCTTCGGGAACCTTATATTCACCCGGAACAGATCCCCGTCCAGATACAGTTCGAACTCGCCGCCCTGCATGTCAGTCAGGCTCTTGGCAATGGACAGCCCCAGCCCGCTGCCTTCCGTGCTCCTGGACAGGTCGCCCCGGATAAACCTCTCCGTTAGCTCATCCGCCGAGAAATTAAGCTGCTGCTCGGATACATTTTTCAGGGAGAATTCCACCTGTTCTGCGCCCAGGGTCAGATCCGCGTACACCCTTGTCCCGGGCATCGCGTATTTCGCCGCATTGCCGAAGATATTTTCCAGCACGCGCCACATACGCCGTCCGTCCACGTAGATGACTGCCGGCTCTTCCGGCATATTCAGCACCACGGTCAGGTTCCGTGCGGCGAATTTCTCCGCCATCTCTCCCTCTGTCTGACGGACAAGCTCTCTTAAGTCCACATTCATATATTCCAGGGTGATATTTCCGCTGCTTACCTTAGACGCTTCGACCACATCCTCGGTCAGCGTCTTGAGGCGCTGTGCCTTTGCCTCCAGGATATCCAGATAGCCCCGGATCTTCTCATCCGCAATGTCTGACCGCTTCAGGATATCTACATAATTAATAATAGACGTAAGCGGCGTCTTGATATCGTGGGATACATTGGTGATCAGGTCTGTCTTCAGACGCTCGTTGCGCATCGCCTCGTCCACCGCCCGGTTCAGCCCGCTTCCGATATCGTTGACTTTCTCCGCCAGTTCCCGGTCTGCTCCCCGCAGGCCTGTAAGATCGATGCGGTGCTCCAGACTGCCGCCGGCGATCGCCTCGATCCCTTTCCGGATCCGGTTCTTTGCCATCGCGCTGCTCAGGACGAACCAGACTGCCGCGAGTGCAGCCGCCAGCGCCAGCAGCACAGTCGGACCGGAGCGCACCAGGATGGCCAGCCACTGGACGTAGAGGAATCCCCCAAACAGGAGTCCCGCCCTCACGGTCACAGTGCCCGCGCGGGCTGCCCGTTCCGAAAACCGGATCACAGCGAGAAGCAGGCTTCCCTTCCACAGCGATTTTGCCCGGATCCTCCTGACCAGACTTGTATAGCCCCAGAAGAAACACAGGAAGCTAAATGCTCCGTACAAAAAGACCGTGAGCACATCCGCCATCCCCACTTCCCGGGTAAATATAGCGGAATAGGCCTGCGGCTCTGTCCCTGTCGCCAGGTTATAATAGCTGTCGACATAGTATGGTTCTCCCCAGCTGTCCCCCACATAGCCTCTGCCTGCGGCGAGCCATGTCACGCAGGCCCAGACAAGAACCACAGCCGCAGCCCCCAGCTCGGTCTTCCACCGGTCAAACGCGTTAAGGTGGACTTCCTCATCCCCGGGCCGTTTCCCCGCCGCTGCCGCGAGCCACACCGCAGAGATGAGCAGAAGGATCCCGCCCGCGAAAAATCCTGCCACAGAATACCGCAGGTAAGGAACATTCTGATCGTAGATCTCCCTGCCTTCATAGAACTGATCCCGGATCGGATAGGACGTGTCTACCGAAGCCGCGAAGATAATGCCCGAATCCCGGCCCGTCTCCTGGCTTTTCACCGCTTCCCATTCTCCCGATGCGGATACGTTCATATTGGTCTCAAAATCTTTCAGCTTCGGATAGACAAACATATACTTCACATAGTCCCCGGATTTCATCGCTTCCAGATTTTTCTCTGCCTCCTCATATTCCCTGTACTCACTCTTGTTTGTCTCCACTCTTTTCGTATCCGTATTGATATACAGATACGTAAGGTTTGTATTCCCCTCTTCCAGATGGTCCCATCCGTACTGATACGCAGAAAATTCATCATAGATCGTCCCCAGAGTCATTTCGAGAGCCTCATACACAGCGGACAGCCTCCCGTTCAGATCTTCAGACCCATTGACCAGCTGGAGCAGGTTTTCCGCCCCCACAGGAGCGAACTGCTCGCGCAGGCTCTGCCCGAAGTTCCAGCAGTCTGTGTACACCGTGCTCCCGTCACTCCCGAGGATCTTCATCCCGCCGGAAGCCCCGGAAGATTCATACATGCCATTCTCCAGTCCCTGGAGATAGATCTCCTGGTTCATATAGGCGTCGGCAAATTCCATCCTCAGTTCTCCCGCTCCGAAGAGCGCCAGGAACTCCTCCAGATAATAATAGTGATACCGTCCATCCGGCCTCTGGCAGACGATCACGCCGTTTTCTGTATAGTCATCGCCCGCGTCAGAGGAATAGTCCTCCCCCCACTCCAGCAGGTCGCCCAGGGTATAGGCGACCCCTGCCGCATATTCGCCGTCCGCCCTGCCGTCCCGGTAATATTCCACTACGTCTACCGGTTTCTCCGGGTTGTACGCGCCGTCCATCTCAAAAAGTTCTTCCAGCCGGAACATACGGAAGACCTGCCACATAGAATCGCTGACCGCCGCCTTAAAGTCCTCGGACTCTTCATACGGCTGGTTTGCCATGTTCAGGAGCTTCGCCGGATCCGCCGTCCCCGCGAATGTGGTCCCCACGGCAAAAGACGTCAGGAATACCGCGCCGCTTAAGACTCCCGCGATCAAAACAGCTGCCTTGACGGCAGCCTTTCTGTACCATTTTCCCATAAAACTCCCTTCTTTACTTTCCTGCCTTACATCTTCTCGATCTTGTAGCCCACGCCCCAGACAACCTTCAGGTACCGGGGATCTTTCGGGTTGATCTCGATCTTCTCTCTGATGTGGCGGATATGCACTGCCACCGTATTGTCCGCCCCGATCGCCTCCTCATTCCAGATCGACTCATAGATCTGGCTGATGGAGAATACGCGCCCCTGATTCTTCATCAGCAGGAGAAGGATATTGTACTCAATGGGCGTCAGCTTCACAGGCTCCCCGTCCACAGTAACTTCCTTTAAGTCGTCATTGATCCGCAGGCCGCCCGCCTCGTAGATCTCGTCCTTGTCTTCTTTCACAGAGCCGCCCAGCTGATTGTATCTGCGGAGCTGGGATTTCACCCTCGCTACGAGCTCCAGCGGATTGAACGGCTTCGTCACATAATCGTCCGCCCCCACATTCAGCCCGAGGATCTTGTCCGCGTCCTCGGACTTCGCCGAGAGGATGATGATGGGAATGCTGTTCTTCTCCCTGATCTTTAATGTGGCGCGGATCCCGTCCATCCGCGGCATCATCACGTCCAGGATCAGAAGGCTGATCTCTTCCCGCTCCAGGATATCAAGCGCCTCCAGGCCGTCGTAGGCTTTCAGGACATGATAGCCCTCCTGGGTCAGATAGATATCGATCGCTTCCACGATCTCTTTGTCATCGTCACATACGAGTATATTGTACATTGTCATCACCTCCCTTACAGTATACATGATAGGGGAGATTTTTTAAAAGGAGAGAGGGAATTTCTTATGAATTTATTAATTCGAAATAACACTGTTTTCCTATATTTTTGATATCACATTGCAATTTATACACGATTTTGCTATTATTTGTTTGGGAGATGATGAAATGC
Organism: uncultured Mediterraneibacter sp.; assembly: GCA_944376695.1. Lineage (GTDB taxonomy): Bacteria > Bacillota > Clostridia > Lachnospirales > Lachnospiraceae > Mediterraneibacter. The sequence goes on along the minus strand of CALWDM010000005.1, from coordinate 25,450 downwards.
CTAATATATCTGGTAGAATTAAATCATTAAGAAAATCCAGGCACGTTACCCAGAAAGAGCTCGGCGCCTACCTGGGGGTCAGCCAAAATGCGGTATTTAACTGGGAAAGCGGGAAAACCGAGCCAACAGCAGAAACCATAGAAAAAATAGCAGCGTTTTTCAAAGTAAACCCTGCTTATTTGATGGGATGGACTGTAAGTAATGAAAAGACAGAGGATATCATTTGTAACTCTGTGAAAGATGACGCAGAAACCCAAGCGCCTGAAGAGTCTGCTGCCATTGCCGCATACTTTGATGGTGAAGGATACACAGACAAAGAGTTAAAACAAATTGAACGTTTTGCTCATTATATTAAATCTCTAAGAGATAAAACACATTTGTAACTATGCTAGTTGCTGTTATTACCCTTGTTATAACCATCAATAAGCATAACAAAAAATAGCGCCCCCACCTGGTCAGTGTAGCGCTATTTTGTAATACATTTTTGCCGAGGTGGCTAGGTTTCAGCTAGCTATCGGCTCCCTTGTTAAGTATATTATAGTCAACATCCGAATATGTGTCAATCAGTATCTCCCCCGTTACATACCGCATCGTATCATTCCATCCAGCGAGGTGCACCCATGGACCATCCTTTTACCTACGAGATCATATACAGTACGCGCAGGACCACTGCTCTCCAGGTCACGCCTGACGGCAGGGTCATCGTCCGCGCGCCGAAGCGCTGTCCCCGCAGCTTTATCGAAGCTTTTGTCCGGCAGAAAGAAGACTGGGTATTAAGGCAGCTCGCGCGTTTCGAAAAACAGCGGAAAGAGCATCCCGCCCCGGAGCTTCCCCCTCTGTCTGACAAAGACCGCGCCAGATACATTTCCATCGCAAGGGATATCTTCACCCGCAAAACTGCTTATTACGCCCGTATCATGGGCGTATCCTACGGGCGTATCGCGATCCGTGAGCAGAAAACGCGGTGGGGGAGCTGCAGCAGCAAAGGGAACCTGAACTTTAACTGGCGGCTCATCCTGGCGCCGGAAGAGGTCCTGGACTATGTTGTGGTCCATGAGCTTGCCCACCGCAGGGAGATGAACCACTCAAAAGCATTTTATGCCATCGTGGAGTCTGTCCTGCCCGATTACCGGCAGGCGCGCAGATGGCTGCGGGAGCACGGCGATTCTCTGTGGACATCAGTGTGAGAAGCTGTGCAGAAACAGGATGCGGACTGTGATCCTGTTTTCACTTCCGGCTTCCGGCCCTGTATCACAGCGCCCCGATCTCTTTCAGCGTCTGATATACAAAGGAGACCGGCAGCCCCACTACATTATAGTAGTCCCCGTCAATGCGGTCGATATATTTGGCAAAGATCCCCTGTATGCCATATCCGCCTGCCTTATCTGAGGGCTCCCCTGTAGCGATATATCCGCGGATCTCATCCTCCGTCATCTCATGTACATACACCTCTGTCTTTACTGCATGGCTGCGCACAGTCTGTATCTTCCCCTCTTTGCAGCACAGCACGGCCACACCGGTATATACCTCATGCGCCCTGCCCTGGAGAGACTTCAGCATCCGGAAGGCGTCCTCCCCGTCCGCCGGTTTCCCCAGTATCTTCTGGTCCAGCACCACGACCGTATCCGCGCCGATGACTACAAAGTCCGCCTCTTCCCGGACCGGTGGAGCCTGTTGTTCTTCAAATAGCTCAGCGGCGACATTTTCCGCTTTCATGAGCGCCAGCTCTTTTACGATCTCTTCCGGGATCTCACTGTGATAGATTTCCTCCTTATCGCTGACCCTGACTGTGAATCCGATGCCGATCTGGCTTAAAAGCTCCCGCCTGCGCGGTGAGGCAGACCCGAGGATGATTTTTGCTCCCATATGTGTAAATTCTCCTTTTCTTTTTTTCTTTGTTCTCCTTTTCCCGTCTTCTGTGGTATACTCGTTCCATACACAAAAGACCGGAAAGGAATCGATCATGCTGAAGATTATTATTTCACCCGCCAAAAAAATGAACATTACAGAGGACGCTCCCCGTGGACTTACAGTCCCGGTATTTCTTGACCGGGCGCTGGAACTGCATTCCATACTGAAAGGGAAAAGCCTCGCTGAACTGAAATCTCTCTGGAAATGCAGCGACCGCCTCGCCGAACTGAACCGGGAGCGGCTCCACACGTATTCCCCGGAGCTCGCGCTCACCCCTGCGCTCCTCTCCTACGAGGGCATCCAGTACCAGCACATGGCTCCCGGAGTCTTCACGGACTCCCAGTGGGATTATGCGGTCTCCCATCTGCGCATCCTCTCCGGCTTCTACGGCGTCCTGTCCCCCACGGACAAAGTAATCCCGTACCGCCTGGAAATGCAGGCAAAACTGCCGACAGACAGGGGGACAGACCTGTACGGGTGGTGGGGAGACGCTCTGTACAGAAAGCTCCTGAGCGAAGGCACGGCCGAGCTTGTCAATCTCGCTTCCGCCGAGTACAGCAAGGCTGTCCTGCCCTGGCTGGAACAGCATCGCAGTACAGGGCCGCTTTCATCCGGGGATCCCGCCTTCCCGGGCAGCGCCCCTGCCTGTGTCACCTGTATCTTCGGAGAACTGTCGGACGGCAGGGTCAAAGTCAAGGGGACGCAGGCAAAGGCCGCACGCGGCGAGATGGTGCGCTGGATGGCGGAAAACCAGATCACCCGCGCGGCTGACGTCCGGGATTTCGACAGTCCTGGCTGGCATTACCGGGAAGATTTATCCACTGACCGTGAATATGTGTTTGTCAGATAAGCCAGCCTCACTCCGGCGCCTGTTTCCATCCCATTCATCCCTCTGCATCAGAATATCCCGGCAGGCGCTTCATCCATTATAACATCTGCCGCCGCCATGTCCACACCCTCTGTCCGTCCATATATGGCATTCTTACTCAAATGTGGTTTTGTGTGGTTTTGTGATTTATTTTCTGTGGGTTTTTGTTATATTTCTCGATTCTTATGTTGCTATTCTCCTGTGATTATAGTATAATTACCTTTAGAAATGTCTGCCCCTACATATCTGGCGGCAGGCGGACGAGATCATACCAATATATAGTTTTCCGCAGGGAGAGTAAGACACTATGAAACGTTCAAAAAGAATCGAGACACTGGATGCCCGCCCGGTCAATCTGGACGGCTACATCAATGAATGGCCGGAGATGGGATTTGCGGCGATGAGCAGCCCTTATGACCCGGAGCCTTCCGTCAGGGTAGAGGGCGGCAGGATCGTGGAACTGGACGGAAAGTACCGTGAGGATTTTGACTTTATCGATCAGTTTATCGCAGATTATGCCATCAATATCGAAAGGGCGGAGAAATCCATGTCCATATCATCTCTGGATATCGCCAGGATGATCGTGGACATCAACGTCTCCAGAAAGGAGATCCTGGAGCTGATCTCCGGTATCACTCCGGCGAAAATGACAGAAGTCATGAACCATCTGAATGTAGTGGAGCTCATGATGGGGATGCAGAAGATCCGCGCGAGAAGGACGCCGGGAAACCAGGCCCACATCACAAACTTAAAGGACGACCCGGTGCAGATCGCGGCGGACGCCGCGGAGGGAGCCCTCAGAGGATTCGCAGAGGAAGAGACGACTATGGGCGTGGCCCGTTATGCACCTTTGAGTGCGATGGCGCTTCTGATCGGCTCTCAGGTGGGACGTCCGGGCGTGCTCACACAGTGCTCCGCGGAGGAAGCGACCGAGCTGGAGCTTGGCATCCGCGGCCTGACGACTTACGCGGAGACGCTTTCCGTGTACGGCACGGAGAAGGTGTTTATCGACGGTGATGACACCCCGTATTCCAAAGCGTTCCTGAACTCTGCGTATGCATCCAGAGGCTTAAAGGTCCGCTTTACCTCCGGTTCCGGTTCGGAAGTTCTGATGGGAAGCAGTGAGAAAAAGTCCATGCTCTACCTGGAATGCCGCTGCCTCTTCGTCACAAAAGGCGCCGGAAGCCAGGGGATCCAGAATGGTTCCGTGAGCTGCATCGGAGTGACCGGCTCCGTTCCGGCAGGCATCCGGGAAGTGCTGGCGGAGAACCTTGTGGCAGCGCTCCTCGGTCTGGAATGTGCTTCCTCCAATGACCAGAGCTTTTCAAATTCCGACATGAGGCGCACAGCCAGGACAATGCTTGAGTTCCTTCCGGGAACGGACTTTATCTTCTCCGGCTACGCGGCGGAACCGAATTATGACAATATGTTCGCCGGGTCGAATTTCGACGCAGAAGACTTTGACGACTATAATGTACTCCAGAGAGATATGCAGGTGGACGGCGGCCTGAGGCCTGTCACAGAAGAGCAGGTCATCCATGTGAGGAACAAGGCTGCCCGCGCCGTGCAGGCAGTATTCCGCAATCTCGGGCTTTCCCCGGTTTCGGACGAGCAGGTCGAGGCTGTGACCTACGCGCACGGCAGCAAAGACACTCTCCCCCGGGACGTGACCGCTGACCTGGCTGCTGCGGAAGACGTGTTAAAGCGCGGCATCACCGGCATCGACGTCGTAAAAGCGCTGGCGGAAACCGGGTTTGAAGACGTGGCGGCAAGCGTCCTGAATATGCTGAAACAGCGCGTTGCCGGAGACTATATGCAGACAGCCGCGATCCTGGACCGCGATTTCCATGTGCTCTCAGGCGTCAATACTCCGAACGACTACATGGGACCGGGCACCGGCTACCGCGTGGACGGCGAGCGCTGGGAAGAGATCAAGCAGATCCCCCACATTATCAATCCCAAGGATATATAAGAAAGGAGGAGGATACTTATGCAGATCAGTGAAGAATTAGTCAGACAGATCACCAATGCAGTATTAAGCCAGATGTCTCATACAGGCAGCTCCTCCGTTTCAGGAGACGTCCTCCCGGCATCTTCGTCCCCGGTTCCTTCCATGTCGGGAAGAGCCCGGATCAACGAAGAAAAGACGGATTATTCCGGTTATCCCCGGGCACAGAAAGGGACAGACCCCAAGGAGGTCGTGATCGGCGTGGGCGCCGCGTTCCAGAGAGAGATCAAACGGACCATCTGCGACATCCCTCTGGACGAACTACTCCGGAATGTCAAGGCAGGGATCGAGGAAGAAGGGATGATCCCGAGAGTGGTCAAGATCCTCGACACTTCCGACGTATGCTTTATGGCGCTGGAGGCGGCGAAGCTCTCCGGCTCCGGCATCGGCGTGGGCATCCAGTCCAAGGGCACCACGGTCATCCATCAGAAGGACCTCTATCCCCTCTCCAACCTGGAGCTGTTCCCGCAGGCGCCGCTCATGACTCTGGAGACTTACCGCCAGATCGGGCAGAACGCCGCAAAATATGTCAAAGGCGAGCAGGTCGTCCCCATCCCCTGTACGAATGACCCGATGTGCCGCCCGAAATATCAGGTAAAGGCAGCGCTGATGCACATCGCAGAAACCGAGCAGCTCGACCCGGAAGTCGGCGCTGTCGAATGGGAGGGAAGATAAATGAGATATCCTTTAGCAGAAAACGAAAAAGAATCCATCACATCAAAGACCGGAAAGAAATTTACAGATATCACGCTGGATGAAGTCATGAAAGACCATGTTGCTCCCGATGACATCAAGATCTCCCGCGAGATCTTACGGGCGCAGGGACAGGTTGCTCTTGAGGCTGACAACCAGCCCATGGAGAAAAACTTCGAGCGCGCCGCCGAGCTGGTGGACGTGCCGGACGATGTGATCCTGAAGATGTACGACAAGCTCCGCCCCAACCGCTCCACCAAGCTGGAGCTGGTGATGATGGCGCAGGAGCTTCTTGAAAAATACAACGCGAAAAACTGTGCGCGTCTCGTCATGGAGGCGGCAGAAGTGTATGAAAAGAGAGGAATCTTACTTTGAGTTATATCGCAGGAGTTGATATCGGAAATTCCACAACAGAAGTCTGTGTCGGAGAAGTCACTGGAAACGGGAATCTTACTTTTCTGACCAGCGCGTCCTGCCCTACGACAGGCACAAAAGGCACGATCGAAAATGTCTATTCTGTAAAAAACGCCCTGAAACTGGCCATGAGCCGGATCGGGCGCGAGACCTCTGACATTGACCTTGTACGCCTCAATGAGGCGGCTCCCGTCATCGGCGATACCGCCATGGAGACGCTGACTGAGACTGTGATCACGGACTCTTCCATGATCGGGCACAATCCGTCCACCCCGGCGGGCGCGGGGCAGGCTGTGGGCGAGATCCTGCTGATCGGGAACATTTCCCGGGGTGTCCCGGGGACACCGTACATCCTCGCGGCATCCGCGGAGCACAGCTACGAAGAGGTCGCCGCAGTGGTCAACCAGTACGGAAGCGGATCCGGTCAGCACGATGGCATCGACATCGTGGGAATCATCCTGCAGGCCGACGAGGCGGTCCTTGTGGAAAACCGGATTCATAAAAAGGTCCCGATCATCGATGAGGTCAGGCGGATCGACCGTCTCCCGGACGGAGTCCCCGCTGCCATCGAGGTGGCGCTCCCCGGCCAGACCGTCCGCATGCTTTCCAATCCCTACGGGATCGCCACGCTGCTGGGTCTGAACGCGGAGGAGACCCGCACCGTGACCCCCATCGCGAAAAGCCTGATCGGGAAGCGCAGCGCCGTTGTGCTCAAGACTCCCGGAGGAAATATCCACGAAAACATCCTTCCCGCAGGGGAGATCTATTTTCACGGCGACCGGAATATCACGATCAATCTGGACGAAGGTGCGGACAAGATCATGGCGGCAGCTGCGGACGCGGGCGATATCCGCGACATCAGCGGCCAGCCGGATACAAATGTAGGAAACATGCTCTCCCGCATCCGGACGGGAATGAGCGAACTTGACAAAAGCGCGGAGGCGGACATCCGCATCACGGATATCCTTGCCGTGGACACCCTCGCGCCGGTACTCATCTCCGGCGCCCTGGCAGGGGAGACCTGTCTTGAGAAAGCAGTGGGCATCGCGGCAATGGTGAAGACACAGAAGCTCCCGATGCAGGAGATCGCTGACCGCCTGAAAACAGAGCTGAACACAGAGGTAAAGGTCGCCGGTGTGGAGGCCGTCATGGCAAGCCTCGGCGCGCTCACGACCCCGGGCACGAAGCTTCCCCTGGCCATCCTGGATATGGGCGGCGGCTCAACGGACGCGGCGGTCATCTCTGACGACGGGCATGTGACAATGACCCATCAGGCAGGAGCCGGGGAACTGGTGTCCATGCTGATCCAGACCGAGCTGGGCTTAAGCGACCGCCATATCGCGGAGCAGATCAAAAAATACCCGCTGGCAAAAGTGGAGAGCCTCTTCCACATGAGGATGGAAAACGGTCAGATGACATTTGTGGACGAATCCATTGACCCCAGGTTTTTCGGTCGTGTAGTCCTCCTCACAGAAAGCGGGCTGATCCGCATCGAGGAAGAAATCCCAATGGAAAAGATCGTACAGGTCCGCAGGGAGGCCAAGCGAAAAGTTTTCGTGACAAATGCGTTCCGCGCCCTCAGGAAGGTCGCGCCGGAGCACAATCTGAGAAACATTTCCACCGTCGTTCTCGTGGGAGGCTCAGCGGAGGATTTTGAGATCCCGGAAATGCTCATGGAGGCATTCACTGATTACCGCATTGTGTGCGGCCGGGGCAATATCCGCGGCAGCGAAGGTCCGCGCAACGCGGTGGCGACCGGGCTCGTACTCTCTTATGTAGGAGAACAGCAATGATCATTCAGAGACCATCTATCTTTATCTACACTCATCAGGCGGACCCGGCGGTCTTAAAGGAAGTCTGCGCCGGGGTCGAGGAGGAAGGCGTATTTTACGACACTGTTGAATTTCCGGATGAGTGTATGGAAAAACTGGCGTATAAAGCGGCCCGGGATTCCATGCTGGGATCCGGGATCGGCATCTTCGGCACGGCAGTGTGCCTGAAAATGCGCGGTCTGGAAAAAGGGCGCAATATCGAGAGCTATCTTGCGCCCAGCCGGATCCAGTGCCGGAACATCGGCGCAAACAGCGCCCGCGCCATCAAGAAACTGCCTTTTAAGGAGGACTACGGAATATGAATATCTATACGAAAACCGGGGACAGGGGAACCACCTCTCTCATGAACGGGATCCGTGTTTCCAAGTCAGACGACCGCATTGAGCTGCTGGGCGCCATCGATGAGCTGAACAGCCACATCGGCCTTGCAAAGGTTCTTGCCGATGCCTCTCTGAAGGAGCGTCTTTCCCATATACAGCGAAACCTCATGCAGATCATGGCCGGCGTCGCCGATCCGCGCTGTATGGATTACCGCTTTTCCGCGGAGGAGACTTCTGCCCTGGAGAAGGAAATCGACCGGATCGAAAATTCCTTCCCCCGCGCCAAAGAGTTCGTCCTCTACGGCGGCTGCGAGCAGTCTGCAAGGCTGGACGTGGCAAGAGCTGTGGCAAGGCGCGCGGAGCGTCGCTTCCGCAAAGTAGAGCAGAACTACGGTGCGGACGCCAAAGCGGTCCAGTATATAAACCGCCTGTCTGATTATCTGTACATGTGCGCCAGATACGCTGATCACAGAGCGGAATACGAAAGGGCTGATCAGATCCAGGATCAGGTTGTGAGGAATATCATGAAAAATATTTGAAAAGGATGTGTTGATATGCCATTACCACTGCAAAACAAAGAGTATACCATTGATGATATCTATGCCCTGCCGGACGGACAGCGGGCAGAGCTGATCGACGGCCAGATGTACATGATGGCGCCGCCCTCGCGGAGACACCAGCAGATACTTGGTGCTCTTTATCGCAAGATTGCTGACTATATTGACAGAAAAGGCGGCTCCTGCGAGGTAGATATCGCTCCATTTGCCGTATTTCTGAATGCAGATGACAGAAATTATGTGGAGCCGGATATCAGTGTCATATGCGATGCCGCCAAACTCACAGACAAGGGCTGTGCAGGCGCGCCGGACTGGGTCATTGAGATCGTCTCACCGGGCAGCCGGCGGATGGACTACTATACGAAACTGTTCAAATACCGCACTGCCGGGGTCCGGGAGTACTGGATCGTTGATCCGGAGAAAAGCCGGATCACGGTTTATTCGTTCGAATCCGACGACACCGCAGAATATACGTTCTCAGAGGCTGTCAAAGCCGGGATCTGCGATGATCTGCAGATTGATTTCAGCTCAATAAATATCTAAGACAGGGCTGCCGCCCGGACAGATCATTCCTCTGTCTGAGCGGCAGCCCCGTCTCAGTTTCCCTTGCAAACTCTTATCCCCTTCAGGCTCTATGTAAAATTTACCATAGACTCAAGTATCACATTTGAAAATGGCCTGCACTCCCCGGTCCTTATTACCGCTTTACTCTTTTTTGTCAACTCCTTAAGCGTGGTGTGGTCTACTTCTACAAGTTCTACATTCAGTCTTTCAGCGTCTGCGCAGATCATATCATAAAATTTTCTGTTTTCTTCTTCGCACTCTTTCGAAATATAGATTTTCTGAATATGCATCTCCTCCAAAACAAGACGATACACCTGCTCAAACGATGGCACTCCCGGACACAGAGCCAGATCGATCCTTTTTACTCCCAGGGGAATCGGGAGTCCTGCATCTGCTATTGTCAGTTGGTCAAAGTGTCCCATCTTAGCTATTTCATACGATATTTCACTATTCAGACAGTTTCCCTTTTTCATCGCGCTTCCTCACTTCTCATTTTTCAGTCATTGTTGATTTTGTATTGATAAATACGATAAATACCAAAAGCAGTCCCTGTATTACAGAACGTACCCCCTGCTCCATATTGAGCGCCTGGAGAATGCTGTTGAGTATTACCAGAACAAGCGCCCCCAGCGCGCCTGCCAGATAGCTTCCTTTGCCCCCGGCAAGATTGGTTCCTCCAATAGCTACCGCTGCAACGGATAACAGGGTATAACTCTCCCCCATTGTCATTGTCGTACTTCCCGCATAGCCTGCCAGAAATAACCCGGTCAATCCTGCCACCGCACCGCTTATGACATAGGCTGCAATTCCAATTCCTGTGATCTGTATTCCACAGATCGCGGCAGCATTGGGGTTATCGCCCGTAATACGGAGTTTTCTTCCAAAGGGCGCCCGGGTCAGAACCAGCTCTGCTAAAATAAGGATAATAAGGACAATTAGCGTTAAAAGCCGGATCGGCTGTATGATCACATCGCTGATCCCTTTCAGTGCCTCACTGATATGGGCTGCAGGCTGTCCCTTTGTAATCACCATCGTAATCCCCGACACCGTGCTGGACATAATCAGTGTCATTATCATAGATGGGATTTTCACCAGCTTGATGCCCACGCCATTAATCAGGCCCACTGCCGCTCCCAGCATGACCGCGGCGACCGCTCCGGCGGCAACCATCCCACTGTTTGCCATAGGAATCATAGGACAGATCAGAGCCGTCATAGAAGCGATCGCCCCAACGGACAGATCGATCCCGCTGTCCCCGCTGATCATTACCGTATTCTGCGCGACAGACATCAGCGCCAGAAGGCTTGCCGTCATAAGAATACTGCCAATATTTTTGATTGACAAAAAACCATTTGCCAGTATCTGGCCTGCTATAACTAATATAATAATCGCTATGACAGAGGGAAGAAACATTTTCCATTTACCAGATGATTCTCTTTTTCTTCCCGCTTCCTTCTCTTTTCGCTCAGGCAGCGCTTCCTTTTTAGGTTCCCGCAGAGTTCTCACCTTATTTTCCCCCTTTCTTTTTCATATTCTCTCTTCCGACCAAAACAGCCAGCACTACTCCGGCCAGCAGAATCACCGCTTTGAGCATCTGCTGCGAGTAGGCGTCGAACCTCAGCGCTACGATGAGATTCGTCAAAAATCCGAGAAACAGGCTTGCAAAAATTCCTCCGGTAATATCCCCTCTTCCGCCAGCCAGAGAAACCCCTCCGATCACCGCCGCTGATATTGCTGTCATTCCGGCGGTAGACCCTACCAGCGGATCGCCCGCGCCTATCATACAGGTCACGGCAAGAGCTCCAAACCCTGCGCACAGACCAGCAAAAGAGTATACGAATACCTGAAGCGCTTTCGTGTTTACTCCAGACAGATAAGACTTGTTTTCGTTTTCCCCCATCGCATAAAGCTGGATTCCTGCCGGAGTATTTTTGAAAATTTTCCATATCGCAAACAGGATCAAAATAATAAAAGCTGTCATCGGAATGCCTGCCAGGGTACTGTAATATAAGTCCGTCAATTCCTCCGCTATGCTTCCTCCCGGGCTGTTCATAATTATCAGCGCGACCCCCGCAAATACTGTTGACATGGCGAAAGTCGTGAGAAGCGGCGTAACTTTTAAAAATGCAATGAGGATCCCGTTTACCGCCCCCGCCGCAGCTGACACAGCGAGCATGATCAGCACCGCCATATAGCCTGGCATTCCGTGCATCATCAGACTTACAAGCAGCACATTGCACATAGAGACAAGGGAGCCCAGCGATATGTCGATACCTCCGCTGATAATAACAGCAGAAGAGCCGATACAAATGCATATGATCATTGTATTCGTATTCAAAAAGCTCGATAAAATCAATGGAGACCATGCGTTATTCGTAACAAAGCTGTTGATAACCAGAGATACCAGCAAAAGAAGCAGCGCCGGGAATGCCGTCCATTTTGTGATCCGCCTCCATTTGTTTCCCGTTTTCATTTGCCTTCACTTCCTTTCGATAAAGTTTTTTCTATAATATGATCTCTGGTAATCTCATTTCCTCTCAAAACAGCGGATATCTGCCCCTCATAGAGCACGATCACACGCGCGTTCGGATAACCTGAACACAAATCTACCAGTTCATCATCGTCACTGGATACAATAATCATGCTGGTTCCTTCCTCTGCAAGTCTGTGGAAAACGGTATGCATCTCTCTCCTTGCCTGAACGTCTATCCCCTTTGATGGATCATCCGCGAGCAGGAGGACTGGCTTTGTATACGTCCACCTTCCGATAATCACCTTCTGCTGGTTTCCCCCTGATAAGGAAGTGATCAGCTGACCAGGCCGGGCATATTTAACATGCATAGCTTCAAGAACCTGTTCCGGCTTCGTATCCTTTTCCCGCAAAGTCAGCTCCTTTACCACAGAAATGTCTTCTGTCAGCCCATGCTGCCCAAAAGCGCCTTCCCACTCTCTGTCCCCGGAAATAAAAGCAAATTTATTTTTTACCGCATCCCTGGGATTTCGTATAATAATTTCTTCTGTTCCCTTCTTTATTTTTATCGTTCCATCCATCCCATGCAGCCTTCGCACCAGTTCTGACTGCCCGTGTCCCTGGAGACCGGCCACTCCAATAATCTCGCCTTTCTTTATCTCCAAAGACAAATCTGTATTGTATTGGCCGATATGAAGATTTTCTATTACAAAATAAGGTTTTTCCGTGTTTTCATCCGGACTGAAAGCCTGATTGTGTGGGGAATTTTCCTGCGTTTTCTGCACACTCTGTCCAATCATGACCGACAAAAGATGGTCATCATCTACATCCGCTATCCTGTCCGTTTCAATCACTTCTCCATTTCTCATGATCGTCACAGAATCACAGATCTGATATAACTCCTTCAGTCTGTGTGAAACAAACAAGATCACTTTGCCCTGTTTTTTATATTCTTCCAGTATATGTTTTACCGTTTCCACATCCTTCTGGTATAACGCGGAGGTCACCTCATCTACCATTAAAATGTCAAAATCCTGATAAATCGCTTTCCCAAACTCGATGAGATACTGTTCATTCACCGGAAGCTCTTTCACCGGCATATCAATTTTCTCTTCCAATCCCAGCTTTCTCAAAACATCCAGCGTCTTCTTTCTCATCAGCTTTCGATCTGCGGCTCCATACTTTTTTCTCGGCATAGCGCACAGAGTAATGTTCTCAGAGATTGTAAGATTTGGAAAAATACTCAGCTCCTGAGATGTTGCGGCAATTTTCAGCCTTTTTGCATCTTTCGGAGTCCTGATACTCATTTTTTCCCCATTGATATAGATTTCTCCGCTGTCCTTTTGGACAAGCCCGGAGGCAATTTTGATCAAAGTGGACTTTCCCGAGCCGTTTCCTCCCAGTAATGCTCGTATCTCTCCGCTTTCCACGGATAATGACGCCTTTTTAAGCGCATGCACTCCGCCAAATGATTTGGAAATTTCCTTAAACTCTATTCTCATCTTTATCCCTTTCCAAATATACTCCTTTTTGTAAAGAAAAAGGACGCCGCTGTGCCTGTTTTCCCTCATACAGCATGCGAAGCGCGGCGTCCCCCTGTCATTGCATTACTCGTTAAACCATCCGTCTACTACGCTCTTATCAAGCCAGCCGTCAAGAGAAGCCGTATCTTCCTTATCGATGAGGAGTTCCTGCGCTTCCTCTAATGTGATGGCCTTTGTGTCGGGAAAGTTCTCAAGCCATTTCGCGTTCTGATCTCCCTCCCTTGTCACGCAGTATGCCGGGTCTACGGTAATCGTGTTGACAATACTCTCGTCCAGAGGATTCGGTTCCAGTACCTCTTCTTTGAAAGTCTTTCCCTAGAGCAGATTGACGGCTGCATCCAGACATGTGATAATAATCCCCGCGTCGTAGGAAACCGTACAGGACTGCATTTCGTCAATTTCAGCCCATGTATTCAAAAAACTTTTTGTATAATCACCTGTCAGAAGAGTGGGCGTAACTCCGGCATTTTCATAAGCCTTTAATATTCCATCTCCCATAACGTCCTGCGCAAGCACGCCATCGATGTTGTTATATGTTGACAGAAAAGTCGTCATAACCTCCTGCGCGTCTGTCGCCGACCAGTTCCCCGGAGCCGATGCCATAATTTCAATGCCCGGATAATCTGCGAGGACGTCGTCCACCGCCTTCAGTCTCTGCGTATTCCCGTCAAATCCATCCACTCCTGTGATCTCCACGATGTTTCCTTCTCCTCCCAACTGCTCTGCCAGCCAGGAAGTAAGAATGTACTGGAAGCCGTAATTGTTGCCTATGATATTATACGTGCCTTCATAAGCCGCCGCTTCGTTACAGATCACAACCAGTACATCGTTCGCCTGAGCCAGATCAATGATCGGCTTAACGCCGGTGGGCGATACGCACCAGAGAAGCAGCGCATCGATTCCGCTGTTGATCATTGCATTGCACTGATTGATCTGATCAGTTAAGTCCGCCGAGACAGTCGCCACCTGATAATCATCGATAATTCCCTCTTCTTTATATTCGTCCGCTCTCATCTCAAAGTCTTCCACGAACTGTGCGGCCCATGTGTTTCCAAAATTTGCCGGGCACATACCGATTTTAAAGCCTTCTGTCTTTTCGGCGCCCGGATCCGCCGTATCGTTTTTAACGTCTCTCTGGCTTCCGCATCCCGCTAATAAACCAACAACAAGCGCTATTGATGTAATAACTGCCATCAATTTTCTTTTCATAGTGACACTCTCCTTTTCAATTCATATCCTCTTTTTCTGGTTACTGGTAATGGTAACTGCTAAACTTCTCTGCTAATCAATAAGCGGAAATCCGGATTCAGCTCCGTTTTTTACTGAAAATTCATGTCCCGGAAGTATCAGACGCGCACGGTCTCTGATGCGCACAAAGCTCTCATAGACTTTCGCGGCATCTACGACTATATTCGCTTCAATATTTCTGTTAATATTGTCCGCAATTGTAACAATATCGCCCGCCACACAAAGCACTCCCTCTTCAGTATTAATCAGGACACTCTGATGTCCTTCTGTATGCCCTGGGGTTGGAATTACCGCGAGCCCGGGCATCAGTTCCGTCTCTCCTTCTACAAACTGCCACTGGAAATACGGGACAGCATTTTTGTCAAAAAATGGTCTGTAATATAAAAATGCCGTAGAAGAAATCGGGTGATGAGCAGATTCCCATTCCTTTTTCTGGACGCAGATACGGGCATTTTTAAAATACTTATTGCATCCGCAGTGGTCAAAATGAAGATGGGTATTAATAATGAAATTCACCTCCTCCGGCTCCCACCCCATCATCTTCTTTAATGCTGTCAGCGTCTCTTCTTCTTTCTCCTGTCTGCAGTTCGGCTCAGGTCCTGCCACAACACTGGCAAGGTCATCGATCCCCGTATCGATCAGAACTTTGTTTTTTCCATCTGTCGCTGCCACAATCCAGATCGGGAGCACAACAGGCCTGTATTCCCCAATATAATGCAGAACTCCGCTCATATTAGAATTAATCGTTCCAACCTGAATCGCTTTCACCTTCCACTTCACCATAATGATTCCTCCTTTTTCTAAATTTTTACATTTTTGTATTTTAATGGGTAATCGATTACTCACCCAAAAAAATCATGCGGTTTCTCTTTTTATGAGTTCCACCGGAAGTACAATACGTTTCTTTTTCTGCAATTCCGATTCTTCCTTCGCGAAAGCTGATAAAAAATATCTGCATGTGATGTCCACCATAGTATGCTCCGGATGACTGATCGTAGTAATCGGTATCATCATCATCTTTGCAAGGGAAATATTATCATATCCTACGATCCTGACCTGTCTCGGAACATTCACTCCATGCTTCAGAAATTCATCCAGAGCTCCGACGGCAAGAAGATCCGATGTGCAGAAAAGACCGTCCGGCAAGCCCCGCCTTTCAATAAATTCAAGCGCCGCCCTGCCGCCGTTCTGACAGTCCGCTCTCTTTACGCGGATCACCTTTTTCACATCAAATTCTATATTCGCTTCCTCCAGCGCCCGCTTATAACCTATGTACCGCATCTCATGCGCTTTTGTTGATATTTCCGCGTCATGTAAAACGATTCCCACATTACGGCAGCCCTGTTTTATCAGCTCTTTTGTCGCAATATACCCGCCCTGTTCATGATCTGACTCCACAGAAATACACTGCCCGGTATACTTTATATTTTCCGGAATACGGTCAAGATAAACTGTCGGAATATCGATCAGCTCTTCCTCCCTCAGATGCTCATGGGAAATACGGATCAATCCACACATCTGTTTCGCCCGTATCATTTCCAGGTATCTGCGTTCAATCATCCTGTCCTCATTCGTGTTACAAATCGTAAGCGTATATCCATGTTCAAATAATTCGCTCTCTATCTGAACTACGAGTCTTCCAAAAAATTCATTTGTAATATCCGGGACAATAATGCCTATTTCCGGCACCTGCTGCTGCCGCAGGCCTCTTGCCAGAAGATTAGGCACATAATTATACTCCTCCATGATTTGCCGGACTCTGGCTTCTGTTTCCGCAGAATATCTTCCATTCTGATTAATTACCCGGGAAACCGTAGCAACAGATACGCCACTTTTCTCTGCAATATCTCTGATTGATATCTTTTTATCCGGCATATCCTTCTTCCTTTCTCATGAGTAATCCTTTACCCATATACTAATATATTTTCTGCAAGCACAAAATTGATAAATTATATAATTATCACAGCCATTTTTTGTGCATTTTCGACAAATATTAAAAGCAAGAGGCCGTTCTGCTCATTTTCAAACGCGCCTCTTGCTTTTACAAAATTTTTGTTTCTTATTTCTAATAATACTCCCCGACAACTGTTGTTTTGATCAGGTTCGTATTTCCCGGTCTCCCGAGCGGGACGCCTGCCGTGAGTACGACTACGTCGCCTTCCTCAACGTATCCTTCCCTTTCTGCGGCCTCTGTCGCGTGCAGAAAGAGGATTTCCATACTGTACTCTTCTCTGATATGGACCGGATACACTCCCCAGGACATATTGAGCTGGCGGCATGTGCACTCGTCCGGCGAGCAGCCCACGATCTGGCATCCCGGCCTGTACTTTGAGATCATCCTCGCTGTATGCCCGGACTTGCTGACTGTGATGATTGCCTTTGCATCCAGATCGATCGCAGTCATACACGTGGCATGTGAGATCGCGGTGGTCATATCTGGTTTTTCTTCCTTCTGACGCACGCTGAAAAGCTGACTGTACGGGATATCGCTTTCCGTGCGCGCCGCGATCCTGACCATCGTGCGGAGCGCTTCCACCGGATATTTCCCTGCCGCAGTTTCTCCAGACAGCATGATCGCGCTTGTCCCCTGATAGATCGCATTCGCCACATCCGTCGTCTCTGCGCGGGTCGGCCGCGGATTCTTCATCATGGAGTCCAGCATCTGCGTGGCTGTAATCACCTGTTTCCCCGCATTGTAAACTTTTTTGATGATCTCCTTCTGGATGACAGGCACGTCCTCCAGCGGGATCTCCACTCCCATATCGCCGCGGGCAACCATGATCCCGTCTGCCGCCTCGATAATGCTGTCAATATTGTTGACGCCCTGCTGGTTCTCTATCTTTGCGATGATATTGATCTGCTCCCCGCCATTTTCACGCAGGAGCTTCCGGATCTCTTCCACATCATCTGATGTCCTTGTAAATGAAGCCGCCACAAAGTCAAACCCTTCCCTGATTCCAAACAGGATATCCGCTCTGTCTTTCTCACTGATAAACGGCATACTGACGTCATTTCCCGGAAGGTTGATCCCTTTTCTGTCCGAAACCGTACCCCCGTTCTTTACGATACAGTTCACATCTTTTCCTTCTGTGCTCACTACCTCAAGACCGATAAGTCCGTCATCTATAAGGACGCTGTCGCCCGGTTTTACGTCCTTATAAAGATCTTCATAAGTAACGGACACCTTCTCCTGCGTGCCTTCCACATCATCAGGCGTCAGCGTAAACACCTGACCTTCTTCCAGCTCTATCTTCCCTTCTCTAAACGTTTTGATCCGGATCTCCGGGCCTTTTGTATCCAGAAGCGCCGCCACATATTTCCCCTGGCGCTTCCTGATCTCCTTTAATTTATCAAGACGCTCCTTCTGCTCCTGGTATGTGCCGTGCGAAAAGTTAAACCGGGCCACATCCATCCCCTCCCTGACCAGGGTTTCCATCACATCGCCCTGATCAGTAGACGGGCCGAGCGTACATATAATCTTTGTCCTCCGCATGTCTTTTTCCTCCTGTTAGCGCGTTGCTTTATTCTTCTTTATTGTATCACACAGCATTCTTTCCTGCATTGAGAATCCGGTTTCTTTTCACATTTTTTACATCGTAAAACTATTTACTTTTTTGTATTTTCTGCTATAATTCATTTAGTTAGTTATAAATAACTATGGTTTTATATAACGAACGGAGGATTATTTTTTATGCCTGGTAAATTTCTGTCAACGATATCAACTATACTTCTTATTTTCTGTATGCTCGCGCTGCTGAAGCGCTGTGCCCTTCCTAAGCAGCGCCGGCCCCTGAAATATCTCACGCGGCTGCATGCTCCGTTTGGCATCCTTCTTCTCCTCACAGGGTTATTTCATGGAATTCTGGCCGGAAACACAGACGGCGGGAATGCCCCTGCCATGATCACGGGAAAGCTCGCGTGGATGCTGCTCCTTCTGCTAACCATATTTGCTTTGCTGAAGTGGAATCCCGGTAATATTCGATGGCGAAAACTGCACATCGTCCTCGCTGTCTCCGTCTTCATCGCCGCGATATTCCACACAGTATCTGCCGTTGTTTTCTGAAGCGGTTTTTCTGTATTTATTCTGAGTTTTTCTTATATACGCTTTTCTTATACATACGGAAAAAGATTCCTGCCGCCAGTCCAAGTATCGCAGGACAGAGCCATCCAAATCCTTTTTCTGCAAACGGAAGGAAATCTCTCAGCATTCCCGCCGGTTTTTCCAGGTAAAGCGCGGATAACACCGGCCCGGGAAGCGCATTGACAAAATCAACCGCCGCCGCGGCAGCAGTAAATGCCGTCACCCATCTGTACACACTGCTGTCATTGCCAAAAAGACGGCAGAACAGAACAAGGAGTATCAGGGTGACCGCCAGTGGATACAAAAACAACAGCACCGGTCTGGACCAGGATATGATCGCGTCAAGTCCCATATTCGCTATCAGGAAAGAGAGGGTGCTGAATAAAACCGCCCAGATCCTATAGGACGGCCCTTTCGGGAATATCTTCTGAAACGTCTCGCCGCAGCTTGTGATCAGCCCTACCGCTGTTTTCAGACATGCCAGTGTGACCGTAACAGCCAGGATCACAGCTCCCGCCGGTCCGAAATAATGCCCGGCGATCAGAGCCAGCGCCCCGCCTCCATTCGAAGACGGCGGGAACACTCCCCTGCTCTGCGCCCCCACCACAGTGACAAGCACATAGATCACAGCCATCAGAACTGAACTCAAAATCCCGGAACGCACTGTGCTTTTCGCCACATCCCCGGGATTTTCCACGCCCAGCCCTCTGATTACATTTACCACAATGATCCCAAACGCAAGCCCGGCCAGGGCGTCCATCGTATTATAGCCTTCCAGGAATCCCTGATAGAACGCCCCCGCGGCATATGCGCCCTCCGGCGCCGTCCCGGAAATACTCCCCATCGGGGAGAGCAGCGCCCGGACGACCAGAAGCCCCAGAAAAAACAGGAACAGCGGGTTTAATACCTTTCCAATCCACGTCAGTATCTCTCCCGGCCGCAGGGAAAAGAACAGCACCGCGGCAAAAAACAGCAGGGAGAATACTGCCAGCACGGCTGTCTGCGCATTTTCCGGAATGATACGCTCTACGCCCACTGTATACGCGAGTGTGGCACATCGGGGAATGGCGAAGAAAGGCCCTATCGTAAGATAGAGGACGCAGGTGAAAAATTTCCCATATCTTCTCCCCACGCGGCTGCTCAGTCCCATCAGCCCGTCCTCCCGGCTGATCCCCAGCGCCGCCACGCCCAGGAGAGGAAGCCCCACTCCGGTAATGAGGAAACCTGCGGCCGCCTGCCACATATTGCTTCCCGACAGCTGCCCCATGGACACAGGGAAAATAAGGTTTCCGGCTCCGAAAAACATGCCAAAAAGCATGCTCGCCACAAAAACCGTTTCTCTTCTGTTCAGTGATTTTTTCATATGCTCCTCCGGCCTTTCTGTTTCTGTAAATCTCTCATTACATACTATAATAATATAACTCCGGGGTCAAACCTTATACGAAAAGAACAGACATATCCGCATTATTCGCCGGATACGCCTGCCCTTTCACATATCTTTTATATGTCTTTTAAAACTTCAGGCACGCCTTAAACTGGTCGCAGTCGATCTTAATATCAAACTCCCCTCCCAGAGCCTTTGCATATGTGCTCACGATCGCCAGCCCCAGACCGTTTCCGTCTCCGGACCTCGCCTTATCTCCTCTTGCAAAGCGCTCTACGATATCCTCTTTCGTAAAATCCATGGGATACCCAGCGGTATTGGTGATCTCCAGACAGATCCTCCGCGCCCGCACCGGCGCTGTTTTTCCGCCGGATACCGCCGGGCTGTCCGGGGTTTTGCCGTTTGCTCTGACAGTTCCCTTTTCTCCGTTTTCTATAGAAGTCCTGACGAATACTCTGGTCCCCTTTGCGGAATATTTCAGGGCATTTTCGACCAGATTCTGGCAGATGCGGTAAAAATATCCGTTATCCGTACACAGCTCTGTGCTTTCTTCTGTGAGCAGTGTCACAAACTCCAGCCCGCTCTCTCTGATCCGGTCATCCATATCGGCAAGGAGCTGCCCGATCAGACGGTTCACTTCAAATTTTTCCGGACGCAGCTCGATATTCCCGCTGCTGGCCTTTGCCAGATTAAAAAGGCTGTTGATCATTTCTTTCAGTTTATCAGCCCGCTCGGAGATCACCTCCACATAATCTCTGATCACATCGCTCAAGTCTTCTTTTTTGATCAGTTCAATATATCCCACCATAGAAGTAAGCGGTGTTTTCAGGTCATGGGAGACATTTGTGATCAGGTCCACCCGGAGCTGATCGCTGCGGGATACCTGTTCCAGGCTCTTCCTCTCGATCTCCAGAGCCTCCTCCAGACGCTTCTGCCCCTGTTCTGTCACTTCCCCGATCTTCTTCTGTATTTCAAGATCCTGCTGTTCATGAAGCAGATCCAGATCCTTCCGCCTGAACCGCAGGAACACCGCGTACAGAAGGATAAACTGCACAAACACAGTAAAGATCATCATATAACCTGCCGCGTAATTGTAGTGCCATCCTCCGCCGTTCCATACGCCGCCGGACAGCAGGTGCCACATGTACCACAGAGAACAGATCAGCGCTGCCGCACCTGCCTGGCAGAGTTTTCTCTCCGCTCCTCTTCCGGTCTTTTTCCATGCTTTATAAGGATCCTCTTCCGGCATCCACATGCCGCCGCACACCTGCTTCAGCAGTGTGCTGACGATCATACACCCGCCTGTTCCCACGAAGATATTTCCTAAGATCCCGAAGAATATCGTATCCCCGGTCGTATGCCATGTACGGTATACGATGACTACATAAAACATCCACACACCGGGTATCAGGAGGAGCGCTCCCAGTATATATTTCGTCTGTGTCCAGTGAAGTTTCACGAACCCCTGTAATCTTTTAGCTGTATTTTTCCATTTTGTAGCCAATTCCCCACACCACCTTTACATATCTTGGTTTTTTCGTATCGATCTCGATCTTCTCGCGGATATGCCTGATATGCACCATGACCGTATTCTCCACAGTGTAGCTTGCAGATTCCTGCCAGACATTCTCATAGATCTGCTCCGCGGAAAATACCTGTCCCGGATGCTCCATGAGCAGCTCCAGTATCTTGTATTCTGTCGCTGTGAGCCGTACTTCCTCGCCCTCGACGACCACGATGCGCTGCTTCTTATCCAGCATAAGCCCGCCGTTGACGATCTGGTCTGCCTCTGCTTTTGGAGCACCCCCTCCCCAGGCACGGTACCTGCGCAGGTGGGCTTTGACCCGCGCGATCAGTTCCGCCGGGTTATAGGGCTTCTCCACATAATCATCCGCTCCCAGAACAAGTCCGGATACTTTGTCGCTCTCTTCCGTCTTTGCCGAAAGGATGATCACCGGTATCCGGGACTTTTCCCTCAGCTTCATGAGCGCTGACAGCCCGTTGAGCCGGGGCATCATCACATCCAGAAGGATCAGGTCCACAGAGTGCTTTTCCATAGCTTCAAGCGCCTGCATCCCGTCGTATGCCTTCACAACCTCAAAGCCTTCGTACTTCAAAAGCTCGCTGATCGAGTATACGATCTCCTTATTGTCATCCACCACCAGTATCGTTGCCTGGCCTTCCGTTTCTTTTCCTGTCCTGCTTTCCATTTCCGCCTCCTGCTATATCTCTTATCCTTACACTGACGACTATAAACGCACCGGGTTAAAAAAACCTCGATATAAATCTTAAAAATTTCTTAGGGAAAGGTGCCCTCTTACCATTCTAAAATATTTACAAAAAAAGTAAAGATTTTCTGCCAGAACAAAAAATCTTTACTTCTCTGATTTTTATCCCATATATCCTGCCTGCCGGTACACCGCTGTGCGCCGGCATACCATTGTCTGCTGCTCTGCCGCTGTGTGCTGCTCCACCGCTGTCTGCTGCTCCACCGCTGTCTGCTGCTCCACCGCTGTCTGCTGCTCCACCGCCGTCTGCTGCTCCACCGCCGTCTGCTGCTCCACCGCCGTCTGCTGCTCCACCGCCGTCTGCTACTCCACCGCCGTCTGCTTCACGCGGTTCAGCTCCTTCGCCACCGCCGGGATCGAAATGATCACGATCGTAATCACAGCCTCCACGAGCAGATAACTGTAATTATAGGCGATCGGGTAGACGCTCCTCAAAGACTGGGGGAAATTCTCCGGCATGTAGTCCATCCAGTACAGGTACCCGCCCAGGGCATGAAAAGCGCCCCTCGCCAGTACTGCCGCGATGTAGCCTTTGAGAAGCCCGTGTTTTTGCTTTGCAAAGAATCCGGCCACTCCCAATGCGGCGAACGCCAGTATGTAGTCACAGCACACCTGGAAGAAAGACAGCACATACGGCTCCTGAATAAACTGCAGTATCCCGTATGCAAGCCCCACAAAAATCCCCGTGCCCGCGCCGTACCAGTTGGCCACGAGAACAATAAAAAGCATACTGCACAGCGTCACGCTCCCGCCCCAGGGCATGTTCCAGATCCTGATATACGATGTGATGAAGGCCAGCGCCATCGCCGCCGCGCAGAATACAAGCTGCTTTGTGCTCATCCTTTTCTTTGCGGAATGTTTCCCCGCGAAATAGGATGCCGCCAGGAACAATATGATCCCGGCAATAATGGTGAGCGCGTATCCGGCGGCTGTAAGGCCGCCCTCTGCATTGACAAATATTCCAGACATAATAAAACCCTCCTGTCTTCCGATTGAAAACAAAAGGGCCGTAACACTCACTCATAACATATCCCTCCGCTGGCATTATCCAGATCAGGTTATGGGTCGAAGTTCCTAACTTCCTCTCAGCCTGTCACACAAGCTCCCCCTGTCGTCAATCTTATGTAATTCTACTTCTGTAACGGTTTCTATTTTAAATGCCGCTGCCGGAAAAGTCAAGGTTGGCTTTGCCGGACCTGCAGGCGAGGGGGAGATGTCTGCCGGAACAAGTGATGTCAGACTTTTTTCACAGTTTCTTTACATTACGCCGTTGGATTATGTTATACTAAACTGCAGTTTGGAAAGGAGGTATACACTACTTATGAAAATCGTATTTTGGGATGCCTGCACTCTTGGCGATGACATTGATTACTCGCAGTTCGAACATCTCGGGGAAGTCGTCAGATACCCCTTTACTTCTTCCGAAGAAGCCCCGGCACGCGTCACAGACGCGGATGTCCTGGTCGTAAACAAGGTACTCGTCAATGAACAGACGATTGCTGATGCAAAAAGCCTGAAGCTCGTCTGCGTGGCTGCCACAGGTACAAACAATCTTGACAAAGACTATCTCGCGGAACGGGGAATCGAATGGCGCAATGTGGCAGGGTACTCCACAGAGTCTGTGGCGCAGCACACCTTTGCCATGCTGTTTTATTTAATGGAAAACCTTCGTTATTACGACGATTACGTCAAAAGCGGAAGCTACATAAACGACCGGGTCTTTACCCATTTTGCCCGCACGTTCCACGAACTCAACGGCATGACCTGGGGGATCCTGGGTCTGGGCGCGATCGGCCGCCGCGTAGCGGATATCGCAGGGCTTTTCGGGGCAAGGGTCATTTACTGCTCCGCCTCCGGAGCTCCCGCGCAGGAAGGATATCGCCAGGTGGATCTGGATACTCTGCTGGCAGAATCTGATATCCTTTCCATCCATGCTCCGCTCAATGAATACACAGAGGGGCTGATGGACAAAGACGCTTTCCGCAAAATGAAGCCCAACGCCGTTCTCCTGAATCTGGGGAGAGGACCTGTCATCAATGAAGCGGATCTTGCCGACGCCCTGAATGCAGGCGAGATCAAAGCGGCCGGTCTGGACGTGCTCTCTGTGGAGCCTATGGCAGAGGACAGCCCGCTGTTAAATGTAAAAGATAAGGACAGACTTTTCATCACACCGCATATCGCCTGGGCAACGATCGAGGCAAGGCAGAGACTGATGAAGATTATCGCAGGGCAGATAGAGGAGTTTCTGGCGGCAGCACAATAAGAAAAGCAATGAGAAGCGTACCTCGATTCCGCTCCGCTTCATCCCGGCCGCGGCATTCGCCGCATGGAAAGTAAGAGGACTTTTTGAATATCCAAAGTATACTATAGTGAGGTAATATCCAAAAAAGAAAGAGTCAGTATATAATGCTGACTCTCTTACCTTATGATATTCTGACTTCATATATAACTAATAAGTCCGCTAACCGCTGCGACAATACAAACCAGTTCGCACTTACTATTCAAACTTTTTTCATTCTTTAATATCAGATTAATCACAGCTGTAATCAAAAATAACTGCAATTACTCCTGCTGCGGAATTTTCATAGCCTTAATCCTCCCGACTGTTGATATTATCTTTTTCATCTGTTTTTCTTTTTTTAATTCCCTGCATTACCGCATCAATCACTAAGCCGATCAACATACCAAAAATGAATCCATTCGGAATGTTATGAAAAACTACCCCTGCGAGCATCCCAAAACACATGCCTAAAGACATACAAACACCAAATTTATGTTTAGATTCTATTCTCTTTTTTTCTCTGATTTTATTGTTTTTATTCATTCCCAATGCTCCTTTATATCAATGCCGTTATTATTAATTTTTTCCTTTTCCTCTCCAATATGTTTCCCGCCGTTATGAGCATTATATATAACCATATGACAAACATACCATACAACGATCAACCTTACAAGCGATTGGTGACTATTTCTTTACTCCAACTTGACAAATCTTTGAAACAACTTTCTTTCCGTGCCGCAATTCAAAGGACTCAGTTCCGGAATTATCGGGATAATAAAATTCAACGTCTGGATATCGACATATTAAGACGGCTGTGCTATGTACTGAAATGTGACCTTACAGATTTGATTGAATATATACCACCAGACAAGCAAGAATAAATTAAGGAGAAGAACTTAGCCCACTCTTCCCCTAACCCGGATAAACCGGAAAAGTTTATTTTATATATTTCCCCTTTGTGTTACTCTAAAGAAAAAGGGGGTTTTC
>CALWDM010000004.1 GCA_944376695.1 uncultured Mediterraneibacter sp. | reverse complement strand
TAGCTTTTATAGAATATCAAAAAGAGACAGAATCTCAAGTGAATCATAAGGTGACATTATCACAAGTGAATAACAATGAAAGAAATATTTGTTGACAATCAAAAGTTTAGTGTGATATAGTAAAAAATGCACTATTGTGGAAAGGTATGCCATATCAGCGGAAAACTGCGGATATGGGAATCTTTTCATTTGTAGGGTTCAGACTGCCGGGAGGCTGAAAAAGTTTTCTGCGGCTGAGAAAAATATAAGGAGTGAAACGTCAATGGAGAAAAACAGGATCCGTCCCATTAAAACCGGAAAAAGCTTCCGCATGAGCTATTCCAGGCAGAAGGAAGTATTGGAAATGCCAAATCTCATTGAAGTTCAGAAGGATTCCTACCAGTGGTTTCTGGACGAAGGACTCAAAGAGGTGTTCGACGATATTTCCCCGATCGCTGACTACAGCGGGCACTTGAGTCTGGAATTTGTGGACTTTACACTTTGCGAAAAAGATGTGAAATATACGATCGATGAGTGCAAAGAACGCGACGCGACTTATGCGGCGCCCCTGAAAGTCAGGGTAAGACTCCACAATAAAGAGACAGATGAGATCAATGAGCATGAGATCTTCATGGGAGATCTTCCTCTGATGACAAAGACAGGTACGTTTGTCATTAATGGCGCTGAGCGTGTCATCGTCAGCCAGCTTGTACGTTCTCCGGGGATCTATTACGGGATTGCCCACGATAAGCTGGGAAAGAAGCTCTATTCGGCGACAGTGATCCCGAACAGAGGCGCATGGCTTGAGTACGAGACTGACTCCAACGACGTTTTTTATGTGCGCGTTGACCGTACGAGAAAAGTGCCGATCACAGTGCTGATCCGTGCTCTCGGTATCGGCACGAATGCGGAAATCATAGATTTATTCGGCGAGGAGCCCAAGATCCTCGCCAGTTTTGGGAAGGACACTGCTGAAAATTATCAGGAGGGTCTGTTAGAGCTGTACAAAAAGATCCGTCCGGGAGAACCTCTGGCAGTTGACAGCGCGGAGAGTCTGATCAACAGCATGTTTTTTGACCCGAGACGTTATGACCTGGCGAAGGTGGGACGCTATAAATTCAATAAAAAACTCATGCTCAGGAACCGCGTCAGCGGGCAGATCCTCGCAGAGGATGCGGTAAGCCCGCTGACAGGAGAGATTGTCGCTGAGAAGGGGACAAAGATCACGCGTGAAATCGCAGATGAGATTCAGAATGCGGCTGTGCCTTATCTGTGGGTAGAGGGAGAGGACGAGTCCAGGAATATCAAGATCCTTTCCAATATGATGGTAGACCTCCGGGCTGTCGCTGACATCGACCCGAAGGAAGTGGGCGTGACAGAGCAGGTGTACTATCCGGTGCTTGCAGGCATTATCGAGGAGTCCGCTGGCGACATCGATGAGATGAAGAGAATGATCCGCCGCGACCTCCACGATCTGATCCCGAAGCATATTACAAAGGATGATATCCTCGCCTCCATTAACTATAATATGCATCTTGAGTACGGTATGGGAAATGACGACGATATCGACCATCTGGGCAACCGCCGTATCCGTGCGGTGGGTGAACTGCTTCAGAATCAGTACAGGATCGGCCTGTCCAGGCTGGAGAGAGTTGTGCGCGAGCGTATGACCACACAGGATCAGGAGGGGATCTCACCGCAGTCACTGATCAACATCAAACCTGTGACCGCGGCGGTGAAGGAGTTCTTCGGCTCCTCACAGCTGTCCCAGTTCATGGATCAGAACAACCCGCTGGGTGAGCTGACCCACAAGAGACGTCTGTCCGCGCTCGGACCGGGAGGTCTTTCCAGAGACCGCGCCGGATTCGAGGTCCGCGACGTACACTACTCTCACTATGGAAGAATGTGTCCCATCGAGACGCCGGAAGGTCCGAACATCGGTCTGATCAACTCCCTGGCATGCTATGCGAGGATCAATCAGTACGGTTTTGTGGAGGCTCCGTACCGCAAGGTCGACAAGAGCGACCCGGAGAATCCCCGCGTAACGGACGAGGTTGTCTACATGACAGCGGATGAGGAAGACAACTACCATGTGGCTCAGGCGAATACGCCTCTGGACGGGGAAGGGCATTTCGTACACAAGAATGTGTCCGGACGTTACCGCGAGGAAACACAGGAGTATGAGAGAAATAAATTCGATTACATGGACGTATCGCCGAAGATGGTGTTCTCCGTGGCTACGGCGCTGATCCCGTTTCTGCAGAACGACGACGCGAACCGCGCCCTCATGGGCTCTAACATGCAGCGTCAGGCTGTGCCGCTCCTCACGACGGAAGCTCCGGTCGTGGGAACGGGTATGGAAGTGAAGGCCGCCGTTGACTCCGGCGTATGCGTGGTTGCGGAGAAGGCGGGAACTGTTGAGAGCTCCAGCTCCAGGGAAATCGTCATCCGCCACGAAGACGGAACGAAGCAGGCATACAGGCTGACGAAGTTCCAGCGGAGCAACCAGAGCAACTGCTACAACCAGAGGCCGATCGTCAACAAGGGCGACGCTGTGGAAGCGGGTCAGGTCATTGCGGACGGCCCGTCCACATCCGGCGGCGAGATGGCGCTGGGAAAGAATCCGCTCATCGGTTTCATGACATGGGAAGGCTACAACTACGAAGACGCCGTCCTCTTAAGTGAGAGACTGGTGCAGGATGACGTATATACTTCTGTCCATATCGAGGAATATGAGGCAGAGGCGAGAGATACAAAGCTCGGGCCCGAGGAGATCACAAGAGATATTCCGGGCGTGGGCGACGATGCCCTGAAGGATCTGGACGAGAGAGGGATCATCCGCATCGGCGCGGAAGTGCGCGCCGGGGATATCCTTGTCGGTAAGGTGACTCCGAAGGGTGAGACGGAGCTGACCGCAGAGGAGAGACTCCTGCGTGCCATCTTTGGCGAGAAGGCGCGCGAGGTAAGGGATACTTCCCTGAAAGTGCCTCACGGCGAGTATGGTATCGTTGTGGATGCGAAAGTGTTCACAAGGGAGAACGGCGACGAGCTGTCTCCGGGCGTGAACCAGGCAGTGCGCATCTACATCGCGCAGAAGAGAAAGATCTCCGTCGGAGATAAGATGGCAGGGCGTCACGGCAACAAGGGTGTCGTTTCCCGCGTGCTTCCGGTGGAGGATATGCCGTTCCTGCCGAACGGACGCCCGCTGGACATCGTGCTGAACCCGCTGGGCGTGCCGTCCCGTATGAATATCGGACAGGTACTTGAGATCCACTTAAGTCTTGCGGCAAAAGCTCTTGGATTCAATATCTCCACGCCGGTATTTGACGGCGCCAACGAGGTAGATATCATGGATACCCTCGACCTGGCGAATGATTATGTAAACCTTGAGTGGGAAGAATTTGAGAAGAAGCACGGAAAAGAACTGCTTCCGGAGGTGCTCCAGTATCTCTCTGACAACAGAGACCACAGGGAGCTGTGGAAGGGCGTGCCGCTCTCAAGAGACGGTAAGGTGCGCCTGCGTGACGGGCGTACCGGCGAGTTCTTTGACAGCCCGGTAACCATCGGACACATGCATTACCTCAAACTGCACCACCTTGTAGACGATAAGATCCACGCGCGTTCCACCGGCCCGTACTCCCTTGTCACGCAGCAGCCGCTGGGCGGTAAGGCACAGTTCGGCGGACAGCGTTTCGGAGAGATGGAGGTGTGGGCTCTTGAAGCCTACGGCGCATCCTACACACTGCAGGAGATTCTGACAGTGAAATCTGACGATGTGATCGGACGTGTGAAGACATACGAGGCCATCATCAAGGGAGAGAATATCCCGGAACCGGGTATTCCGGAGTCCTTTAAGGTGCTCTTAAAAGAGCTCCAGTCACTTGCTCTGGATGTGCGCGTGCTGCGTGACGACAACACGGAAGTGGAGATCATGGAGAACGTGGACTACGGCGAGACGGACCTTCGCCACATTATTGAGGGCGACAGAAAGTACCGGGACGAGAATGAATCGTTTGGCGACCACGGATTCACGGAGCAGGAGTTTGTGGGTGAAGAGCTTGAGGATGTGGAACCTGAGATCGGGGAGCCGGATGACAGCGACCTCGACGCCATCGAGTTCGATGAATATTCCGATTATGATGAAGATTAATAGGAGGAGCCATATATATGCCAAATAATAGTGAACAACAATATCAGCCGTTAACATTTGATGCGATCAGAATCGGACTGGCTTCACCTGAAAAAATCATGGAGTGGTCCAGAGGAGAAGTGACAAAGCCGGAGACGATCAATTACAGGACGTTAAAGCCGGAAAAAGACGGCCTGTTCTGCGAGAGGATCTTCGGACCGAGCAAAGACTGGGAGTGCCACTGCGGGAAATATAAGAAAATCCGCTATAAAGGTGTCGTGTGTGACCGATGCGGAGTGGAGGTTACGAAGTCCAGCGTGCGCCGTGAGCGCATGGGGCATATCGCCCTGGCGGCCCCGGTATCCCATATCTGGTATTTTAAGGGAATTCCCAGCCGTATGGGGCTGATTCTTGATATCTCTCCGAGAACTCTGGAGAGAGTGCTGTATTTTGCTTCTTATATCGTGCTTGATAAAGGAGAAACAGACCTGCAGAACAGGCAGATCCTCTCCGAGGCGGAATATCAGGAGCTGAAGGAAAAATGGGGCGGCGGCGCATTCCGCGTAGGCATGGGCGCTGAGGCTGTCAAGGAGCTCCTCGAGGCGATCGACCTTGACAGGGAATATGAGGAACTCCAGGGCACGCTGGAGAACGCCACAGGCCAGAAACGCGCCAGGATTGTGAAGCGTCTCGAGGTTGTGGAGGCATTCCGGGAGTCAGGCAACCGCCCGGAGTGGATGATCCTGACAGCAGTCCCGGTGATCCCGCCGGACCTGCGCCCGATGGTACAGCTCGACGGCGGACGGTTCGCTACGTCGGATCTGAACGACCTGTACAGAAGGATCATCAACAGGAACAACCGGCTGAAGAGGCTGCTGGAGCTGGGCGCGCCGGATATTATCGTGCGCAACGAGAAACGTATGCTTCAGGAGGCTGTGGACGCCCTGATCGACAACGGACGCCGCGGACGTCCGGTTACAGGGCCGGGTAACCGCGCTCTGAAATCCCTCTCCGACATGCTGAAGGGTAAGTCCGGACGTTTCCGTCAGAACCTGCTCGGGAAACGTGTCGATTATTCCGGACGTTCCGTTATCGTCGTGGGACCGGAGCTGAAGATCTATCAGTGCGGTCTGCCGAAAGAGATGGCGATCGAGCTGTTCAAGCCGTTCGTCATGAAAGAACTGGTGGCGAATGGCACAGCTCATAATATAAAGAATGCAAAGAAAATGGTCGAGAGGCTGCAGCCGGAGGTATGGGATGTGCTTGAGGAAGTGATCAAAGAGCACCCGGTAATGCTGAACCGCGCCCCCACGCTGCACAGACTCGGTATCCAGGCTTTTGAGCCCATCCTTGTAGAGGGGAAGGCGATCAAGCTGCATCCCCTCGTATGTACAGCTTACAACGCGGACTTCGACGGAGATCAGATGGCGGTCCACGTACCGCTGTCCCAGGAAGCGCAGGCAGAGTGCCGTTTCCTGCTGCTCTCCCCGAACAACCTGCTGAAACCGTCTGACGGCGGTCCGGTGGCGGTCCCCTCCCAGGATATGGTCCTCGGTATTTATTATCTGACACAGGAGAGGCCCGGGGCGAAAGGCGAGGGAATGTTTTTCAAGAGCGCAAGCGAGGCGATCCTTGCGTATGAGAACGGGTATATCACACTGCACTCCAGGATCAAAGTGCGTGTGTCCAGGACAATGCCTGACGTCACGGTTAAGTCCGGTGTGATCGAAGCCACACTGGGAAGACTTCTGTTCAATGAGATCATCCCGCAGGATCTCGGTTTTGTGGACAGAGAGACGGAAGGGAACGAGCTCCTTCTGGAGATCGATTTCCACGTAGGGAAGAAGCAGTTAAAGCAGATCCTCGAAAAGGTCATCAATACACACGGCGCGACGCAGACAGCGGAAGTGCTCGACGATGTAAAGGCGATCGGATATAAGTTCTCTACCAGAGCGGCAATGACCGTATCCATCTCTGACATGACTGTGCCGCCGCAGAAACCGCAGATGATCGAGGAAGCGCAGAACACTGTGGACCGGATCACAAAGAACTATAAGCGTGGTCTCATCACAGAGGAAGAGCGCTACAAGGAAGTCGTAGAGACATGGAAGGCGACCGATGACAGGCTGACAGAGGCTCTGCTTTCCGGTCTGGATAAATATAATAATATCTTCATGATGGCGGATTCCGGGGCCCGCGGTTCTGACAAGCAGATTAAGCAGCTTGCCGGCATGCGAGGACTGATGGCGGATACGACGGGACGTACCATCGAGCTGCCGATCAAGTCCAACTTCCGTGAAGGTCTGGACGTACTGGAATACTTCATGTCCGCCCACGGAGCGCGTAAAGGTCTGTCCGATACGGCGCTGCGTACAGCGGACTCAGGATACCTGACAAGACGACTTGTCGACGTATCACAGGAGCTGATCATCCATGATTCCGACTGTGTGGAGCCGGGGCAGGAGATCCCGGGAATGTATGTTCATGCATTCATGGATGGAAACGAGGAGATCGAGAGCCTTCAGGAGCGTATCACAGGACGCTTCGCATGTGAGGACATCAAAGACAAAGACGGCAATGTGCTTGTGAAGGCGAACCATATGATCACGCCGCACCGCGCGGAGCACGTGACAAAGCGGGGGGTGGACGGGAACGGCGAGCCGCTTAAGAGAGTGAAGATCCGTACGATCCTTACCTGCAAGTGCAAGAACGGCGTGTGCGCGAAGTGTTACGGAGCGAACATGGCGACAGGCGAGGCAGTACAGGTCGGCGAGGCTGTAGGTATCGTTGCCGCGCAGTCCATCGGTGAGCCGGGTACACAGCTTACCATGCGTACCTTCCATACCGGAGGCGTTGCCGGCGATGATATCACACAGGGTCTTCCCCGTGTGGAGGAGCTCTTCGAGGCGAGAAAGCCGAAGGGCCTTGCGATCATCACAGAGTTTGCCGGAAAAGCAACGATCTCTGATACAAAGAAGAAGCGCGAGGTCATCGTCACGAACGACGAGACAGGCGAGTCCAAAGCTTACCTCATCCCGTACGGATCCCGCATCAAGGTGCAGGACGGCGCGATGCTGGAGGCCGGCGACGAGCTGACCGAAGGCAGCGTAAACCCGCATGATATCCTGAAGATCAAGGGGCTGCGCGCGGTGCAGGACTACATGCTCCAGGAAGTACAGCGCGTATACCGCCTGCAGGGTGTTGATATCAACGATAAGCATATCGAAGTCATCGTGCGGCAGATGCTGAAGAAGATCCGCATCGAGGAAAAGGGAGACACAGACTTCCTGCCGGGCACCATGGTGGATGTGCTGGAATTTAACGAAGTCAATGAGCAGATGGAGGCAGAGGGCAAAGCTCCGGCCACAGGCGAGCAGATCATGCTCGGTATCACAAAGGCATCCCTTGCTACGGATTCCTTCCTGTCAGCGGCATCCTTCCAGGAGACAACAAAAGTCCTGACAGAGGCAGCGATCAAGGGCAAGGTGGACCATCTGGTAGGCCTGAAGGAGAATGTGATCATCGGTAAGCATATTCCTGCAGGAACAGGAATGAAAAAGTACCGCAACGTAGCGCTCAACACAGATGTCCATCTGGAGAAGACGATTCCTCTGATTATGGAAGATGAAGCTGATGCTGCGGCAGATGATATGGACGAAGAATTTCGGAATGATGCAGAGATCGAGGCAGACACAGAGATTTTCGCAGAGACTCCGGATCGGGAAGAAGAGACTGTTCTGAATGAAGAAGTATAAATAGGCTCTGACAAAGAATGGCACTAAGAGGTGTTCCCTCTTAGTGTCATTTTTAATCTCGATTGTCATGTGCATTTTGACAAAAAAATGTGTAGTAAATAGAAATAATTGTAAAAAAATAAAAATAATGATATAATTATGCAAATAAGCAGTTATTTTAAAGTGGGAAACATGGAGGAATCGTTTATGAAAAAAAGAGGAAGAAAAGTCACAGCTATGCTGCTGGCAGCGGTCCTGACAACATCAGGACTGCCGGGGCTGCTGGCGGCAGAAGCAAAGGCGGCCCCTCTGGAAACAGAGGGAAAAAACCTGGTGCTCGAAAACGATGTAATCGCTTCATCTGCTGCAAACAATGCCGGGCCTGAATTGGCGGTGGACGGCGTGAAAGATCAGACACAGCAGTGGAATTCTGCTGACATGAAAAACTGGACAGCATCAGATACGGGCAGAGATGAAGAAGAGCAGACTCCCCAGTGGATACAGATCGACCGCGGGGCAGACGCGGAACCTGCTTCGATCACTTCTATCAGGCTGTGGTACAACATGAAAGTATGGCCGATGGAATATCAGATTCTTACGTCAGAAACATCGGATCTGACTGCAGATCCGGAGGATACGTCGGTGGATCTTGCTGAATGGACTGAAGTTGTGTCTGTTAAGCGCCACTCTTCCAATGGTTTTGTTTCCAATGGGGCGGGTCAGGATATAGCAGATACAGAAGCGAACACGGATACGATTACGGCTGATACAACACCGGCGCTTGCCAAAGATGTGCGGCTTCAGAGATATGTCCTTGTTTATATCACGAAGGTAAACGCACAGGCGCCGGGGAACAATGTAAACCTTCGAGAGATAGAAATCTATGACGATACAGTCAATGTGGATGTTGATGCAATACTGGATTCGATCAGCGCCCAGGACATGATAATTACTGATGGAAAAGTGACTGTCAGCAAAGAAGCAGAGGGCGCAAAGATCTATGTCAGAGGCAGTGATCTGGAAAATGTTGTTGACAATGAAGGAAACTTAAACGGGTATAATATCGGCGACAGAGAAGTCACGTTGATTGTCCGTGTGGAAAATGAGAAAGACCCGTCACAATATGCGGAGAAAAACCTGACAGTTATAGTTCCCGATCACAGCGACGCCTATCCGGGGGATTACTTCCCGGAAACAGCAGAGCCAAATGCGAAGCCGGAAGTGATTCCGTCTCTTCAGGAGTGGTATGGATACAGCGGCGAGTTCGAACTCGGTGAGTCAACACGGATTGTTTATAACGATGCTGCCGGAGAAGGCATTGAGAGAGCAGCGGCTAATATGAAAACAGATCTCTTTGACATTACAGGCCTGGATCTTGCGGTAACATCAGGGACAGCGGAGGACGCAGGGGAGAAAGACATCTATATTGAGTCTCAGACAGAGGATACTTATAAGGTCGGGGATGAGGGGTACCTTATAGTTACAGACGACAGCGGACTGAAAATTTATGCTCCGTCATATACAGGCTGTCTTTACGGAACGATCTCCGTGGAGCAGATTCTGTACCAGGCCAACGGGAACCGGACAGTTCCCAGGGGAATCGCAAGAGATTACCCGGCGTATGAGATCAGGGGCGTGATGCTGGATGTGGCGCGTACGCCGTATCGTATCCAGCAGCTTCAGGATTATGCAAAGATACTTCTCTGGTATAAGATCAATGAGTATCACCTGCATGTAAATGACAACGATAACTGTAATATCAACGCTTCTGTTGAGGATCATGCGGGATTCCACCGGCTTGAAAGCGAACGGTTCCCATCTCTGGAATCAGAAGTAAAGCATGCGGGAGTGCCGGCAGACGCCATCAATGCGGATTATTATCTCAATAACGAAGATTATCAGGGGAATCCGCAGTACACAAGAGAAGAATGGAGAGAACTCCAGTCTCTGTGCAGCGGTATGGGGATCAATATGATCACAGAGCTTGATCTTCCGGGACATTCTCTGCTTTATAATAAATATGCAGATGAAAATCCGGATAATATTCCAGAGCTTGAAGGAGGCGTCAAGTATACTTCCGGAGGAGTAGGAACCAATGGCGGCGCCGAGCTGATGGATCTTGTGGGAGAAAATTCTGACAGGGCACTCTGGTTTGCGCAGCAGCTCTGGGATGAGTACACAGAGGGAAGTGAACCTTTTATCTCCGGAAGTGTAGTCCATATCGGAGCTGATGAATACTGGGATCATAATACAGCAGGGATTAAAGACGCGTTCGCTGAATTTGCGGACAGTCTGCGTAAGGTAATCCAGGGAAATCTGGGTGAAGCTACAAAGATCAGGATGTGGGGCGCCGGGACAGGGATGTTCTCCACAGCTGAAAACGTTCTGGACGATGTAGACATTCAGGCAAACTACCAGCTTGATGTCTGGCATCATGGGTATGAGGATGCAAAAGCAAGGGCGGCTGAGGGCTATGAGATAATCAACTGCCGCGATGCCTTTATGTATGGAAATCCGGGGCGTACAAACCGCGATGTCCCGAATGCGGAATTTGTTTATAATGAGTGGAATCCGGCCATGTTCCAGGACGGCGCGCCGGGAACCGGGACAAACCCGCTTCTGGGAGAGCCGAACCTGCTGGGAGCAAAAACGGTAATCTGGGGCGACCAGAGCCAGGAGGGTATGACAGAGAGAGATGTTAACCAGAGAGTGCTCCGCGCGGTTTCTATCGTAAGCGAAAAGACATGGAACAGTACAGACGAAAATGGCACTTTCGAGAAATTTGAACAGCGTGCAGCCCGCCTTGCAGAGGGACCGGGGACTCAGATCGCTATGGAGACAGACTCCAAAACTTCACTTGTGCTTGACTATGATTTTGATAACCTTTCCTCCGATGGCATGACTGTATTTGATACAAGCGGAAACGGTTATAACGGGACGCTGAGTCAGGCGGGAGAGGTAAGCGAAGACGGTTATCTGACCTTTGGCGGAAGCGCTGTAGAAACGCCGCTTAAGACGCTGTCTTATCCGTATACAGCCGCATTTACCGTGCGTATAGACGCGGAGGAAGCAGAGCAGAATACGACTGCTTCATCCATTTTCTCCGGATACGACGGACAGCTTCAGATTGCGGGAACGGAAGACGGAAGCCTTTCCGCTAATGTGAACTACTTTACGAGAGATTTCAATTACAGCGTGCCGACAGACGGAACAGAAGTAAATGTGATGCTTGTGGGAACTTTCCAGGGAACCAAACTGTATATTAACGGGCAGCTTCAGACATTCCTGTCGCAGAAAACAGATCAGGACGGGACAGCCGCGGGAAGCGTGACAACCATGTACTCCTCCTTCCCTCTTCCGCTTGAAAAGATCGGGGAAGGGCTTCACGGAGAGATCGCTGATCTCCAGGTATATAATAAGGCGTTCTCAGCTGAGGAAGCAGCCGCTTATTATACAGACGCCTGGGTATCAGAAACTTCAAAAGTAAATGTGGCTCAGGATACATATGCGGGAGGAACTTCCCGTGTAGTGGGAGACGCCACAAACTATGATAATGCAGACGGACGCGTCAGGGTAGCATTTAAAGCAGTTGACGGCGATGCGTTTACAAATGCGCAGAATGCTGCTGACCGGATGGATGAAACAACTTCGGATATCTACTCTTACTGGAAAGGAAACCGCACGGACAGTTCTCTGAGTATTGATCTGGGTCAGGTGAGAAATGTCAGCGAGGTACAGATCCAGTGGAGATACGGCGGTAAGGGCAAAGACTTTGACATCCAGATATCAGAGGATGGAGAGACCTGGACAACATGGAAAGAGATCCGCGGAAATCAGGATTTCCTCAGTACAATATCTGCTGACGGAGAGCCGGTGCAGGCACGTTATGTCAGGATGCAGGGAATCTCATCGAATTCTGTATCAGGTTATATGATCCAGGAATTTATGGTCTATGAGATCACGGATAAGACGGCACTTGCGGATAAGCTTGCAGAAGCACAAAAGATCATCGCAGAAAAGGGACTCGGATTTGAGACAGAGGATAGTACAGACAGAGAACTTTTTGAAGCTGCCGTACAGGCAGAAGCGGTGAATGAGAATGCTCTGACTACTGCGCATGACATTGAGCAGGCAGCGGCAAGACTTACGGCGGCGCTGGAAGCGCAGACTGAGCCGGAACCGGAGAAAGAGTATGCTGTCACAGCAGGAACAGCTGACGGAGCGGAGATCACAGTTCCGGAGAAGAGCAAAGCAGGAGAAACAGTAACGATCAAAGTCAATGTCACAGACTCGGATAAAGAGATCGATACAGTAACTGTGACAGGCGCGTCCGGGGATGTAGAGGTAACGAAGGCAGGAGAATCTGAGTATACCTTTATCATGCCGGAAGAGGATGTGAATGTGACAGTCTCCTTGAAGGAGAAAGCAGCAGACAAGACAGCTCTTGCGGATGCGATCAAACTTGCAGAAGAAAAGCAGGAGAGCGATTATACACAGGAGACATGGGGACCGTTTGCGGAAGCACTGGCTGCGGCAAAACTGGTCAACGAGGATCCGGCGGCAAAACAGAGTGAAGTGCAGTCGGCTCTGGATCAGCTTACGGCTGCGATGAAAGCTCTTGAGGAAGTGACGGAGGAACCAATACCGGAAAAACCGGATAAAACAGCTCTTGACCAGAAGATCAAAGAGGCAGGGGCACTTAAAGAGAGTGATTATACTCCGGCAACGTGGAAGGCGTTCAGGGATGCTCTGAACACAGCTAAGCTCGTCAGCGCAGATCCGGATGCCGAGCAGACAGAAGTAGATGCGGCTCTTAAGAATCTGGAAAATGCGATCAATGCGTTAAAGCTTGTACAGCAGCAGCCAGAAAAGCCTGGAAATGATAATAAAAAGCCGGAAAAAGATACGCCAAAAGGAGCAGTACAGACCGGAGACACAGCGCCGATCGGCACACTGGCGGCAGTAATGGTCATGGCGGCACTTCTGGCAGGAGGCGGCGCGGTCATCCGCAGAAAACACAGATAAAAAATCTGGATTTGCCGGGGAGACGGCCGGTGAATAAAATGTCCGAAAACCGTAGTATATTTTAAGACGTATTCGTAGCGGGCGGGGATGTGGCTCAGGTTCCGCTCCACGATTTGGGAAAGACGTAAAAGGAATGGGATACAGCTAAAAGCAATTTCAAAGCGGACGATTCGCTTGCGCTCAGGCATCCGCTTTGAAATTAACGCTGTATCCCATTCCTTTAAGTCTTTCCGACAAATCGTTCCGAGTCACCGTCGCCGCATCCCCGCCCGCCACGAAAGGTACTTGAAATAGGGCTTCGGTTTTCTGCTTTTATCCGATCGGCAGCCCCTGCGGACAAATGCAGGATTTCAAAAAGTGGATGACAGGGGAACTTCGGCGACAAAACGGAAATTGTTCTCGAGCGGAAAATGCTGTGGATTTCCGGGAGAGGGACAGCCGTTCGATTTGGCGCAGCGAGCTGCGCCTCTCTACTACAATATATTTATGGTTAATCCCCCTTACAGCCAGTAAGGAATTACCCATCTTGTTGCTTAAGCTGTTAGAATGATAAGAGCAATCGGTATAGCGGGCGCCTCTCTGGACTTTGCGTCCGTCAACAAGTCTGCTAACCAGCTCTTCATTCGCAGCGTTCGTTTTATGCAGGTTGGACCACCTCCTGGGTGCGTTCGTGTCACACCACAGTAGATAGAATGGGCAATGAGTAAAGCTGGTACTGACCAATTGCAATCTCAATCAAGGAGTGACTTCTTATGAACATGAATGCAGTAGGTATCGATGTCTCCAAGCGGAAAAGCACTGTAGCGATCCTCCGTCCTGGCGGAAAGGTTGTTGTAAAACCTTTCGATGTTCCCCACTTCTCCGCTGATTTCCAGTCCCTTGAGAATCTCATCAGAAAATTGGATGGCGAAACACGCATTGTCATGGAGTGCACCGGTCGTTACTATGAACCAGTAGCCCGGGAACTATCCCAGGCCGGCTTTTTCGTAAGCGCTGTGAATCCTCAGATCATCCGTAACTTTCAGGGGCAGGACAATCCCCTCCGTAAAGTCAAGACCGATAAGGCAGATTCTATAAAGATCGCACGTTACACGCTTGACAGGTGGGCAAATCTGAAACAATATAGTCTTATGGATGAATTACGCTCTCAACTCAAAACCATGAACCGCCAGTTTGATTTCTACATGAAACATAAAACTGCCATGAAGAACAACCTGATCAGTCTCATCGACCAGACCTATCCCGGCGCCAACACCTATTTCGACAGCCCTGCCCGTGAGGACGGAAGCCAGAAATGGGTGGATTTCATTGCCACTTACTGGCATGTGGATTGTGTCCGCAGGATGTCTCTAAACGCTTTTACAGACCGCTATCAGAAGTGGTGCAGCCGCAGGAAGTACAACTTCAGCAAGTCAAAAGCCGAAGAAATCTACGGAAAAGCAAAGGAACTCATCCCCGTACTTCCGAAGGACAGCTTTACCAAACGCATCATCAAACAGGCAGTCGACCAATTAAACGCTGCGTCACAGACTGTTGAACAGCTTCGCACCCTTATGAACGAAACTGCCGCCAGGCTGCCGGAATATCCAGTCGTTATGGCAATGAAGGGCGTAGGACCGTCTCTGGGTCCTCAGCTTATGGCCGAGCTCGGAGATATCACACGTTTCACACATAGAGGTGCTATCACGGCTTTTGCCGGCGTAGATCCTGGTGTCAACGATTCTGGGGATTATTCCCAGAAAAGCGTGCATGCTTCCAAACATGGTTCGCCAGTGCTGAGAAAAACTTTATTTCAGATCATGGATATCCTGATCAAAACCAAACCGGATGATGCCGTATATCGGTTCATGGATAAAAAACGCTCCGAAGGCAAGCCGTATTATGTGTATATGACTGCCGGAGCTAATA
This sequence comes from uncultured Mediterraneibacter sp., assembly GCA_944376695.1. GTDB lineage: Bacteria > Bacillota > Clostridia > Lachnospirales > Lachnospiraceae > Mediterraneibacter. Next base: position 61,110 of record CALWDM010000004.1, on the reverse strand, counting down.
AATTTTTACGGATCTACTATGGCCGGGTGAAAGAATATCTTTCATCGCTTCCAGAATCCGAATAATTCCACAACACTTTTTCAGGCCAGCACAGGTGTGGTGGTCTTATTGTGATACCTATTTTTCAACCTGTATAAAATTTTCAATGTTCATCAATTTAGCCTTGACTTTTTATTTGCAGGCTGGTTGTGAGTTTCTGCTGGCTGGGGTAGGATTATCTTTTGCCGGGAGAGTTCCCTTCTCGCCGCGTTTTGAAACGCTGCATTTGTCGGGGGGCTTCCGTCTTGAATAAAACCAGAAAACAGCAAAGCATCTTTTCGAAAATCTTTCAGCGCGGGGATATGGGTGGTTGAGGTGACTTCGGAATGAGGCTTAGTATAACTGAAAATCCGAAACTATGCGTTGAAACTGGCAGGGGGATTGTCTGAGGCGAAGGTGAGTTGCCCCCTGTCAGTTTCTGCTTTTCGCATAGTTCCGGATTTTGTAGTTATACTTGCCTCGTGGAGCGGAGCCGATGCCAGCCATATCCCCGCGCTGAATACGTCCTCGGCACCTGCGCTTCACTGTTTTCGTCCGATTTACTCAATCAGCCGGCTCCCACAAATGCAGATTTACACCCGCTTCATACACGTCACTGCCATTGCCCCTGGTCCGATATGGCATGCCACGCTCAGCGACAGCGGTCCTTCCAGGATCTCATATCCCGGGAAGCGCTCTGTGATTTCCTTTTTCCACTCTCCGGCTTCTTCTTTTGTGCACGTGTATGCCATTCCCAGGACCATGTCGTCTTTCACGTCCGCGAAGCGTTCGTTCAAATCCTTCTCAATGGCATTCAGCATGGTCTTTTTCGCGGCTTTCCAGCCTCTTACTTTGGCGAAGGCGTCCAGCTTCTCGCCCTGGATCTGGAGTACAGGCTTTAAGTTGAGCACTGTACCTATCGCTGCTGCCGCCGGTGTGATCCTTCCGCCTTTTTTCAGATATTTCAGCGTATCCACCGTGATATAAATACTCGCCTGAAGCTTTTCCCGCTCCAGGATCTCTCTGATCTGCGCCGCGGACATTCCCTGATCCCTGAGTTTCATCGCGTCATATACAGACTGCTCCTGGGTAACTGAGATCCGCTGGTTGTCCACAACCTGGACTCTTCCTTTATATTCTTCCGCGATGGACATTGCTGTAAAGCACGTACTGGAAAGTCCGCTGGACATGGGGATGCAGACAATCTCATCGTACTCTTTGAGCACCTTTTCCCAGAGCTCCATCACACTGCCGGGTGAAGGCTGTGACGTGGAAATGTCCGAATCCGCCCCCAGCTTCTCATAGAACTGCTCCTGCGTCAGTGTGATATCTTCCAGAAACAATTCCCCGTCAATAAAGAACGGCATGGGCAGCACGTAAATCCCCAGTTCTCTGCCTCTGTCCTGCGTGATCCCGCTGTTACTGTCTGTAACGATCGCTGTTTTTGATGGCTTCGTCATCTTCTTCTCCGTTTCTGCCGCCTGCCGCGGCGGTGTCAGATTTTCTGTGTTTTATTGCAAGTCTGTTTTAGTTCTTAAAGCTGTGGATCGGCGCCGGGATCCTTCCCTTTCTGCTGATAAATGCCTCGCAGCCGAATTCATTGACCGGCATGATCGGCGCGTAGCCCAGAAGCCCGCCGAATTCCGCCATATCTCCTACGTCTTTTCCGATCACCGGGATGAGGCGCACTGCCGTTGTCTTCTGATTTACCATTCCGATCGCCATCTCATCCGCAATGATTCCTGAGATCGTAGCTGCACTTGTCTTTCCGGGGATCGCGATCATATCAAGCCCCACCGAGCAGACGCAGGTCATTGCCTCGAGCTTTTCCAGTGTCAGGGAGCCTGCGTGCACCGCATCGATCATGCCCTGGTCCTCGCTGACCGGGATAAACGCGCCGCTTAAGCCGCCCACGTAAGAAGAAGCCATGACGCCGCCTTTCTTCACCTGGTCGTTTAACATCGCAAGGGCTGCCGTGGTACCCGGGGCGCCCACTCTCTCCAGACCGATCTCTTCCAGGATCTCCGCCACGCTGTCGCCCACTGCCGGGGTCGGCGCAAGGGACAGGTCCACGATGCCGAACGGGATACCCAGACGCCGGGAAGCCTCCCCTGCCACGAGCTGTCCCACACGGGTCACCTTGAACGCAGTCTTCTTGATGGTCTCGCACAGTTCCTCAAACCCTTTGCCGCGCACCTTTTCCAGAGCTTTTTTTACAACTCCCGGACCGCTGACTCCTACATTGATCACCGCATCTCCTTCCGTCACGCCGAGGAAGGCACCCGCCATGAACGGATTGTCGTCCGGGGCATTGCAGAAGATCACCAGCTTCGCGCACCCAAGAGAATCTCTCTCTTTTGTCGCCTCTGCTGAAGCTTTTACTATCTCTCCGCAGAGCCGCACAGCGTCCATATTGATCCCGGTCTTTGTGGATCCCACATTTACAGAACTGCAGATGCGCTCTGTCTCCGCAAGTGCCTGCGGGATCGAGCGGATCAGGTTTTCCTCGCTCTTTGTCATACTCTTGGACACCAGCGCGGAATAACCGCCGATAAAGTTCACGCCCACAGTCTCTGCTGCCCGGTCCAGCGTCTTCGCCACTGTCACAAAATCTTCCGGCGTCCTGCACGCCGCCGCGCCTACAAGGGCGATCGGAGTGACTGAGATCCTCTTGTTCACGATCGGGATCCCGAATTCCGTCTCGATATCCTGTCCCACAGATACCAGGTTTTCTGCTGTCTTCGTGATCTTTTCATAAATCTTGCGGTTCAGTTCATTTAAGTCAGAGTCGATACAGTCGAGAAGACTGATCCCCAGTGTGATCGTCCTCACATCCAGGTTCTCATGCTCGATCATCTTATTTGTCTCTGACACTTCGTACATATTGATCATATCTGTATCCTCACAATCTCCATCTATTCCAGTCTGTGCCTGCTGCCTGATTTTTATAATCTGTGCATTTTTTCAAAGATCTCTTCTCTCTGGCAGCGGATATTCACACCGATCTCCTCTCCCAGCTTCGCCATCTCATCGCACAGGACCGTAAAGTCTTTTTTCAGATTTGTCACATCTGTGATCACCATCATATTGAAATATCCCTGGATGATCGTCTGAGAGATATCCAGGATATTGATCTCATTTTCCGCAAGATACGTGCACACCTTTGCCACGATCCCAACTGTATCCTTACCGAGTACTGTCACTATACATTTCTTCATTTTTCTTATCCTCCCTGATCAGACCATGATGATGTCGGAAACGGTATCTCTGCTGGCGACGAACATATCCAGATCCTCGCCGCGGTAATCATTGTCGCCGAGAGTCACCTCCAGCTTCACCGTTTCATATGCTAGTTTCGCATAATTATTCTCTTTGCTTAAATGTCCGAGGACAATGTGCTTCAGATTATCATGTAGTATATCACAAAGCAGACGCCCTGACAATTCATTTGACAGGTGCCCCTTATCCCCCAGGATACGCTGTTTTAAATAGTAGGGATACCCGCCCACTTCCAGCATATGGATGTCATGGTTGGCCTCGAGGAGCACCGCGTCCAGGTCTTTCAGACGGTCCACTGTATACCCGTCATACTTGCCCAGGTCTGTTGCTACTGCCACTGCCTTGCCGCCGCACTCCAGACGGTATCCGGACGGCTCGTTCGCATCATGGGAAATGGCGAACGGATTGATGGTCACATCTCCGAGAGTAAACGGCTCATCCGTATGTATCGGGTGAAGGAGGCCTTCCGGCATCTTCCCCAGCCCAGAATAACTTAATATCCCTTCGATCGTCCCCGGGGTCGCGTACACCGGGATCTCATATTTCCTGCTGAACACACCCAGCCCCTGGATATGATCCGAGTGTTCGTGCGTGATCAGGATCCCGCTTAATTCCTCCCCTTTGATCTCCAGCTTTTTCAGGCCTTCCTCTATTCTTTTTTTGCTGATCCCTGTATCTACGAGCAGGTGCGTATCATCGCTCCCCACATAGATACAGTTGCCGCTGCTGCCGCTGGCAATGCTGCACATTCTCATAATCCTAATCTCTCTCCTATTTGTCTCTTTGTATCTTCAAAATCCCCGCTGTTGTCTATGACAGCAGTGCACACCGAGCGGAACCTCTCCTCCCCCGGCTGTGAAGCGATCATCTGCGTGATCCTTTCATCCGTATACCCCCGGGAAGCTTTCAGGCGCTCCCGCCGCACATTTTCTTCCGTATATATATACCACAGTTCATCGCACAGCTCCTTCCCCGCGTCCGGGAGAAGCGCCGCCTCTGCCACATACAGGCTCACGCCCTCCGCCGCTCTCTGCGCGATATCCTCCTTTACCCGGCGCATCACTGCCGGATGGACGATCTCATTCAGCGCCTCAAGCTCTTCCTTGTCAGAAAAAACAATCCTGGAAAGTTCCGCCCGGTCCAGTTCCCCGTCTCTTCCGACCACGCGGCTGCCAAAACGCTCCCTGATCCGCCGGAAACAGTCTGTCCCTTTCTTCTGGAGCTCTTTTGCCGTCTCATCCATCTGGCACACATAAGCTCCATATGCATCTTTCAGCCAGCGGAGCACTTCGCTCTTGCCAGAGCCTACCCCGCCGGTAATCCCAAGAACCTTCACCTTTCCGCTCTCCTTACTGCTCCTGCCGTATCCTCACTGCTCATCTCTGTCATTTAGCCTCATACCAGTTCTTTCCTGTATGCATGTCTGCGATCAGAGGCACGGACAGGTCCGCCGCGTTCTCCATCTTATCCTTCAGGATTGCTTTCACCTCGTCCACTTCCGATTCTGCCGCCTCGATCAGAAGCTCATCATGCACCTGAAGGATCAGGCGGGATTTCATATTCCGTTTTTTCAGTTCCTCGTTGACGCCGATCATGGCGATCTTGATGATGTCAGCCGCAGTTCCCTGGATGGGCGCGTTCATAGCTACCCTCTCCCCGAAATTCCTCTGCATAAAATTGCTGGATTTCAGCTCCGGGACCGGTCTTCTTCTTCCAAACAGAGTCACTGCGTATCCTTTTTCCTTTGCATGCGCGACCGAATCGTCAAGGAACTTCTTAATGCCCGGATAAGTCTCAAAATAATGCTCGATATACTGAGCAGCCTCTTTTCTGGTAATGCTCAGGTCCTGGCTCAGGCCAAAGGAGCTGATCCCGTACACAATGCCGAAATTCACCGCCTTGGCATTGCGCCGCTGAAGGTCTGTCACCTCATCAAAGGGCGTGTGGAATACCTGGGACGCGGTCATCCTGTGGATATCCCTGGCCTCTCTGTATGCCTGGATCAGCTGCTCGTCGCCGGAGCAGTGCGCCAGGATCCTCAGTTCGATCTGGGAGTAGTCCGCATCCACGAACACATATCCTTCTTTCGGCACAAAGACCTTGCGGATCAACCTTCCCAGCTCCATGCGCACCGGGATATTCTGCAGGTTCGGCTCCGTACTGCTCAGACGTCCGGTCGCTGTGACCGTCTGGTTAAATTTCCCGTGGATGCGCCCGTCTTTTCCTATATATACTGCCAGTCCGTCCGCATAGGTTGACTTCAGCTTTGTAAGCTGGCGGTACTCCAGGATCTTCGCCACGATCGGATGATCCGGCGCCAGCTTGTCCAGCACATCCGCAGCCGTAGAGTAGCCTGTCTTCGTCTTTTTCGCATGGGGCATACCCAGCTTCTCAAAGAGGATCACGCCGAGCTGCTTCGGTGAATTGATATTAAACTCTTCGCCCGCCAGTTCATAGATTTCCTTTTCCAGTTCCACGATCCGGCTCCCCAGCTGTCCGCCGTAAACCTTCAGCGCTTCCGCCTCCACCTTAACGCCTGCCTGTTCCATATCAAACAGAGTAAACACCAGAGGCATCTCAATGTCAAAGAAAAGCCGGTCCATTTCCTGCTCCCTGAGCTTCTCCTCCAGGATGGGCGCTGCCGCGTAAGCGGTATATGCCTCATAGCACGCCTTTGCCGCACCATCTGCCTTTTCATCAATCAGAAGATTCAACTGTTCTCTTGCCACATCTTCATAATCATAGTCACTTTTCAGCGGATTCAGCAAATATGCTGCCACGATCACATCAAAGCTGTTTTCCTTCTTTGCCCCCGGAAGATAGGAAAGGTAATCTTTCAGGCCGCACATGGCAAAGCATTTCACCTTTCCCGCAAGCTCAGAGAGTTCAGAAAACAGAAAATCCATGTCCGTATCCATACCGCACGGGATCGAATAAATCCTGTCCTTCCCATAAGCAATGGCGATCCTTCCGAAACCGGACGGATGGGCGGACAGGGGCAGTTCATTCCCGTGGTCTTTTGAGACAGCCGCACCTGCCCGTCCGGCTTCCGCCGCTTCCGCAAAGATCTTCCGGATCTCCTCCTTATCCGTCACTTCGCGGAACGCTTTTTCTATCTCATTCGCAGACGTCTCGACATCAAAACGGTTCAGCATGTTCTTAAACTGCAGGCGCTTGAAAAGTTCATGGGCTTCCTTTGTATACGGATTTCCGTGGCGCGCCTTTTCAATGTCAAACTCAATATCCGCATGAGTGTTGATGGTGGCCAGCGCCTTGCTCATCTTCGCCTGCTCCCAGTATTCTTTCAGATTTTTGCTGGCGCGGGGCGGCTTCAGCTCATCTGCATGGTCGTATGCATTTTCAATGGTCTGATAATCCTGTATGATCTTTGTCGCCGTCTTTTCCCCCACCCCCGGCACACCGGGGATATTGTCGGAAGCATCTCCCATCAGCGCCTTCACATCGATAAATTCTTCCGGAGTGACGCCGTATCTCTCCTTTACGTCCGCGGCATTGTAGTCCTCCACCTCCGTCTTTCCCTGCTTTGTCTTTGGGATACGAATCTTCACATGCTCTGTGGCAAGCTGCAGTGTATCCCTGTCTCCGGAAATGACAGACACATCCATGCCTCTGGCTTCACACATGCAGGAGATTGTCCCCAGCAGGTCGTCCGCCTCAAGGCCTGCCTGCTCGATGATCTCGATATCCATCGCCCGCAGTACCTCCTTGATCACAGGCACCTGCTGCCGCAGTTCTTCCGCCATAGGCTTTCTCGTGCCTTTATAGTCCGCATACATCTCATGCCGGAACGTAGGTGCGTGCACGTCAAATGTGACAGTCAGGTACTCCGGTTTCTCTTCATCCAGGATCTTGAACATGATATTCAAAAAACCGTAGACTGCGTTCGTGTGCAGCCCCTCAGAGTTCGTCAGGTCCGGCACTCCGTAAAAAGCACGGTTCAAAATACTGTGTCCGTCTATCAGTACGATCTTTTCTCTCATCAAAATCATCCTCCGTCTATAACTTCAGTTTCCGCAGCCATCCACACCGGAATCTGCACCACGCATAGCTTACTAAAGTATACACTAAAAACCTTCTTTTTAAAAGGATGATTTTGTGGTATTATAATGCGGCAGAAAGTTACCGCAGAAAGCCGGCTTTTTATCTGCTCATTATAACTTGTATCCGGAAATCTTAATTAAAAGGAGCGACCAGACTATGGACGGAATTATTTTTGATATAGACGGCACGCTGTGGGACTCCACAGATCCCGTGGCAGCTTCCTGGAATCAGGCGATCCGCGAGAACTCTTCCCTGGATCTCACCATCGACGCCGAAGTCCTGAGCGGGCTTTTCGGGAAAACAATGACCGAGATCGGGAATGACCTTTTCCCCGGCATGCCGGAAGAGGAGAAAGAACGTCTCCTCACGATCTGCATGGAACAGGAGAATCTTTATCTGAAAGATCACCCGGGCATTTTCTATAACGGGGTCATCGAGACAATCAAAAAACTTGCTGAAAAGTACCCGCTCTTTATCGTGAGCAACTGCCAGTGCGGATATATCGAAGTAACTGTCAGGAGCGGCGGTCTTGAGTCCTATATCAGGGACCACCTCTGCTTTGGGGAGACTCAGGTATCCAAAGGCCAGACTCTCCGTATACTGATGGAAAGGAACGGGCTCAAAGAGCCGGTATATGTGGGCGATACACAGGGTGACGCCGACGCCTGCCGGGAGGCGGGGATCCTGTTCATCTTTGCGGAATACGGATTCGGCGATGTACCGGACGCGGAGAGGAGGATCCGCAGTTTTTCCGATCTCTGCAAGATGTTCCTTTAAACACTTCCCCAATCGGGTCTTTATGTATATCTTCCGTACTGAAAAGGCTGCTGCCCTGCGTTATCGAAACGCAGGGCGGCAGCCCTGATATCACGTATCTAAATTCATAATATGTTGATCAGTTCCGCGCATATGGCATACGACATATGCTTACTTTCTCCTTTTCTTCGCTGCATTCACTGACACTGCGGTGACCAGCAGCATCCCTGACACCCCGGCCAGCGCGATCCACAGCGCTGTATCTGCAGCGTCGCCGGTCTTCGGAGCTCTGGCCGCAGTGTCCGCCGGCTGCGTCTCCGCCTTGGGCGTTATCGTCACGGCGCTGTTAGCCGGCTGTGTCTGTACCTCTGCCGGTTTTGCTTTTGGTTCCGCTGTCGTTTCCGCTGTTTCGCCAGAGGGCTCCGTCTCAGTCTGCGGCGCAGCCGTCACTGTCTCATTTGTCGGCGGCTCCTCTGCCACAGGCGGTTCCGTCACCGTTTCGTCCGTCAACGGAGCCTCTGTTTTCGGCGGCTCCTCTGTCTCCGGTGATTCCGTCACTGTCTCATTCGTCGGCGGTTCTACTGTCTCCGATGGAGATGTCACCGCTTCGCCCGTCGTTGGCGGCGGTGTCGTCGGTTCTTCTGTTGTCGGCGGCGGTGTTGTTGGTTCTTCTATTGTTGGCGGCGGTGTCGTTGATTCCTCCGTTTCCGGCGGTGGTGTTGTCGATCCTTCGGTCGTTGGAGGCGGTGTCACCGGATCCTCTGCTCCGCCAGTCCCGCTGAGATAATCTCTGCCGCCGCCGAGCGTATCAAGATTCCAGGCATGTGCTGCCGCCTTCTCTCCCCAGTACGGATCAGACGCATAGCTTACATTGATGCCTCCGCCTTTATTGCCAAGATATTCTCCATGATTCGATGCCTTTCCGTCTTTGAGATATGCATTTGCCATCTGATAATTCATAAATTCACGGATACAGTCGTCAATATCCGGAAAAGCATATGCATCATTTGGAGAACTGTCTACCGCGTTCAGCCCGAAAATATTATTTTTTGTCAGGCAGATGCTGCTCGTCCCCCACGCGCTCTCATTGATCGCGATCCCGAGGGACAGCAGTGCATTTACAGAGTATATATCCTGATATTTTACAAAACTCCTGCCTGTTCCTGTCAGCTTCGAAGATGACGGCGCCACTCCTGCGTTGGTCATCGCCGCGCTCAGGATACTGTCCAGCTCTTCCCCTGTATAACCTGTAGATAGATTCATATCCAGAAACTGGAAATAATTATAAAACGGGTGATCTGCATTTACAGCTGACGCACCGTTTGTTCCTTTCTGATAATCCTCAAGCATTACATTATAATCTGTATAAAAGTAATGTCCGTCATAGCTGTAATATTTTCCGCCTTCACTCAGATAAGACGGCGCAGAACCGTTATTTATCGCAGACGCGGGTGCCGTCTCCAGATTCTGGGATATGTAATGGATCAGCCTCCCTGACGACACCGTATAATAACTTACACGATCTGCTACCGCACGATAGTCTGCCAGTTCCACTTCTGAGGCATCGACCGTACCAGTCACTCCGGAAAGCATAAAGCGTATCTTCCCGTCAGGCGTTGTGCCCAAATACGCGGCATCCGCGCCAAAGGCGCCGTTTGTATACCCGGAAATCCCATTGATCTCGTCAGTATAATTTGTAACTGCGTTTCCTTTGGTATTGAAATTTACTACCTTAGGGCTGAAGGAGCGCATTGAGAATAAAGTGATCCTGTCCGCTCCGTCCGCCTCATCAACTATCCCTTTTTCATCATCGATCTCGCGGATCGTTCCATCCTCATCCACTGCTGTAACCTCTTCAAGACGCTGGATATTTTCGTCCTGAAGTTCTGACGCCGAGGCTTCCGGCTCCCCCTCTGCCTCAGCCGCCCGGCTTGTCACTCCCGGCATCAAAGCCAGTACCAAAGATATGGCAAGCGTGCATACCAGTAATTTGTTTCTTTTTATCACCTGTGTACTTCCCTCCTTGACCTTATTAATTATTTATGGATATAGATACTGATACAATTTAACCATAACATTTTCTGTCAAAAATGGCAAGCACAAGTCCTTATTGCATGCATACATGTATACAAAATTTACCATATTCCCCATTCCCTGGTTTCTTCTGTCCGCCTCATCCTTCCAGCGACCACCCAAAATTCCCATGGTAGATCATCTGCCGGGTCATCCCGCCGTCAATACAGATATTCTCCCCGGTAATGAATCCCGCCTTATCCGAGCAGAGATACAGCACCATGTTGGCGATATCCATTGGATTGCCCACGCGCCCCGCCGGCTGCTGGTCCGCGTCCGGTCCGCTGTACTGTGTATACGCAGTGTCTATCCAGCCGGGCGAGATGGAATTCACCCTCACCCGCCCTGCCAGGCTGACGGCAAGCGCATGTGTGAGAGCCGTGATCCCGCCCTTGGCAGCAGTATAACTCTCCGTCTGAGGCTGGCTCATCCGGTCCCGGGAAGAAGAGATATTCACGACCGCCGCCCCGGGCGCAAAATACGGCAAGAACAGTTTCGTGAGATAAAAGGGCGCAGTCACGCCCACCCGCAGTGCATAATTAAATTCCTCGTAAGTGCAGTCATCGATCCCCTTCATCAGCGGAAGGGCATTGTTGACCAGATAGTCTACTTTTCCATAGCTGCGGATCACCTGACCGGCAAACTGCTCCATATCCTCTTTCTTCGAGAGATCCCCCGTAAAGAATCCATTTTCCCGGATATCGATCACGCAGACATGGGCTCCGTTCCTGCGAAATTCATCTGCAATACACTTTCCGATTCCCTGGGCCCCGCCTGTGACCACAGCAGTCTTGTCCTGAAACATATGCTTTCCCTCCATTCGGACATTACGTTCCTTAAACATCAACCTCAAAGATACCACATTATAAAAAGGCTCCCCAGCCGAAAAGCTGAGAAGCCAAACCTGTAAATGCCGCTGGCCGGACTCGAACCGGCACGGTTTCCCGCTTGATTTTGAGTCAAGTGCGTCTGCCAATTCCGCCACAGCGGCACGCCCGGCTTCCTGTGGAAGCCGGATTTCATTATATCACCAGTAATATCTCATTGCAACATTTTTCTACTTCCCGAGCAGTTTCTTCCCAATTTCAAAGCAGTCGAATGTAGCGAAATAATCCGACGGTTTCTCCGCACGGCGGATCAGCTGCACACTGCCGTCCTCTTTCAGGAGAAGCTCCGCTGATTTCAGCTTGCCGTTATAGTTATATCCCATCGCAAACCCGTGCGCGCCTGTATCGTGAATCACAAGATAATCACCTGTCCCGATCTCCGGGAGCATACGGTCGATCGCAAATTTGTCATTGTTTTCACACAGGGAGCCTGTCACATCATATTTATGGACGCAGGGAGCATCCTCTCTGCCGGATACAGTAATATGGTGATACGCGCCGTACATTGCCGGGCGCATCAGATTGACCGCGCAGGCGTCCACACCGATGTAGTCTTTATAGGTATGTTTCTCATGGATCGCTTTTGTCACAAGGCACCCATAGGGCCCCATCATATAGCGTCCGAGTTCTGTGTAGATCGCCACATCCCCCATACCTGCCGGGACAAGCACTTCCTCATACACCTTTCTTACGCCTTCGCCGATCACGCGGATATCATTTGGCTCCTGGTCCGGTCTGTACGGGATCCCGATACCGCCGGAAAGATTGATAAACTTAATATGCACCCCCGCCTCTTTCGACAGGCGCACCGCCTGCTCAAAGAGCACCTTCGCGAGCATCGGATAATAGTCGTTGGTCACTGTGTTGCTGGCGAGAAACGCATGGAGCCCAAACTCTTTTGCCCCCTTGCTCTTCAGGAGCTTATATGCCTCCAGTATCTGCTCCGCTGTCATCCCATACTTCGCGTCCCCCGGATTGTCCATAATATCATTGCTGATCTTGAACAGTCCGCCCGGATTGTAACGGCAGCTGATTGTCTCCGGGATATATCCGATCGTCTTCTCCAGAAAATCGATATGGGTAATATCATCCAGGTTGATGACAGCGCCCAGCTTCGCCGCCAGGGCAAAGTCCTCTGCCGGCGTATCATTGGACGAGAACATAATATCCTCCCCTCTGATATCTATCGCGTCAGAGAGCATGAGTTCCGTATAGGAAGAACAGTCGCAGCCGCAGCCATACTCCTTTAAGATCCGGATCAGGAACGGATTGGGAGTTGCCTTGACCGCAAAATATTCCTTATATCCATCATTCCATGAAAATGCCTCTCTCAACGCTTTCGCATTCTCCCTGATCCCCTTCTCGTCATAGAGATAGAAAGGCGTTGGGTATGTCTTCACGATCTCTTCGATCTGTTCCTTTGTAACAAACGGTTTTTTATCCATTTTCTTTTTCTCCTTTTCGTATCTTTATAAGCTCGATCTCATTTGCCAGAGCAGTCTTAAAAAGCTTTACAAAATTTTTCTGACCCGAATACAGGCATGTATTCATACTGCCGGGTCCATACTCACCGGACAGCACATACCTGGAATCAGTAATCAACCCGATCTGGCTTTCCTTTGCCTCTGTCACGTACACAAGCGCGCCCTCAAAAGAAAACTCGCTGTCAGTAATGAGCACGATCTTTCTTCCTCTTTCCGCCAGATGGCACAGAGGTTTTTTCAGTTGTTCCAGACATGCCGACGAACAGGAAAGATAGACTCTTTCCTCAGCGCTGTCCAGAAGACAGCATATCCTGTCCCGGATATTTTCCTCGCCATCTACTGTGATATACCCCTCCTCTTCTGATTCCCCGCGAGGCAGATTCAGGCACAGCCAGCGCTTTTCTTCCTCCAGCCTGCGAATCCTGTTCCCGCAGAATTCCTCCGGACGGACCGGGATATATTTTCTGGCGGATTCCTCCACAAGGTAAGCTGCGCCCTTTTCCACAAGAGCTGCGAGAGATGTATAGGCATTAGATCTGGATATTCCCGTATCCCTGGCGATCTCATATCCTGTCTGTTTCCCCCCTTTAATGAGTCTCTCATAGACAAGAGCTTCCTGCCTTGAGAGTCCAAAATGCATCAGATATTCAGATGCCCTGTGATCCTCCATACGTTTCCTCTTTCATCGAATTGATTTTAGTAGTTCTTTTCAGGAACACTATATTACACTTCCACTGCGCTGTCAACACCTATTTTATATACAAAACCCGCGGGAAATGGCATGCCGGCATTTCCCGCGGGAATGAAAAACTTCTGTATTTAAATATCAGGAAGACGGAGCATTTCTTTTCAATCTACTGTCGCGATCCTCATCATATTGCTTGCCGCGCTTCGCTCCTGCTTCACGTTCGGAGAAGGAATGCCCGCTGTGAGCACCACGATATCTCCTGTCTCCACATACTGTTTTACCTTTGCCAGCTCGATCGCTCCGTCACAGATGTCATCTGTCGTGTTGAACTCCCTGGACTTGATCGGGACTACTCCCCAGTAGATAGACATCCTTCTTAATGTCCTCTCGTTCGGAGTAACTCCAAGAATAAGCTGTCTCGGTCTCAGGTTGGATACCACTCTCGTAGTAGCCCCTGAGACAGAAGGCGTAATGATGCATTTTGCATTCAGGTTTGAAGCGGCCAGCACGGAAGAATAGCCAACCGCACTGTCCAGTCCTCTCTTCAGGTGGCCGCCTGTCTTGTCCAGCATTGTTTCATAATCCAGATGCTGCTCCGTGCTCTCGATGATATGCACCATCATCTGGAGCGCTTCCAGCGGATACTTGCCCTGCGCAGTCTCACCGGAAAGCATTACAGCGTCGGTACCGTCATACACCGCATTGGCAACGTCCGTCACTTCCGCTCTTGTGGGGCGGGGGTTACGCATCATGGAATCCAGCATCTGCGTAGCGGTGATGACTGTTTTAAAGTTGCTGTTGCACTTCTGTATCAGCATTTTCTGCAGATACGGCACTTCCTCGGCCGGGATCTCTACTCCGAGGTCGCCGCGGGCAACCATAATGCCGTCCGCCGCGCGGATGATCTCATCGATATTTTTAATGCCTTCCGCATTCTCTATCTTCGCGATGATCGGGATATAAGGAGCCCCGAGTTCTTTTAAATAGGCCTTGATCTCAAGCACACATTCCGCATTTCTCACAAAAGAAGCAGCAATAAAATCGATCCCCTGCTCCACTCCGAAACGGATATCGTCTTTATCCTTCTCTGTGATGGCCGGAAGACGCACTGCCACGTTCGGCACATTCACTCCCTTCTTCTCACCAAGCTCACCGCCATTGACAACCTCACATACAATATCCCTGTCAGTTTTGGAGACTACCTTAAGACCAATCAGACCGTCGTCGATCAGGATCAGCTTGCCTGCATCCACATCCTGTACAAGTCCGCCATAGGTTATGGATACTCTGTTCTGGTCACCCACGATATCATCCACTGTCAGGGTAAACTGAGCGCCTGTTTCCAGAGTGATTTTCTTCCCGTCTTTCAGCACTCCCGTACGGATCTCCGGACCTTTTGTGTCAAGAAGGATCGCCGTGTTCGTATGAAGTTCGGCTCTCAGCTCTTTGAGCAGATCCATCCTCCCCTTCTGCTCCTCGTGGTCGCCGTGTGAAAAATTGAACCGGGCCACGTCCATGCCGTTTTCTATCAGCTTTTTCATCAGCCCTCTGTCATTCGTATTAGGTCCCATGGTGCAAACAACTTTTGTCTTTTTCATCAGTTCTGATACTCTCCTTTTTAATAAGCATTCTTAAATAATAAAAGCAGATGCTTATCGCGTCCGCTTTATCAACGCTGTCAAGTGCAAATCCGGGCTGCCGTTCTGAAAACCAGCCTATTTCACATGTTCATGCGTAAACAGATGGTCCTGGCAGTACTCGTAATTCCCGTTGCATTTGGAACAGAAACGGAACTCCAGACAGGGATCGTCCAGCTCAGTCCTCCCGCACACCGCACACCGGTGCTTCGCCCCGTTGGAATAGTTCATATGGGGCGCGGACTGCCGTTTGAATTTAGCCTTGCGCGCTCTCTCCTTTGGTGAAAATCTTCTCATATTCCGCGAAGAAAGGAAGAAAATCACAAAGTTCAGGAGCGACGCCCCGATCGCCACGCGGGTGACGATCCCCCCGCGGATAAAATAGTACAGCGCCATCGCCGCATATACAAGCGCCATCCATTTCATCCTGACAGGAAGGATAAAATACAGGTATACTTCCATATCCGGATAGATCGATGCAAAAGCAAGGAAGATAGACATCGTGATATAGTTCGTGCTGACCATTCCCGCCAGTGAGAGCGGCAGTTCCACGTGAAATGCGAAAAAATATACTCCATAGAGGATAAATACGCCAAGCACAGTGAAGATCAGCCCGGAAAAAATATATACATTATAGCGGAACGTCCCCCAGGTGTGCTCAAGCGCAGTTCCCAGCGAATAATACAAAAGCACAAGAAACAGCAGCGAGACCGGAGAGCGTGTCGGCGGTATGAGAACCCATGAGATCAGCCGCCATACCTGCCCCCTTACGACCAGAGCCGGTTCCAGCGTAAGCCATCCCAGAAGTTCCGGCATCAGAAGCCATACTCCAAAACCAATTATATAACCGGCAAGCAGATAGACAGTCAGGTTCGGTATTGCAAAACGTCCCAGTTTCCTCTCTAATTTATCCAGCCAATTCAAAGCAATCCTACTCCTTACCTCTGTAATTTAAAATGATAACAATCTATACAATTGTAACGTCCTGTTTTTTGTTTGTCAAATAGATGTTTCGCCTTTTCAGAGGTTTATCATTATCTTTATATAAAATATACATAATAATAGTTATTATTTTTAAAACCTGCATAATAATAACAATTGTTTTTTCAAAATCAGTGTCGTATAATGTAGGTTACTGTAACACATGTAAATGCATTCATTTAGAAAGAACTCAATATAAATTTTAGTACAAAAGAATGGGAATTATACAATGAGTCTGAAAGAATTACATACTCTTGGGATCGATATCGGTTCCACAACTGTTAAAATCGCGATTCTGGATGAGGAAAACGAGGTGCTTTTTTCGGATTACGAGCGGCATTTTGCCAATATCCAGGAGACACTCTCCGATCTTTTGGGACGGGCGCTCTATAAGCTCGGCCCCATCCAGGTTTCTCCGGTCGTCACCGGGAGCGGCGGCCTGACCCTTGCGAAGCACCTTGGCGTACCCTTTGTCCAGGAGGTCATCGCGGTATCGACAGCGCTGCAGGACTATGCTCCGCAGACAGACGTTGCCATCGAACTGGGCGGCGAAGACGCCAAGATCATTTATTTTGAAGGCGGAAATGTAGAGCAGCGTATGAACGGAGTCTGTGCCGGTGGTACAGGTTCCTTTATCGACCAGATGGCTTCCCTCCTGCAGACGGACGCCTCCGGTCTGAATGAATACGCAAAAAATTATAAGGCGCTTTATTCCATCGCGGCGCGCTGCGGTGTATTTGCCAAGTCTGATATCCAGCCGCTGATTAACGAAGGAGCCTCCAAAGAGGATCTTGCAGCATCGATCTTTCAGGCAGTGGTGAACCAGACGATCAGCGGCCTTGCCTGCGGTAAGCCGATCCGGGGACATGTGGCGTTTCTCGGCGGTCCGCTGCACTTCCTCTCCGAATTAAGGGAGGCTTTCATCCGTACGCTGAAGCTGGATGATGAACACATTATCGCGCCGAACCACTCTCATCTGTTCGCGGCAATCGGTTCCGCTCTGAATTCAAAGAAGGATACCCCGGTGGCCCTGCGTGAGCTCCAGAACCATCTGGAGAACCGCATTCAGATGGAGATCGAAGTCGAGCGTCTGGAGCCGCTCTTTGCGGCGGCCGAAGAATTTGAAGAATTTACCGCGCGCCACGCGAAGCATCAGGTGCCGGTCAAGGATCTTGCTACTTATAAGGGAAAGGCATTTCTCGGTATTGACGCGGGATCCACGACCACAAAGGCTGCCCTGGTCGGCGAGGACGGGACGCTCTTATACTCCTTTTATCACAGCAATGACGGAGATCCGCTGGGTACCACCATCGGGGCGATCAAGGATATCTATGCCCTGCTCCCGGAAGACGTGGAGATCGTCCACTCCTGCTCCACCGGCTACGGCGAGGCGCTCATCAAGGCTGCACTCATGCTGGATGAAGGCGAGGTAGAGACGGTCGCTCATTACTATGCGGCGGCTTTCTTCGAACCGGACGTGGACTGCATCCTGGACATCGGAGGCCAGGATATGAAGTGCATCAAAATCAAAAACCAGACTGTGGACAGCGTGCAGCTTAATGAGGCATGCTCTTCCGGCTGCGGCTCCTTCATCGAAACCTTCGCGAAATCTCTCAACTATACAGTCGAGGATTTTGCCCATGAGGCGCTCTACGCCCAGAACCCGATCGACCTGGGGACCCGCTGCACAGTATTCATGAACTCCAAAGTAAAACAGGCGCAAAAGGAAGGGGCTTCCGTGGCAGATATCTCCGCCGGGCTGGCTTATTCTGTCATTAAGAATGCCCTGTTTAAAGTGATCAAAGTGTCAAGCGCTTCCGAGCTTGGAAACCACATCGTCGTACAGGGCGGTACATTCTATAACAATGCTGTCCTGCGGAGTTTCGAAAAGGTCGCGGACTGCGAGGCGATCCGTCCGGACATTGCGGGAATCATGGGCGCGTTCGGCGCTGCGCTGATTGCCAGAGAACGCTATACTGAATGTGAAGGCACGACCATGCTCTCCATCGAGGATATCAGAAATCTGGAGTACTCCACTACCATGACAAAATGCCGGGCATGTACCAACACCTGCCGCCTGACTGTCAACCATTTCAGCGGCGGACGCAAGTTTATCACCGGCAACCGGTGTGAGCGCGGTCTTGGAAAAGAAAAGTCCAAAAACACGATGCCAAACCTGTTTGACTACAAGTTCCACCGCTACTTTGACTATGAACCGCTCTCCGAGGAGGAGGCAAAACGCGGCGTCATCGGTATCCCGCGCGTGCTGAATATGTACGAGAATTATCCGTTCTGGTTCACATTTTTCACGAAGCTGGGCTTCCGCGTGCTGCTTTCCCCGCCCTCCACAAGAAAGATATACGAACTGGGTATTGAGTCTATTCCAAGTGAATCCGAATGTTATCCGGCGAAGCTGGCGCACGGTCATATACAGTGGCTGATCAACAAAGGTGTCAGACACATCTTCTATCCTTCCATCCCGTATGAGAGGAATGAGTTCGAAGATGCCAACAACCACTATAATTGTCCGATTGTCACCTCCTATCCGGAGAATATCAAAAATAACATGGACGCCATTGTACACGAAGAGGTAGATTTCATGCACCCCTTCCTGTCCCTCCAGAGCGAGGAGACGATCTCATACCGTCTGGTAGAAGAACTGGGACAAAAGTTCTCTCTCACTGACAGTGAGATCAAATCAGCCGTGCACGACGCCTGGAACGAGCTTGCCGCATGCCGTGAAGATATGCGCAGGAAAGGCGAGGAGACAATCAAGTTCCTGAACGAAACGGGAAACCGGGGGATCGTCCTCGCGGGGCGTCCTTACCATATTGACCCGGAGGTACACCACGGCCTGCCGGAGATGATCAACTCCTACAATATCGCCGTGCTGACTGAAGACTCGGTGTCCCATCTGCATCAGGTGGAGCGCCCCTTAAACGTCATGGACCAGTGGATGTACCATTCCCGTCTGTACGCCGCGGCAAACTATGTAAAGACGACAGAGAACCTGGATCTCATCCAGCTCAACTCCTTCGGATGCGGACTGGATGCCGTGACCACAGACCAGGTGGCGGAGATCCTGACCAATTCTGACAAGATCTACACTACGCTGAAGATCGATGAGGTCAATAACCTTGGAGTCGCCCGCATCCGTGTCCGCTCTCTTCTCGCCGCGATCCGCGTAAGAGAACAGAAAAAGACAGCGCCTGACATCCGTCCTTCTTCCATCGAGAAGGTTCCGTTCACGAAAGAGATGCGCAAGACTCATACTATCCTCTGCCCGCAGATGTCTCCGATCCATTTTGAGCTGCTGGAGCCGGCCTTTAAAGCTGCCGGATATAAGCTTGAAGTGCTTCCGAACGACAACCGTCAGGCAGTGGACATGGGATTAAAATACGTAAACAATGATGCATGTTACCCGTCCCTGATCGTAGTCGGGCAGATCATGGACGCGATCCTGTCCGGTCAGTATGATACGGACCACCTGGCGGTCATTATCAGCCAGACAGGAGGAGGATGCCGCGCGTCCAACTATATCGGCTTTATCCGCAGGGCTCTGCAAAAAGCCGGATACGCGCATATCCCGGTCATCTCCATCAACTTAAGCGGACTGGAGGCAAACCCGGGATTCAAAATCACGCTCCCGCTGGCGGTACGTCTCGCCTACGCGGCAGTATTCGGAGATATTTTCATGAAGTGTGTTTACCGGATGCGCCCTTACGAAGCAGTGCCTGGCACGACCAACGCAATGCACCGCAAATGGGTAAGCGTTTGCCAGAAATTTGTATCCGAAGGATATCCGTCCCGCAGGAAATTCAAAAAACTGTGCCGCGATATCATCAATGACTTTGACAATATCGAGACGCTTGACATCAGAAAGCCCCGCGTCGGCGTAGTCGGTGAGATCCTTGTGAAATTCCTCCCGGCGGCGAACAACCACCTTGTAGAACTGCTGGAGGCCGAGGGCGCGGAGGCAGTCGTTCCGGACCTGATCGACTTTATGCAGTACTGCTTCTACAATCAAAACTTCAAGGTATCCCACCTCGGCTTTAGGAAGTCAAAAGCTGTGATCGGCAATCTGGGCATTAAAGCGGTTGAATGGCTGCGCGCTCCTGCCACAAAAGCCTTTGCCGAGAGTAAACATTTCGATCCTCCGGCACACATTGAGGATCTGGCAAAGATGGCTTCTGACATCGTATCCATCGGAAACCAGACCGGCGAGGGCTGGTTCCTGACCGGCGAGATGCTTGAGCTGATCCACAGCGGCGCATACAATATCGTGTGTACACAGCCGTTCGCCTGCCTGCCAAACCACGTAGTCGGAAAGGGCGTAATCAAAGAACTGAGAAGGCTTCATCCGCACTCCAATGTCGTTGCCATCGACTTTGACCCGGGAGCAAGTGAAGTAAACCAGTTAAATCGAATCAAACTGATGCTTTCCACAGCGTTTAAGAATCTGGAAGCGCAGGAGTAAAAAATCAAAATCCCCGGTCTGTGAAACAAAATGCACAGACCAGGGATTTTATTTTTTCTGTATCGTCAGTTGTCAGAGCCTTTCCCAACTGCCCGCAGCCGCAGATTTACAGCCCCTCCGGCTCTATATCCCGCTGGAACCGTAGTTTGCCAGCACTCTTGCGGAAGGATCGTCCACATCGCATCCTTCCCACTCTTTATTCGGCATCCAGAAGCCCGCGATCATCCGAGACTGTCCCGGATAATATTTCTCAAAGATCTCCCTGTACATCAGAGACTCCTTCGTAAACGGAGCCGCGTGCTCATACTGCGCTGCCTTTTCCCGGAATTCCTCGTCCGTATACAGTGTCTCGGCATATTCTTTCAGGTCGTCTACCATGGAATGGCCGACCGCGTCCGAGAAAGCCGCCTTCTCCCTCATGAGGATATCATATGGCAGATAATCCCCTTCGAATGCGTGGCGGAGCAGATATTTCCCTTTGTTATACACATTCATCTTCATCGCCGGATCCAGGCTCATCACATAGGAGACAAAATCCAGGTCCCCAAACGGCACCCTCGCCTCCATGGAATGGACGCTGATACAGCGGTCTGCGCGGAGCACGTCATACATATGCAGCTCATGGATACGCTTCACGGACTCTGCCTGGAACGCTTCCGGGGACGGCGCAAAATCTGTATACTTGTATCCAAAAAGTTCATCCGATATCTCCCCTGTCAGAAGGACCCGGACGTCCGTAGTCTCATGGATCGCCTTACAGATCAGATACATTCCCATGGACGCGCGGATCGTTGTGATATCAAATGTCCCAAGCGCTTTGATGACCTCCTCCAGGGCAGAGATGACCTGGTCCCTCGTGATGATCACTTCCGTATGTTCGCTGCCGATATAGTCCGCCGCCTCTTTCGCATATTTCAGGTCAATGGCGTCTTTATCCATCCCGATCGCGAATGTACGGACAGGCTTGTTCAGGATCTTCGCAGACACAGCGCACACAAGCGATGAATCCAGTCCGCCGCTCAGCAGGAATCCCAGCGGCGCGTCCGCATCCAGCCGCTTCTCGATCCCGGCTGTCAGCTTCTCACGGATCTTCCGGCATGCTGTCTCCAGATCGTCTGTGCATACTTCCTTCACTTCTGTGATATCCCGATAACAGATAAATTCTCCATCCATATAATAATATCCGGGCGGGAAAGGCATGATCCTGTCTGTCAGTCCCACCAGATCTTTTGCCTCGCTGGCGAACAGTATGGCTCCGTCCTGATCATAGCCGTAATAAAGCGGACGGATCCCTATGGGATCTCTCGCCGCGATGTAGGATCCTTTCTCGCCGTCATAGATCACCAGGGCGTACTCTGCATCCAGCATGGCAAACATATCGGTCCCGTATTCCTCATAGAGGGGGAGCAGGATCTCGCAGTCACTGCCGCTCTCAAAAGTATACCCTTTCTTTATCAGCTCTTCTTTGATCCTGCGGAAGCCATAGATCTCGCCATTGCACACTACCCGGCGTTTCCCCCTGGAAAAGGGCTGCATGCCCGCCTCTGTAAGCCCCATAATAGAAAGGCGCTGGAATCCCATGATCCCTTTTCCTGTCTCGATCACTCTCATATCATCCGGCCCACGGGACTCCGTGCGCTGAAAACCTTCCATAAAAAGTTCCATATCTGCTTCGTCGGAACACCACGTCATGATTGAACACATACTTATCCATCTCCTCTCATCTCTTTCCAGGAGCGCGTCCCGGTCTGCGTAAAAACAGTCCCGTTATGCAGACAGACCTCAGGCTGCCCGCAGGAATAAAAAAAGAGAGAGCTGTCCCCTGTTATAGGCAACAGCTCCCTTGCTATCTCCTGTCAATGGAATTATTATAGAGCATACTCTGTTTGTATGTCAATCCTTTTTTTCTCTTACAAATGAACTATCCAGAATGAGCCCGCACACTTCTTCCGGCATCTCTGCGATCATCTCCGCGCCCGCGCCTTCCAGCTCTGCCCGGTCTCCGTATCCATACAACACTCCCAGGCTGTGCAGCCCCGCCTTTGCCGCGCCGATCATATCGTGGGAACGGTCTCCGATCATGACCGCACGTTTCCTCTCCTCCTCAGAAATCCCGCATTGGCGGATCACATATTCGATCACTTCATGCTTGTCCGTTCGCCTGCCGTCCATGCACGCGCCGCCGATAAATTCAAAATATTTTGCAAAGTCAAAATGCTCTGCAATCCGCCTCGCAAATTTTTCCGGCTTTGCCGTTGCCATCAGGATGCGGACCCTTGACTCTTTCAGCCGCTCCAGCATCTCTGGAACCCCTCTGTACACACTGTTCTCAAAGATCCCTCTGTCCGTATAATATTCCCGGTATGCTTCCACCATACGCGCACCCTCTTCTTCATTAAGCCCGTATACAGCCTGAAACTGTTCTTTTAACGGCGGTCCGATAAATGTGCGGAGCACTTTCTCCTCCGGAACCGGCAGCCCGTATTTTTCCAGCGCATAACGGATGCTGTTGACGATGCCGGGACCGGAATCCGTGACTGTCCCGTCCAGGTCAAAAAGCGCGATCTGATACTTCATCCTGTTCTCCTCCCTGCATTCTTCTCTCTGAATTCTTCTCCCTGTCAGAAACTTCGGATCTGGTCCTCTGCCTCACTCTCGGTCTTTATCACTTTGCGGATCACCACATAATACCCAAAGTCCGCATTCACCTTTACAAATACACGGTCGCCTTCCTTATGCCCAAGAAGCGCTTTCCCAAGCGGGGACTCAATGCTGACCAGCCCGTTCAGAGAGCTTCCCCTTACTGATGTCACGATCCGGTATGTCTCGACTTCGCCGTCATCTTCGCAGTAGATCTCTACTGTATTATTCAGCCCCACCTCATCTGACGCAGAATGATCCTCCACAATCACTGCATTCTTAAGCATCCTCTCCAGATATCGGATCCGACTCTCATTCCGGTTCTTTTCCTTCTTTGCAGCATGGTACTCAAAATTTTCGCTCAGGTCGCCGTGGGAACGGGCCTCCTTGACGGCCTCGATCAGCTCTTTCCTTTCCACCAGTTTCCGGTGGTCGATCTCTGCCTGTATCTTCTCCACATCACTTTTGGTCAGTCTTTCACCCATCCTGTATCCCCCTTCTGTTCTGTCTGTTTTCTTTTATTTCTCTATATACTGCTTCGTAAACTCTTCCGCGCAGACCGGCTTTCCGTAATAATACCCCTGCCCGGTCTCACAGCCCCATCCGCGGATCATCCTGTCATCTTCCGCAGTCTCCACGCCCTCCACGACAGTCCGGATGTGCAGCTTTTTGCACAGAGATATGATCTGCTCCGTGACAAGGCACATCCGCTCATTGGACCCGGACGATACTTCCCTTAAGAATCCCCGGTCCAGCTTCACCTCATCGATATGGAGACTGCCCAGCGTATTCAGGGAAGAATACCCGCTTCCGAAATCATCCATCGATACCTGAAATCCTTTTTCCCTGAGCTCGCAGACCGTCCGGTCAAACTCCTCCGCATTCTCCAGAGCCGCCCCTTCCAGTATCTCCAGAGTCAGGAGCTCTGCCGGAACGCCATATCTCTCCGCGGTATCTGACACTCTCCGCACATAATCAGCCTGATACAGAGCGGCTTTTGACTGATTCACCGAGACCGGCAGGGGCACATACCCCCGTTCCAGCCAGCTGCGGATACACGCGCACACTTTTTCCACCATATACATATCCAGCTTCGTGCAGAATCCGTTCTGCTCAAACAGCGGGACAAACTCATCCGGCCGCAGCGATGTCCCGTCCCCGGCTTCCCAGCGGACAAGCGCTTCCGCTCCGGCAGCCTTCCCAGTCTTTAAATCCCGTTTCACCTGGAGCCAGAGGGCAAACTCCCCGTCCCGCAGCGCCTGATACATATGGCTCTCCACATAATGATCCAGCCGCTCCTTCTCATGCAGTATGGAATCAAAGAACCACACATTGTTCTGGTGCGTCTCTTTTGCCTTTGCCAGAGCAAACATGACGTGCGTCAGCATCTGCTCCAGACCGTATCTCCCTCCTTCCATGTCCGATATCACTGCCCCGCAGTACAGGAGAATATGACAGCCGGTGTTTTCTCCGTAACGGGAGATGCGGTCCATGACCGCGGTCATCCTCTGCCTTACTCTTTCTCTGTCCGTCTCCCTCAGAAAAAGATAGAAAAAATCTGCGCTCTCCCGGCAGAAGATCTCATTGACACAGAGAGCGCCGGAGATGATGTCCGCGGCAGCCTTAAGCACTCTGTCCCCCTGTTTCTTCCCGAATATCTCGTTAATAAACTTAAACTGATGGATATTCAGAGATACAAGCGTACAGTTTCCATTCTTCTCCGACGCCCCGGCAGCCTCCTGACGAAATCTTGAAAAATGATATGCCCCGGTCAGCCGGTCATAAAATGCCAGCCCGCAAAGCCTTCCCATATCCCTCCGGAACAGGGCAAAGGAAAATGCCATCCAGAGGCAGAGCAGAAACAAGGTCACAGCCAGGCCGGAGGCAGCAATCCCGCCTGTGCCTGCCCGTTCGACAGAATCCAACAAAAAAAAGCCGAAAAATCCAGCTGCTGCCAGCAGGATCACTCCCGTGGCAGCAACGATCATGGCCGTTTTCTTCAAACGTCCCTGTATTTTTTTCTCATTCATATATGATCTGTTATATCACGAGCAGTGAAGTTCCGGTCATTTCCTTCGGCTGCTCCATCCCCATCAGCTTGATCAGCGTCGGAGCGATATCCGCCAGGCATCCGCCCTCTCTTAACTTATAAGACGGATCCGCATTCACGAGGATAAACGGGACCTGGTTCGTCGTGTGGGCTGTAAACGGCTCGCCTGTCTCCTCATCGATCAGCTGCTCTGCATTTCCGTGGTCCGCGCAGATGAACATCTGTCCGCCCGCTTCTTTGACAGCGTCAACCGCTCTTCCGACACACTTGTCCACAGCCTCGATCGCCTGGATCGCGGCATTCTCGACGCCTGTGTGGCCGACCATATCCGGATTTGCGAAGTTTATGATGATGACATCGTATTTGTCAGACTTGATCGCCTCGACCAGCTTATCACATACCTCATAAGCGCTCATCTCCGGCTTCAGGTCATAAGTCGCAACCTTCGGGGATTTCACAAGGATGCGGTCCTCACCCGGGTTCGGCTCCTCCACGCCGCCGTTGAAGAAGAACGTAACGTGCGCATATTTCTCTGTCTCCGCGATACGGGCCTGCTTCAGACCATGTGCAGCCAGGAACTCGCCGAATGTGTTTGTGATCTCTTCCTTTACAAACGCAACCAGCTTGTTCGGGATCGTCACATCATATTCTGTAAAGCACACATATGTGGTCTTCACTCTCTCGCCGCGTTCAAATCCTGTAAAGTCATCATCGCAGAATGTCCTCGTGATCTCTCTTGCACGGTCCGGGCGGAAGTTAAAGAAGATAATGGAATCTCCGTCTTTTACCGTAGCCGTCGGAGCGCCGTCCTTCATGACCACCATTGGCTCAACGAACTCATCCGTCTTCTCGTTGTCATAGGAAGCCTGGATGCCCTCTGTGGCGGAAGACGCTTCAACGCCCTCGCCTTTTACAAGCGCTTTGTAAGCTCTCTCCACGCGGTCCCAGCGGTTATCGCGGTCCATCGCGTAGTAGCGGCCCGCCACTGTCGCGACTTCACCGACGCCGATCTCCTTCATCTTTGCTTCCAGCTCCTCCACATATTCTTTTCCGGAGGCCGGGGGCGTGTCACGCCCGTCAAGGAAACAGTGCACATAGACTTTCTCAATGCCCTGTCTCTTCGCCAGCTCAAGCAGCCCGTAAATATGTGTGTTGTGGCTGTGTACGCCGCCGTCGGACACAAGCCCCATCAGGTGCAGAGCGGAATCATTTTTCTTCACATTCTCACATGCTGCAAGGAGTGCCTTATTCTCAAAGAACTCTCCGTCCTGGATCTCTTTCGTGATCTTTGTCAGATCCTGGTATACGATGCGTCCTGCGCCCATGTTCAGGTGTCCTACCTCAGAGTTCCCCATCTGTCCGTCCGGAAGTCCGACTGCCATGCCGCTGGCATTTCCCTTCACAAACGGGCACTCAGCCATCAGTTTGTCCATGACCGGGGTCGCCGCCTCGGCGACCGCATTTCCATGCCTGTCATCTCTTAAGCCGTAGCCGTCTAATATCATCAATACGGTTGGTTTCCTGCTCATATCCATATCTCCTTTATCTGTACATTTGGGCGCTTTGCCCCGCTAATTATTGTACCCGCTTTTCCCGGATTTTTCAAGATGATATGGTCCATACTGATGCAGATCACTTTCATCACATGCTTCTTTTTAATCCATAAGCCTCAAAATCTTTTATGAACGCAGTTCCGCCGCATGTATATATTTTTATTTCATTTTGTTCATCCCCGGCAAAAATATTATTCGAATGATTATTTCTGTATTGATCTGTAAAAATTTCCAGAGAGCTTTGGTCAGATAAAATATGGATATCCAACGTCTCTTTTCCTTTTAACAGCATCACGCTCTTGGAAATACCTTTGCTCCAGCCGTCCGCATGATTCCGGTCAACACTCATTTCAGAATTTCTGAAATCCAACACACACACTGTCTTTTTCCCGGCTCCGCATCTCAACTCCAGTTTCAGCTCATCTGCATCTGTTTTTATGAGATCCACCTTCATCTTTAACTCAAAGGAGATGCCATTTCCGGCAGATAATTGCGTTCCCCCGGGAGTAACAATAAGAGCTTCTGTCTTACTGCCGTTCTCTCTCAGAGAACACACCTCTTTTATCGGACGGAATTGTAATGTACCATCTTCCAGCAAATAAACTTCTCTTGGAATATTGAAAGAACCGCACCACCCTTCTTTATAAGTCGGCCCCCAGTCCTTCCAGAAAGGCATCCAGTCCCATTCATTTGCCCATCCCACTGTTACCCGCCTTCCATCCGGCGTTTCAAAAGACTGCGCCGCATAGTAATCAAATCCCCAGTCGATTTCACCATTTACGTGATAAGAAAATTTCCCCGTTTCATAATCAAAATCACCGACCAGATAAACAGCCGTGCGCTCTCCGGCTCCCATTGGAGAAAACGTTAATACATATTTATCTCTGATCCGATAAAAATCCGGACATTCCCACATATATCCCCATTCTCCACGGCTCTCGGCAAGCACGTTAAAAAACTCCCAATGGAACATATCAGCAGAACGATAAAGTAATGCCTGCCCTTTGTTATCACAACTTGCACCGCATACCATATAATATGTATCATTGTGCTTCCACACTTTCGGATCTCTGAATTGATTCTCAGGAACCCCTTCCGGCGCTGTCAGGACCGGATTCCCGGCATACTTTTCAAAATGTATCCCGTCCTCGCTGTAAGCGATGCATTGTGTCTGTTCAAATCCTCTCCCTTCATTTGCGGTGCCGGTATACATTAAAAACAATTTTCCGCCGCATTCAACAGCGCTCCCGGAAAAACATCCCCCGCGCAGATGGTTATCATATATTTCACTTGGCGCCAGCGCAACGGGAAGATATTTCCAGTGCAGCATGTCGTCACTGACCGCATGCCCCCAATGCATCGAATCCCAAAAACCATAATACGGATTATGCTGAAAGAAGAAATGATATTTGCCTCTGAAATAAATCAACCCATTGGGATCATTCAGCCATCCGGTCTGCGGCATAAAATGATATTTCTGCCGCATTTTTCCCCTTTTTACAAGCTCTTTCTTACTGTCGATCTCATGTTGAGCCCTTTCGATGTTCAGCCGCATTAATTCTTTAGACATAAGCTTCCTCCGTGCATCTGCCATTATCTATACTCATCCCGAAGTTTTTTTGCAAATTCAGTATTCAGCCTGGATTCACGCCGGGCCTTCTCTTCTTTTATTCTGAATTGCTTCTGCCTCTCCGGACTGTATTCTTCCCAGCGCTTTTCCCACGAAGCCCTTGCCTCTCTCATCTCATCCGTCAGTTCCGGCTGATGCAGATTTCTCTTTGGCAGAGCGGGAACATTCGGAAGCCGCTCTTCCGCCGGAAGGATCGATATCTCTGTCGTTGTCGGCAGTTTTTGATACCAGTATGCGGTCGAACTCCAGTCATCCGACAGATGATTTGCATGTCCATGCTCAATCGTAACTTTCAGACTCTTTTCAAATCTGACAGGGTCAGTAATGTGAAAACGGTAAGATACCTGAAATCCATCCGTATCCCCCTCGTGCACAATTGTTCCAAAAAATGGATACGCATTCCTCTGCATTCCCCAGGCATGATTGAAGTAGTCTTCCGTACCGGTTCCATTCAGACTTGGATATTCTTCTCCATCAATAAAGAACATATCGTTTCCTTCTCCCCACCAGCTTCCCTGATAATGTCTCACCGTGAGATTACATCCCACATAATGTCCCGTACCTTCCACATCAAGGATCGTATAATTCCCTTCTCCCTTCAAATTGGTGACATTATTCACTTCCGGCGAATTGACCTGTATGTCCGGCCCCCACCCGTCGCACGGGTTTTCTCTTTTCCAGCACGCGTGGAAATATGCCGTGTCCCCACTCAACGGTTCTTTGTACATCTCATAATCAATATTGAAATATAAAATGAAAGGAAGTTCATTTTCATTTACAATTTCTATCTTTGCCCTTTTGTTAAATGGCATTGGGAAATAACAGGATACCGAACATGGTGCCCCATACCGCCCGGCCTCTTCCGGCTTCAATGATACATTAAAGGGCAGTGAACTGAAATTGCCCGGATAACAGTTGCCAATACAGAAAAAATCACCTAACGGCGCAAGAACACTGGGCGTATCCTGATCGTCCCACGTAATCCTGATCAGGGCTTTTCTGTAATAAAACGGGTCGTAATCGTCCCAGATGACCCCAAGCGCCGGATGGATCTCCATTACAGGCGCTGCGGATGCATTCATAACCGGATCTAAGATCCCCGGCGCTTTTACTTTCCGGCAGGACGAAGTCATCCAAATATGCGTAATACATCCCGGACCTTCAATTTCGCCCAATACAATACTCTCTTTTGCCGGAATTTCCCAGTAGTCCTGGTTCTTTCCGCGCTGATCCCAGCTGGCAAGTCTTCCGTTTCTTGCTTCTTTTATCGTTGTCAGATCCTGAAACATTCCTGATACTCTGCTCATATTCTCCCACCTTTGCTATAGATACTTTTGTCAGTTCAATGTACTCCAAAACAATAGAGATGCGTCCGTGATTTTGGATAATCCTGCCCGATTATTTTCTCCAGCAGTTCGTCTTTTAACTTTTGTTTTACAGCTCTGTACTTTTCGTCCTGCGCCACATTTTTCTGCTCATCCGGATCTTCACATAAATCAAAAAGCTGCTCCCCGCCACGGAAATAGTAAGTATAGCGATACCGGTCCGTTATGACCGTTCTCGCCCAGTCCGTAGGCGCCATCGAAAATACAGGATTATAGCTTTCGCAATACCCGGCCGTTCTCCAGCCGGATATTTTTTCTCCTTTCAGCAGAGGCATTAAAGAACAGCCGTGATACAGCGGTATCTTCTGAGGATCTATTTTCATATACACTTCGGCAAATGGCGGAAGCGGCAGTCTGCCGTCTGCTATATCAAGCACTGTCGGACAAATATCTTCTAGCTGAACGATTCTGTGACTTTCAGATCCCGTGGCAATTCCCGGTCCGCTTATGATAAGCGGTATGCGAATGCACGCATCATAATGTTTTTCTTCTTTCAGATAAAACCCATGATCCCCCAGGAGATCTCCATGGTCAGAAACAAATATAAAATACGTATCTTCGATACCTCTTACTTTTTCCAGTTCATCTAAAATTTTGCCAATATACTTATCAATGAAAGCAATGCTTGCCAGATATACCTGCCTGTCAAATTTCCATCCTTCTTTATCGGCCGGCATTTTATCTTTGAAATATTCCGGGCGGTCCGGATCATTCATCCAGGTCGGCTTTATTCTTTCCGGAATTTTGTCCGCGTCTACTTTCTCCATGTATTCCTTCGGAACCTCATAAGGATTATGCGGCTGTACAAAACTGATATGTGCAAATAACGGCTGATCTTCAGGCGTATCTCTGATAAATTCCAGAGCTTTGTCCGCAATCCATGCAGTCTGAGAACTTTCTTCCGGAAACAGCATATAATGGGCCTCCTGATCTGCATATGGCTGATCAGGGTCTGACCAGTCCTGTTCGCGCAATTTCAAAATCTCCGCCTGAAGATTCTCCCGGTTTTTCCCGTAGCTTTTCAGCGCCTCTACTTTCGGAGCCGAAAACGACCTGAGAATCTGCTCCCTGTACTCAGGATACTCTGAAACAGCCCAGTCATACCACTCCCCGCCCCGGTTATCTTCTGTTATATGCGCCACATCAAAGCCATACGCCCGGCAGTCGTGATCAAACCCGCTGTAATGCGGCATAAAATGGACTTTCCCAAAAGCCCCTGTCCGATATCCTTTTTCCTGCAATACTTTCATAAAAGTAGGAATATCCGGGTCCAGGAAATATCCGTTTTCAATCACTCCATGACTCCGGCTGGACAAACCGGTTGCAATCGTGGCTCTTGCAGGGCAGCAGACAGGATTATTGCTGTATGCATGATCAAAATACATCCCTCTTTCTCTCAACCGTTTAAAATTCGGCAATTCACAGACACCGTCCATACCAAGTTCAAGCCATTTTGCAGAAAGCTGATCCGCCATCAAAAAAATAATATCTTTCACAAGCAGTCTGACTCCTTTCCATATCCTCAGCAATTTTTATGCTCTGCGGCATTCATCCAATGACGCTGAATGCCGCAAATCAACTTATTTTACTGATTCTCCTGTGCGCTCTGGAGGGATTCGCACGCCTCCTGCGGACTGTAAATCCCACTCATCACTCCATAGATCGCATCATTCAGCGTATTTTTAATAACGTCTGTCACAATCTGATCCGGCTGCAGCGGAATTCCGGACCAGCCTTCCTCATTCATTGCGGAGAGCATCGCGGCATATGCTTTATTATCCTCCCCGGCCTCGGGCACCGTTGTCAACGGGTTTACTCCATACTGAACGCGGATCTTATCCGCTTCTTCTCCGAGCCAGAAACTGAGAAAACGATACACCGCATCTTTCTTTGCCTGATCTTCTTCTACCTCCGCACTTACACGCAGATTATTTGTGAAAGCCTGCATCCCTACATTTTGATCTCCAACCCCATTTTCAAAAGTCGGTCCCCACCAGAAACCGACCTGATCTCCGAGTCTTTCATTGATCTCTGCCGAATCCCACTGTCCAGAGTCAAGCATAGCCGCATTACCGGAAAGAAATGCTTCTTTTGCCTGGAAATAATCCTGAGTGGTTATATTGGACGGAAAAGCTCCCGCCTCTCTCAGTTCATCGATCATCTCAAAATAATTTAAAAAGTCCTCGTTTACAAAACTCTCCTCTCCGTTTCGGATCGCATTGATATGTTCTAGAAATCCATAGCGTACGAACATTGCCTGAAACGCCCAGTCACTGTACGTCGTTTTAGCTCCATTAGATATGGTTACGATTCCTTTTTCATTCAAAGCCTTCACAATCTCCAGAAACTCTTCAAACGTCGTCCCATTATGCGGCGGTTCAATATTGTTTTCCTCAAATACAGTTTTGTTATACCAGAATCCGGTTACCAGTTTCTGATATGGCAATCCGTAGAACTCTCCCGTCTCATTCTCCGAGCCATCTTCTCCAACTGTGCGCAGCTGTTCTCCAATGGCGTCATTTACCCGTGTGTCATATTCCAGAAAATCACTGAGCTCCATGATATATCCCGCATCATACATCTCTTTTGCGATTCCATACTGACACCAGAAAATGTCCGGCAAAGTTCCGGATTCTGCTGCAAGCTTCATCTGCGTTCCCTGCTCGTCTGCATCAGATGTACTCAGGATTTCAAGTTCGATATCCGGATTTGCCTCCTCAAAGGCTTTCAGCACTTCGTAAGTCTGCGGTTCCTGTTTTTCCAGATCCGCAATGTGGATGCCAAAAGTCAGCTTAACGGTATCTCCCCCGCTCTCTGCGCTCCCGTCTTCTGCCGCGCCTTCGCCTTTTCCTCCTGCATTGCCGCCGCACGCAGTCAAAGTACCCAGCAGAAGTGTTGCAAGAATCAGTCCGGAAATTCTTTTCATTGCCTTTTTGTTCATTTCATTTTCCTCCTTTTTGTTAAATGAACGTGTTATATTATATAGACATGTCTTTATAACCCCAATCACTGTAGTTTCGTACTATCCTTTTACTGCGCCGGCAACCATGCCATCCACTATATACCGCTGAAGGAATCCGTAAAAAATCAGTTCAGGAACGATAATGAGAACACTGGCCGCAATGATCCCGGCATTATCCACGCTGTAAGCCCCTTTGAACATAGACGCACCCATCGAAAGCGTATACATACTTTCATCCCTCAGCAATACCGACGCAATCGGATACTCATTCCAGACATACAGCACATTAAAAACAATTACCGTAACGACGACCGGCTTCGTCATCGGCAGGATGAGCCTTCCCAAAAGCTGCGGGAGATTACATCCATCGATCAAAGCAGCTTCTTCGATTTCCGCCGGAAGACCTTTGAAGAAATTGTACATAAGCAATGTATTAAAGGACACCTGCGTGGCAATATACGGTAAAACAAGCGACCAGATACTGTTATACAGATTGCCCTGGACCGTAATGCGGTAAATCGGGAACAATAAAATAAACGGGGATATCATTAAACCAAGCTGAAAAAATCTGAGCAATCCCCTCTGCAATTTTTTATTGCGAAACACCATACGGCATAATGCATAAGAACTCAGAAATGTAACAAGGAAACCAAGTCCTACAGATAAAACCGCAACGATCAGCGTATTCACATACATACGCCCAATATTCAAAGTCTCAAGCGCACGGGCGAAATTATCCAGATTAAGGTGCTGCGGAAGCGACAGTGGAGCCGCGTAAATTTCACTGTTTGTTTTAAAGCTCATAAAAAACATCCAGACTAACGGGAACATCCATATCAGTGTGAATATCGCAAGCACAATACCACTGATCCTGCGCCCCAGTTTACTGCCCGCTGAATTTGTCATTGCTCTTCCTCCTTATCCCGCATAATCAAATTATAAATTTCCGATAAAATCAATGTAATAATAAACACTACCGTAGCAAGCGCCATACCATATCCATATTCCCCGTTAGAAAAAGTTGTCGTATATGAATAGGTAACCACTGTCTCAGAAAGATGATTCGGCCCACCGGCCGTAAGTTGTGTAACAAACTCAAATATTTTAAAAACACCTGTTATAATAAGTAAAATAACAATATTGAACGTATTTCTGGCCATCGGAACTGTCACATACACCATTTTCTGAAATGCATTTGCCCCATCAATTTCCGCCGCCTCATAAATTTCTTCCGGGATCATATTCAGTCCGGCCAAAAAGATAGTTGACAAATAACCCAATTGTCTCCACAGGAAAATGACAGCATACATATACGGTGACAGAACCGTCCCGCCAATCCACATCTGCATCCATCCTTCTTTTCCCAATTTATATAAGATCTGATTCAGAATGCCAACTTCCGGATCTAAAATATAAATCCAGATAATTCCGACAATGATGGGAGAAATAATTGACGGTGAAAATATCAGAGCTTTACATAGATCATTTCCGCGCCGTTTTACGCGCAGGACATTCGCAAGCAAAAAACCAAATATCGTCAGCGTCAAAAGAGAGAGAATCAATACGATACCTGTATTTTTTAAAGAAATCCAAAAAAATTTATCATGGAATACCCGGACATAGTTTTCAATTCCATTCCAGGCAGCCTTCCCTATCCCTGTATATTTTGTAAAACTGTAATATACTGCAATACACACGGAAGCAATAATATAAACTGTGTATATCACAAAAGAAGGGACAATCATAACAAACAAATTTCTTTTCTTACTCAGCCAATGCACATATACCGCCTCTTTTCATTATTTTGTACTGGTCTCGTTCCCCTTATTTCTCTTATCTGAAAAAACTATATCACATAATGTCCAAAATTGTCAACCGGTTGTCATTTTTTTATTTCAAAAAAAGTTGTTTTATATCTATTTATTTCAATAAAATTTATTTTTTTATTATATTTTCTGTATTTTTAATCAATACATCCCACATTTTTCTAATAAATACGTTAAAATATATAGTCAACCTGTTGTCATTGACATTTTCTTACTTTCTGTGTATTATAAAAACAGTGAAATGAGTATATTCATTAAAAAACAAAAGAATCACAGGAAAGAAATGGAGAAATAATATGGCTGTCACTATAAAAGATGTCGCCGCAAAAGCCGGATGCTCTGTCACAACTGTTTCCCGTATTTTAAATAACCGCGGCAGTATTTCTGAAAAAACACGTAAAAAGGTCCATACAGCCATGGAGGAATTAAACTATTTCCCCAATCAGCTGGCAGTAAATCTATTCAGACAGCGGACTTATCTGGTTGGGCTTATAGTACCGGACGTAAGTCACGCATTTTATGCATTGGAAATCAAATATATCGAACGTGTTCTTCATGAAAATGGTTACAGACTTTTATTATGCAACGCTGAATCTGACAATATGCGGGAAACAGAATACCTGAATATGCTGCAGAGTAATAAAGTAGACGGAATCATTATTGCAAGCCACACGCTTGATCTGGAAGCCTACAGCAAGGTTAATCTTCCGATCGTGGCTCTTGATCGTTTTCTCGGCCCTGATATTCCGACTGTCTCATCGGATCATGAACAGGGAGGACGCCTTGCCGCACAGGAACTTATAGACAATAACTGTAAAAAAGTTATCCAGATCACCGGCTTCTGCGGAGTTCCAACGCCCTCCCACAAGCGTCATACCGTCTTTTCAGATGTCATGAAAAAGAACGGCATATGCTGCGAAACACTGGAGCTTCCATTCAATGCGTTTTCTTTTAGAGATTATATAACTTATGCCGATAATATTTTTCGGAATCATAACCATATCGATGGGATTTTCGCAGCTGATAATGTGGCCTGTGCAATGGAAAAAGTCGCCATATCACGCGGTTTAAATGTACCCGGTGATCTGAAGATCGTCGGGTATGACGGGATTGAAGCTTCGCTGATGTCCTACAAAACCCTTACAACCGTTGCTCAGCCTGTTAAACAGCTTGCTCTGACAACCGTTGTTACATTGCTTGAAATAATTTCCGGTGAAAGCGTGTTTGACAAGGGTACACATATCAGACTTCCAGTACGCCTTATCCGCGGCGAAACTACAGTGGATACAAAATCCGGGAATGAAGTTTTACAGCAGTGAAAACATTCCCTCTGACGGCATTATACAGTTCAGACATATAAAAATAAAAGCGGGCCACTGAATATTTCCACTCAATGGTCCGCTTTTTATCTGTTTATCTAATTGAATGATACAGGATCAAAAAGTCTTTCACCTTCTCATTGTATCACATGATTATTTGTAGTTCACGATCTTTCCGAAATCAGCCTTCAGGGAAGCGCCTCCCACCAGACCTCCGTCGATGTCAGCCTGAGCAAAGAGCTCTGCCGCGTTGCCTGCGTTTACAGAGCCGCCGTACTGGATGCGGATCGCTTCTGCTGTCGCCTCGTCATAAATTTCAGCGATGCACGCGCGGATGCCCCTGCATACTTCCTCAGCCTGCTCTGTTGTAGCTGTCTTGCCTGTTCCGATCGCCCAGATCGGCTCGTATGCGATGACCATTGTCTTAGCCTGGTCAGCCGTTACGTTCTGAAGACCAACCTTGACCTGCTGGCGGATGAAATCCATTGTCACGCCCTGCTCTCTCTGCTCCAGAGTCTCGCCGCAGCACATGATCGGTGTGATACCGTGCTCAAACGCCTTGAGGACTTTCTTGTTTACATCCTCATTTGTCTCTCCAAAATAATCTCTTCTCTCAGAATGTCCGAGAACAACGTATTTCACGCCTGCGTCCGCGAGCATAGCCGGAGCGATCTCACCGGTATAAGCTCCGCTCTCCTCAAAATACATATTCTCAGCGCCAACCTGGATGTTTGTGCCTTTTACAGCCTCGACTACCGGTACGATATCGATCGCCGGCACGCAGAATACTACGTCAACCTCCTCGTTCGCTACGAGCGGCTTCAGCTCTTCTACAAGTGCGACTGCCTCGCTCGGAGTCTTGTTCATTTTCCAGTTTCCTGCAATGATTTTCTTTCTTGCCATTTCGTTCTTTCTCCTTGATATTATTAGTTATATCGAATTGCCCCGATAGGCTGCGGATATGTTCTGAGTGCAAGGAAGATGCGGCGCCGGCGTACAAAAGAGGTACGTCAGGCCGCATCTGACGCCGCAATCGGGGCATATACGCAGCCTAGCGGTCGTTAGCCGCTGCCACGCCTGGAAGCTCCTTGCCTTCGAGGAACTCAAGGGAAGCGCCGCCGCCTGTTGAGATATGTGTCATCTTATCGCCATATCCAAGCTGGTTGACTGCCGCTGCAGAGTCACCGCCTCCGATGATCGTCACTGCGTCCGTGTCAGCAAGAGCCTCTGCGACTGTCTTTGTTCCGTCAGCAAACTTCGGCATCTCAAAGCATCCCATCGGTCCGTTCCATACAACTGTTTTAGCCGTCTTAACAGCCTCTGCATACATCTTCGCTGTCTCAGGTCCAATGTCAAGTCCCATCCATCCGTCCGGGATCTCTCCCTGCGGAACGACTTTTGTATTTGCGTCATTGGAGAATGCATCTGCCGCTACAGCGTCAACCGGGAGAAGAAGTTTTACTCCCTTCTCTTCTGCCTTTTTGATCATATCCAGAGCATACTGAAGGTAGTCTTCCTCAAGAAGAGAATTGCCGACATTGCCTCCCTGAGCCTTCGTGAATGTGAAGCACATTCCTCCGCCAATGATCAGTGTATCAACCTTCTCAAGCAGGTTGTTGATAACAGAAATCTTGCTGGATACTTTAGAGCCGCCCAGGATCGCAACGAACGGTCTCTCCGGGTTCTCAACAGCGTTTCCGAGGAAATCGATCTCTTTCTGCATCAGGTATCCGACTACTGCTGTGTCAACATACTTTGTAACGCCTACGTTTGAGCAGTGAGCTCTGTGAGCTGTACCGAACGCATCGTTTACGAATACGTCACACAGGGAAGCGAGCTCTTTGGAGAACTCCTCGCCGTTCTTTGTCTCTTCTGCTCTGTAACGTGTGTTCTCGAGGAGAACAACGTCGCCGTCCTTCATAGCCTCTACCGCTGCCCTGGCGTTCGGTCCGACAACTTCCGGATCCGCTGCAAATTTTACCTCCTGCCCGAGGAGCTCGGAAAGTCTTACAGCTACCGGCGCCAGTGAAAGTTCCGGCTTCGGCTCACCCTTCGGCTTCCCGAGATGTGAGCAGAGAATCACTTTGCCGCCGTCAGAGATCAGCTTCCTGATCGTCGGAAGAGCTGCCACGATACGGTTCTCGTCTGTGATCTTTCCATCCTGGAGCGGTACGTTGAAGTCGCATCTTACAAGGACTCTCTGTCCCTTTACATTGATATCGTCTACTGATTTTTTGTTAAGTGCTGCCATTTTAATAGCCTCCTGATACTTTTTATGACATGCGCCGGAAAAAACTTCCATGCATGTGAAAACGAAATAAGGCCCGGTCCTACAACAAGACCGGACCCTATTGTGAGTCAATTATTCAGAATCATCATCTGAGAGCCTGTCCTCATTCTGAGAATGAATTAAGCCCCAAGCAGTTTTCCGAAGTATTTGATTGTTCTTACCATCTGGCTTGTGTATGAGTTCTCATTGTCATACCATGAAACAACCTGAACCTCTGTTGTGCCGTCGCCAACCGGAAGAGCCATTGTCTGTGTAGCGTCAAACAGAGAACCATATGTCATACCGACGATATCGCTGGAAACGATCTCGTCTGTATTATATCCATAGGACTCGTTAGCTGCTGCCTTCATAGCCGCGTTGATCTGATCAACTGTAACTTCACCCTCGACAACCGCTGTCAGGATTGTTGTGGATCCTGTAGGAGTAGGAACACGCTGAGCGGATCCGATAAGCTTGCCGTTCAGTTCCGGAATTACAAGGCCGATAGCCTTAGCCGCTCCTGTGCTGTTCGGAACGATATTGACAGCCGCTGCGCGTGATCTTCTCAGATCGCCTTTTCTCTGCGGTCCGTCCAGTGTCATCTGATCGCCTGTGTAAGCGTGGATGGTGCACATGATACCGGATTTGATCGGTGCAAGGTCATTCAGAGCTTTCGCCATCGGAGCGAGGCAGTTTGTCGTACAGGATGCTGCAGAAATGATGTCGTCATCCTTTGTCAGCTGCTCGTGATTTACGTTGTAAACGATCGTCGGAAGGTCATTTCCAGCCGGAGCCGAGATGATAACTTTCTTAGCGCCTGCTTCGATATGAGCGTGAGCTTTCTCTTTCTTTGTGTAGAATCCTGTACACTCGAGAACAACGTCAACGCCGATCTCTCCCCACGGAAGGTTCTTTGCGTCAGCCTCAGCATAGATCTTGATCTCTTTTCCGTCTACTGTGATGGAATCCTCTCCAGCCTCAACTTTGTCAGCCAGTGCATATTTGCCCTGTGTTGAGTCATATTTCAGTAAGTGAGCCAGCATCTTCGGAGATGTAAGATCGTTGATTGCCACGATCTCAAATCCTTCTGCCCCAAACATCTGTCTGAAAGCGAGACGTCCGATACGTCCAAATCCATTAATCGCTACTTTTACTGCCATGATTTAATTCCTCCTAAGAATTTGAAAATATTTGACTGTGTTACAGTCATAACAATGAATCCTTACAGATACAACATTGTTAAGGATTCATCAACTAGCATAATTGTACTAAAGTGGAAACAAAAATTCAAGTACTAAATACTAATTTATTCGAAGTCTATCCTCCGGAAGACAGGCGTGCGTTCTCTGTATTCCGTATAATATCGGAAGCCGCACGCCTTAAGAATCTCCGACGCCTGCTGAAACTCATACGCCATATGCTCTGGCCGGTGTGCGTCCGCCCCAATGGTCACGATCTCGCCGCCCAGTTCCCGGTAGCGCTTCATCACATCCGGGTGCGGATTGCAGAAACCAAGTCCGCATCTGAGTCCTCCTGTATTCATCTCCAGACCCTTTCCCATGGAGATCAGCTTTTTCAGAACCTCATCGATCTCGTCCGCAAACTTCCGATAAGAGTACTCCTCCCCCTGATGCTTTCCGTAGCGCACTACATAGTCCAGATGTCCGAGAGAATCAAAATCATTCACAGCGTTCAGGCAGCGCACCGTCTCTTCAAAGGCCTCTCTGTACGCCTCCGCGTCCGGCCTGCCCTCAAACAGTTTTCCATAATAAGGATCCAGCCCGCGGATCAGATGAACCGATCCGATCACATAGTCAAACGGATACGAATGCAGCATTTCACGATATCTGTGCCCGAGGTGGGGCTGAAGTCCGATCTCGATGCCGATCCTCACCTCCAGACGCCCCCTGTATTCCTCCCGGAGCATGGAAAGTGTCTGAAAATACTCATCCAGATCAAAACAAAACGGTTGTTTCCCGTCAAAATCCTGTCCGTCCTGAGGCGGAAAGTCCAGATCCATGTGGTCTGTGATACAGACTGACTCAAGCCCGCGCCCAGCCGCGGCATTCAGCATACTTCTTACCGCAGCTTCGCTGTCCGTTGAAAACTCCGTATGCACATGGGAGTCACAGAGGATTCCTCCTGTCATTTTTCTTCCCCCTCCACTCACAGGATTGTGCCTCCTCCCAGTACATAGTCTCCGTCGTAGAGCACCAGTGCCTGTCCGGGCGTCACGGCCCTCTGCGCTTCATCAAAATGACAGGTAAGCTCATCCTCCCCTGTCTTTTCCGCTGTGCACCACGCTCCCTTATGATTGTAGCGAATCTTTGCAAAGACACGCTTCGGCTCTGTCAGGTCCTCCACGGACATGAAATTCAGCCGGTCTGCCCGCACGGTATGGGTCAGGGACTCGTCATAAGTACCGACGACGACTTCATTTGTCTCCGGGCGGATCTCCAGCACAAATGCCGGATATCCCAGAGCCAGCCCCAGCCCCTTTCGCTGTCCGACCGTATAGTGGACGATCCCTTTGTGCTGCCCCAGGACACGTCCGCCGGAAGTTACAAAATTACCGGTTGGAAGGCTTTCCCCGGTTTTCTCTCTGACCTCTTTCTCGATAAACGAGGCGTAATCTCCATCCGGGACGAAACAGATATCCTGGCTGTCCGGCTTGTCTGCCACAAGAAGCCCGACCCGTCCGGCTATGGAGCGAATCTCCTCCTTTGAGTAAGCGCCTACCGGCATCAGTGTCCTTCCAAGCTGTTCCTGCGTCAGGTTATAGAGGGCATAGGTCTGGTCTTTTTCCTGTGAGGCAGACCGCCGCAGGGCATATCTTCCGTTTGGGAGCCGCTCGATCCGGGCATAATGCCCGGTAGCAATGTAATCCGCGCCGATAGACAGGCTGCGGTTTAAAAGCGCCTCCCACTTCACATAGCGGTTGCATGCAATACAAGGATTCGGGGTATGCCCGCCGAGATATTCCTCTGTGAAATAGTCGATCACATGCTCCCGGAATTCTTTTTTAAAATTCATCACATAGTACGGAATGTCAAGGGCTGCCGCCACACGCCTTGCGTCCTCGACAGCGCTTAATCCGCAGCATCCGCCGTTTTCTTCCACAGAGCAGGCATCCTCCTGCCAGAGCTTCATGGTCGCTCCGATCACGTCATACCCCTGCTCCTTCAGAAGGTATGCCGCGACCGAAGAGTCCACGCCCCCGGACATCCCGACGACAACTCTGCTCATCAGTACTCCTCTTCTTCCTCTTCCTCGCCTTCATGAACATCAGATTTCGGTTTCTCCAGGCCTTCGATCCTGATCCCGTTCTTCTCCGCGTAATCCCAGAGCGCCGCGTGGATCGCTTCTTCCGCAAGAAGAGAACAGTGCACTTTTACCGGAGGGAGCCCGTCCAGCGCTTCCATTACCGCTTTGTTCGTGACCTCCATTGCCTCCTGGATATTCTTTCCTTTCACGAGCTCTGTAGCCATACTGCTGGTCGCCACTGCAGCGCCGCATCCGAATGTCTTAAACTTCACATCACGGATAATTTGGTTCTCATCGATATCAAGATAAATCCTCATAATATCTCCACATTTGGCGTTGCCAACTGTGCCGACGCCGCTGGCGTTTTCGATCTCCCCTACATTTCTCGGATGCTGAAAATGGTCCATTACTTTCTCTGTATACATTTATATTTCCTCCTGTTCTTTGTATATTTATCTTACTTTAATTTTCCTGGTTTTTCTGTCTGCGGACAAAGTCCTCATAAAGCGGCGACATATTCCGCAGTTGAGCGACGATCTCCTTTAAGGAATCCACCACATAGTCTAGTTCTTCCTCTGTCGTATCCGCCCCAAGCGTCATCCTTAACGATCCGTGCGCGATCTCATGGGGCAGCCCGATCGCAAGCAGGACATGAGACGGATCCAGAGAACCGGATGTGCACGCAGAGCCGCTGGAAGCACAGATGCCTTTCATGTCCAGCATGATAAGGAGAGATTCTCCTTCAACAAACTGAAAGCTGAAATTCACATTATTCGGAAGACGCTTCACGCGGTCACCATTCAGCCGGCAGCAGGGGATCTCCTTCTCAATCCTGCTGATCAGGTGATTTCTGAGACGGGACTCCTTTTCCGTACGTTCCTGCATAGACGCCGCCGCCAGCTCAACAGCCTTCCCGAGTCCCACAATGCCAGGTACGTTTTCCGTACCCGCACGGCGCCTCCTCTCCTGGGCTCCGCCGTGGATAAAGGAACGGATCTTCACTCCTGTTCTTATATAAAGGAAGCCAATCCCCTTTGGTCCGTTTAATTTATGCCCGCTGGCACTGAGCATATCAATATTGCACTCATCTACATTGAACGGAATCTGCGCAAACGCCTGCACTGCATCTGTGTGGAACAGGATGCCGTGCTCTTTCGCGATCTTCCCGATCTCTGCAATCGGTTCCACCGTCCCGATTTCATTATTTGCAAACATTACTGAAATCAGAATCGTATCCGGCCGGATCGCATCTTCCACTGCCTTCGGATCCACAAGGCCATTTTCGTCCACATCAAGATACGTCACCTCATATCCCCGTTTCTGAAGATACTCACATGTATGCAGGATCGCATGATGCTCAATCTTTGTGGTGATAATATGCCTGCCTTTTGCCGCGTACGCCTCCGCCGTGGCGATCAGCGCCCAGTTATCCGCTTCTGTCCCGCCCGCAGTGAAATAAATCTCATTTCCCTTTGCCCCGAGGACCCCGGCGATAATCTCTCTCTGCCTTATGATCACTTCCTTATTTGCCGCGGCAAATCCGTACACACTGGACGGGTTTCCATAATGCTCTGTAAAATACGGCAGCATAGCCTCCACAACTTCAGGCGACGTCTTTGTCGTCGCTGCATTGTCAAGATAAATCAGTCTTTCCATCTCTGCCTCCTTAACTTTCTCTTTTTCTGTAAATAGTATCGCAGCCTTTTCTTTCAGGCTGTGTATGGCTAATTCTTACATCCTGTGCGGTCCAGTCCGGCGCATTGCTTCTTTCTGCTTTCCTCAACGAGCTGATCGAGCCTGATCTCGTCCACTGTCCGGCTGATGCTGTCGTTGATTCTCTGCCAGACATATTTTGTCACGCACTGGTCTGATGCCTTACAGCCTCCCTCCGGCTCCAGCCCGGCGCATTCCACAGGCTCCAGACTGCCTTCCAGCGCCCGCAGCACATCTCCTACAGATATCGCTGCCATATCCTTTGCCAGCACATATCCGCCTCCCGCGCCTCTGACACTCTTAACCAGTCCCGCCTTCTTCAGCATGGCCATTAACTGTTCCAGATATCGTTCTGACAGGTCCTGGCGCGCGGAGATGCTGGTGATAGACACTGGAGTCTCTGAGCTGTACTGTGCAAGATCTATCAGGGCGCGCAGTCCGTATCTTCCTTTCGTAGATAGCTTCACTTTCCCACCTTCTCTGGCCTGATGTTTATCTCCTAGTAATTTACTAGGATTTACCTTTGTAGAATATCACTCCTGCCAGGTTCTGTCAAGCCATGATCTGACATATGCTGTAAAAAGTGTGCCATAAGAGGTGGCTCAAATGTTTACTGAACACAGATTGCTCCAGGGCGCCGTGATCCTGACAGCCGCAGGGCTGGCATCCCGGCTCATGGGTTTTTTCTTCCGAATCTTCTTAAGCCATGCCTTTGGAGAGGAAAGCGTAGGGCTCTACCAGCTTATTTTCCCGGTCTATACGCTCTGTCTTTCTGTCAGCACCGCAGGGCTGCAGACCGCTGTCTCCCGCATGACGGCAGAAAAAGTTTCACGGGGACAAAAAGAAGCGGCCGGCAACGTACTCCGCATCGCCCTCTGCCTGACTCTCCTCCTGTCTTTGTCTGAAGTCCTGCTGATCCAGAAAAATGCTGTCTTCATCGCAGAGACTTTCCTCGGCGATCCCCGATGTGCCGAACTTTTGATCATTATCTCCTACGCTCTGCCGTGCGCTGCGATCCACAGCTGTATCTGCGGCTACAGCTTCGGTATGCAGCGAACAGAGCTCCCCGCGGCAAGCCAGCTTATCGAACAGACGATCCGTATCCTGTTCGTGGTCCTCCTTTTTCTGTTTATAAAAGATACGGGACATGTACCGTCGATCAAACTTGCTGCGGCAGGAATCGCAGCCGGAGAGTTTGCCTCAGCTGTATTTTCTTCAAAAATGCTCTCTGCCAGCAGGCCTTTCGGACAGATGCCCTCCCTTGCAGCAATATCAGCGAATACAAGAGAGCTGCTCACACTGTCCGTGCCTCTCACCGCAAACCGTGCGGCAGTTACTCTTCTCCAGAGTGTGGAGGCTGCCTCCATTCCCGCCTGCCTGAAGCTCTATGGCTTAGATGGGGGCGCTGCATTGAGTACATATGGCGTTCTGAC
Organism: uncultured Mediterraneibacter sp.; assembly: GCA_944376695.1. GTDB lineage: Bacteria > Bacillota > Clostridia > Lachnospirales > Lachnospiraceae > Mediterraneibacter. The sequence goes on along the minus strand of CALWDM010000004.1, from coordinate 16,724 downwards.
CGGAATGGCGCTCCCCTGTATTCTCTTCCCGTCCGCCATCACAAACTCTGTGGGAACCGTACTCCTTCCTGCCGTCAGCGCAGTCCAGGCGGCCGGAGACCGTCCCGCTATGGTCAGGCTGCTCAGGAAAGCAGCGGGAAGCTGCCTCCTTCTGGGACTCTCCTGCTGTCTGTTTTTCCTCATTTTTGGGAACCTGATCGGCACTGTTCTTTTCCACAGCAGCACAGCTGGAAAATTCATCCTCACACTGGCCTGGATTTGTCCATTTCTGTATACGAACACTGCCCTGATGAGCGCCATCAACGGGCTCGGCAAGACGCTCTTTACATTCCTGATCAATATAACCGGACTGCTTGTCCGCATCGGCGGAGTCTTTCTCGCGATCCCCAGATTCGGGATCCAGGGCTACTTATGGGGGCTTCTCGCCAGCCAGTTTGTCGTGACCGGACTGGCTGTCACCGTGCTGCTGACCGCTTCACGTCCTCCTGAACACTGTATCCCAACCACCTGAACACCTGATATAGTTAAAACTCCGTGCTGTACATCCGTCACAGCACGGAGAGAAACGCCTTTACGATAATTGGATTCACATAGATCTCCAGGATCATTCCCACTGACATTGCAAGCGATACAAAAATCGTCTTCTGCCGGTTCCAGTGAGACTGCGGAACTGTATAACAGTGCCAGAGAAGGATTACATACGCCGGAATATAGAGAAGAAACTGGGGAAACAGCCCGACAAGGCAGAGAATGCTTCCCCTGATCCCAATGTTCAGCACTGCCGCGGAAACCAGAATCCCGGCTGAGATGCCCGTCCAAACAAGAAACAAAACAGCAGATACTTTCCCTGCTTTTGTAAAGGAGAGTCCTGCCAGAGCGAGAAACGGCACTGCTCTAAGACGCAGGAGATACCAGATATATTCTTTTGGGTCAATGCTGACCGACTCAAATTGATTCAAAAAGAAGTCGCTGAATATACCTGGTTCAGCCATATATTTGCGCGCAATAAAATTCACATAAACAATACCGAGCAAAAACCCCGGCATAAAGAAAACAAGGAATTGCTTCCTCGAATGAAATATCTTCATGACGCCTCCTGATCTACTCTGGAATATTCCGCCGGCGGAATAGGGTTTCCTGCCCCTGTCCCGCCGGATATTTCATTATATGCCCGGGTATTTCTTTTATACGTGGTATTTTACTGCATAGGCCATTAGAGATGCTACTGTCTTCGCGTCTTCAATTTCTCCCGTAAGTATCTTTTGTTGAAGTTCCTCAATAGTATACGCTTTCAGATCGATAAACTCATCCTCATCCAGGTGTTGTTTTGAAGGGATCAGATCTTTCGCCACATATACCTCGATCCTCTCATTGCAGAAAGCAACCGTAGTGCGCAGCGTGATCAGCCATTCCAGATTTTCGCTTCTGTATCCGGTCTCTTCCTCCAGTTCACGGGACGCACAGTCTCTTCCGGGTTCATCTTCTGCATCAAGGGCTCCTGCCGGAATCTCCAGCGTATAGCGGTCAAGCGCATTTCGATACTGCCTCACCATCAGGATCCTTCCGTCTTCCGTCACAGGGACAACCGCAGCAGCTCCCTTGTGTTTGATAAAGTCCCATATCACTGTGTGATCTCCGTTGATCTCCATTGTATCCTGATAAAAATCGATGATTTTCCCCCGAAACTTCAGCTCTCTTTTCAGTCTTCTGATCTGCCCGCTCATGCTCTTTTTCTCCTTTTCTTCCATATTGACTATACAAAAAAGAAAGCCCCGTCTTACGACAAGGGCTGATCTTTCATCTGTTGTTATGATTTATTGCTATTTCGCGTAATCTGTCGCCCGTGACTCACGGATTACATTTACTTTGATCTGTCCCGGATACTCAAGCTCAAATTCGATCTGCTTTGCAATATCCCTGGCCAGAAGCACCATATCATCATCAGATACCTGCTCTGGAACTACCATAACACGAATCTCTCTGCCTGCCTGAATGGCAAAAGATTTATCCACACCTTTAAACTGGTTGGTAATCTCTTCTAACTGTTTCAATCTGTTTGTGTATGTTTCGATGGTCTCGCGTCTTGCGCCCGGCCGTGCCGCTGAAATCGTATCAGCAGCCTGCACTACGCATGCGATAAGAGTCTGCGGCTCCACATCCCCGTGATGTGATTCCACAGCATTAATGACAGTTGCGGACTCCTTATATTTTCTGCAGAGATCCACACCTATCTGGATATGTGATCCTTCTACATCGTGGTCGATCGATTTACCTACATCATGCAAAAGTCCGGCGCGTTTCGCCATTCTGATGTCGATACCGATCTCTCCTGCCAGAAGCCCGGCGAGCTGTGCCACCTCGATGGAATGCTTCAGGGCATTCTGACCATAACTCGTCCTGAACTTCATGCGCCCGAGAAGACGGATCAGTTCTGGATGGATACCGGGCACGCCTACTTCAAGGGCTGCCGCCTCTCCCTCTTCCCTGATCATGGTATCGACTTCTTTCTGCGCCTTCTCTACCATTTCCTCAATTCTTGCCGGATGGATACGTCCATCTACGATCAGCCTCTCAAGGGCGATCCTTGCCACTTCGCGGCGTATCGGGTCAAATCCTGATAAAACAACCGCCTCCGGTGTATCGTCAATAATCAGCTCTACCCCGGTAAGCGTCTCCAGTGTCCGGATATTTCTTCCCTCACGTCCGATGATGCGGCCTTTCATTTCGTCACTCGGAAGCTGTACAACGGAGATCGTCGTCTCTGCGACATGGTCTGCGGCGCATCTCTGGATCGCGTTAACTACATACTCTCTCGCCTTCTTGTCAGCTTCCTCTTTTGCCTGAGCTTCCAGTTCCCTGACCATCTTCGCAGTGTCATGCTTAACATCTTCTTCAACAGTTTTCAACAGATACTCTTTTGCCTGTTCGGAGGTAAGTCCTGAGATTCGTTCCAGTTCCTGTACACGTTTCTGACTTAGCTCATCCACCCTGGCTTCACGCTGGCGAAGTTGTTCTTCCTTTGCTGTAAGCTTTGACTCCCTGTGTTCCAGGACGTCAGAACGCTTGTCAACCGCCTCTTCTTTTGCGAGCACTCTTTTCTCATAGCGCTGCAGCTCAGTTCTTCTCTCCTTCGTCTCTTTCTCAAGATCATTTTTGGTCCTGATAGACTCTTCTTTTACTTCCAAAAGAGCTTCTTTCTTCGTTGTCTCAGCAGTTTTCACAGCATCGTCGATGATCTCTCTCGCTTTTGCTTCCGCATTTCCGATCTTGCTCTGGGCATTTTTCTTAAGATTGGAAACCGTAACAAAGTGGGAAATGATCCCAACTATCAACGCGAGGGCCATGGCAATTACTACACATAAGCCTAAACTTAATTGCACAGGAGCACCTCCTTATTCAATTTTCATTGTACATATTATTTAAATACAACAGTTAAATTTTATACTGTTTTCACAACAATGTCAAGCATTCTCATTGTAGTTTTGTATCACTTGACGGATGGTTTCATAACGGAATCCTTTCCGGGCCAGATATGCGTATATTTTCCGGGTCTGCGCTTCATCCGCTGATTCCGGAAAAAACCTTTTTTTCCGGAGAATCCTCCTGACCGCCTCCTCTTCTCCGTCTTTCTCCTCACTGTATCCGGCCTCAAAGGCGGCCTCGATCTTATCCGCAGGGATTCCCTTCCTCAGCAGCAGGGCCTGGAGCTCTCTCCGGCTCTTGCTGCCCTTTCTGGTCCGCACAAAATTTTCTGCATATCTGAGATCGTCCAGATATCCAAACGACTTTACATACTGAATCGCCTCTTCTGCCGCGTCCTCAGGATAAAGTCCCTGGCGAAGCTTTTCGCGCAGCCCTGCCTCCGTGCGATCCATATCCTCCAGGAGGTACATGGCTCGCAGCTTCGCCCTCTTAAATACCACCTCCCTGCGTATCATTTCCACGGTTTCACGCGAAATTTCTGCTCCTGCCGTGATACTGAACCGGGACAATTCTCCTTTATACAGAACAAACGCAAAGCTTCCGTCCAGATATACTTTAAATCTGATTTTTGACAAAGGCTCGATCTCTGTAACTGTCATTCTGCCTTTCCGCCTTTAAGAGCAAGGTCACTTTTCTGCCCCGCCTTCTTCTGTGCTGCCTGCTCTTTTTCATCCGCCTTTCCCTGGTCATTCTTATCTGTATTCTCTTCTCCGTCTGCACCCAGGTTATAATGAGCGCGCACCTTCCGGTCCAGTTCTTCCATCAGTTCCGGATGATTTTCCAGATATGTCTTGGCATTTTCCCTTCCCTGCCCGATTTTCTCGCCTTCGTACGCATACCATGCGCCGCTCTTTTTAATCAGATCAATACCTGTGGCAAGGTCAAGGATATCCCCCGCCCTGGAAATCCCTTTCCCGAACATGATATCAAACTCCGCCTCCTTAAACGGGGGAGCGATCTTATTCTTCACAATCTTGATGCGTGTGCGGTTTCCTACCATCTCGCCGCTCTGCTTCAGCGTCTCGATCCTTCTTACATCCATGCGCACTGACGCATAAAACTTCAGCGCACGGCCGCCTGTCGTTGTCTCAGGATTGCCGAACATCACCCCGACCTTCTCTCTGAGCTGATTGATAAAAATGACTACGCAGTTGGACTTGCTGATCACCGGAGTCAGCTTTCTGAGCGCCTGGGACATCAGTCTGGCCTGAAGCCCCACATGGCTGTCCCCCATATCGCCTTCAATCTCCTGCTTCGGCACAAGCGCCGCCACAGAATCAATGACAATAATATCGATGGCCCCGGATCTGACCATAGTCTCTGCGATCTCCAGCGCCTGGTCTCCGCTGTCTGGCTGGGAAATATAAAGCTCATCGATATCAACGCCGATATTCTTTGCATACACCGGATCCATCGCGTGCTCCGCGTCAATAAAGCCCGCGATACCGCCTCTCTTCTGCGCCTCAGCGATCATGTGGAGCGCCACAGTAGTCTTACCGCTGGACTCCGGTCCATATATCTCGATGACACGCCCCTTCGGCACTCCGCCCAGCCCCAGGGCAAGGTCAAGACTTAAGCATCCTGTGGGCACTGTCTCCACAGCTACATGGGCTCCGGATTCTCCGAGCTTCATGACCGCTCCCTTTCCAAAATCTTTCTCCAGCTTTGCAATCGCCGCATCCAGCGCTTTTTTCTTTTCTTCATTCACTGCCATAGTTAAATTCTCCTTTTCTCGGATCGAACAATTGTTCGCATCTGGTATTATAGTATTATAGCTCCTGTAAAATGTCAACAGCATTTTGCTTTTTAAATATTTAATATTTCCAATCTTCCCCCTTTCCTGAATATAAAACCAACGGGTCGCGTCCATCATCGGGTAAATGTCCTGAAACAGATCTTCCGAAAATGAGAAGCCTTTCGGCATGAGTGGCGGTCGGAAAGAACCCCTCCCGCGTCAGTGAAAAAATGATAGCATAAAAGACGGACAAAAACAATTCAGCAGAATGAACAAATCTATATTATTGGGTAAAAATATGGGAACTGGGGAAAATATTAGAACTGGGAAAAATATTAGATTTTGAAAATTTCTTGTTAAACAAATCAAAAAAATATAACGGTTGATTTTGCAGCTGCAAATGATTCTGTATACCGCCGCTGTGGGTAATGCCATAACGGCGGTATACAGAAGGGAGAGATTGGCTCCGCAAATACAGATTCTTTAACAGAGAGGGTACTTCTCTGTGAGTTCTGCCGCCATCTTCCTTGCAGCCTCTATATTTTCTTCTCCGCTGATCACCATGTCAATAATCTCAGCGATCTTCTCCATATCGTCTTCTTTCATCCCTCTCGTCGTCACCGCAGGCGTCCCGAGCCTTACGCCGCTTGTCACGAACGGGGAACGGGGATCATTGGGGATCGTGTTTTTATTGCAGGTAATATGTGCGCAGTCAAGACGTTTTTCAAGCTCTTTTCCGCTGACATCTTTTTCTGTCAGATCGACCAGCATCAAATGATTGTCCGTATCCCCGGATACGATTTTGATTCCGCGCTTTTTGAGCCCTTCGCAGAGCGCTTTGGCATTTTTGACAACCTGTGCCTGGTACTCTTTGAACTCAGGCTGGAGCGCCTCTTTGAAGCAGACGGCCTTTGCGGCGATCACATGCATCAGAGGTCCGCCCTGGATACCAGGGAATACCGCTTTGTTAAAGTTAAATTTTTCATTGATCTCATTGCTGGAGAGAATCATGCCTCCCCGCGGTCCTCTCAGTGTCTTATGGGTCGTTGTCGTCGTCACATGAGCGTACGGAATCGGGCTCGGATGGAGCCCTGCTGCCACGAGCCCCGCAATATGGGCCATATCAACCATCAGATAAGCGCCAACCTCGTCGGCAATCTCGCGGAAACGCCTGAAATCAATTGTGCGGGCATAGGCGCTGGCGCCGGCAACGATCATTTTCGGCCTGCACTCCTTTGCGATCTTCCGCACATTGTCATAATCGATCACGCCTTCGTCATTTACACCGTATGGTACAACATTGAAATATTTCCCTGACATATTGACCGGCGAACCGTGTGTCAGATGACCGCCGTGATCGAGATTCATTCCCATAAAAGTATCTCCCGGCTCAAGCATAGCGAAAAAGACCGCCATGTTCGCCTGAGCTCCTGAGTGTGGCTGGACATTCACATATTCGCAGCCGAACAGCTTTTTCGCGCGCTCTCTTGCCAGATCCTCGGCAACATCCACGCACTGGCAGCCGCCGTAATATCTTTTTCCCGGATATCCTTCCGCGTACTTATTCGTCAGTGGGCTTCCCATAACTGCCATTACAGCCTTACTCACCCAGTTCTCAGAGGCGATCAGCTCGATATGGGAGTTCTGCCTTTCCATTTCCGCTTTAATCGCATCTGCGATTTCCGGATCTGCATTCCTGATTTCGTCAAAGTCGTACATTGTCATTTTCCTCCATTCATTTTAATAACTGCGTTATTTGAAGCATTATAGCACATTACCTCTTCAGAAGTCTACACAGTCAGCTGAACAACTGCTTTACCGCAGCAAAAAATTCCATTTCGGAATCCGCAATCTCTATTTTCACCGACTCCGGCGCCTCACCGTCCGGCGATACGATACTGATGTCTATGAATTTGTCTCAAAACTTCCCGCCACACACATAACTGAAAGCAGAGTACACAGCACGTCCGCAATGATTGACGCGATCTTTTTTCTGTGCATAAACCTAAAGAGCACACCCAATATCACAAGTATGAGCGTTAAAACTCCGATGTACAACGCCGGAAAAATCCCCGCCTTGATAAAGAATACGAGCAGTATGAGCGCTGCGGCCGCATAGACAGAATGTGTCAGAAAACCGTCAAGTGCGGGCCCAAGTACATAAGTACCTGTCGTTTCCAATATATGATCCTCTTTGTCAGCCCTGGTTTTCTGCGCCCTTTTCCAGTCCTGTGGTTTCCGTGCCCCGGCCGCTGTTCTGCAGGATCTCAGAAGCTGCTACCGGAATCCCCATAGAGAGAGACTCTACCGCATCCATTCCCAGTCCTTCTCTTTTTGAGGAGAACACAGACATATCCGCCCTTATTTCTGTTCCCTGCCTTACACAAAGTCAAACAGCGAGATCTGGTTGCTCTGGGGCAGGTTGCCGAACAGCCCCAGGTCCGCCATCAGGTCGATGACCGTCTTGCTGACCTTTGTCCTCTGCCGGAAATCATCCAGGGACAGATACGGCCCGTCCTTCGAGGCCTCCTCCACCGTCTCGGCAGCCTTGTCGCCCATCCCTTCGATACTGGCCAGGGAGGGCATAAGCTTCCCGTCCACGATCTGGAACATCTTTGCCTTCGCGCGGTAGATATCGATGGGGGTAAACTCAAACCCTCTCGCGTACATCTCCTGGACGATCTTCATATCCTTCATGACGTCCTGTTCTTTCTTGCTCAGGCTGTCGCTCCGCTTTTTATAGTCCTGGATGTAGTAGTTCAGTTTTTCTTTCCCCTGGCACATGAGCTCATAGGAGAACGCATCCGCGCGGATACTGAAATACGCAGCGTAGTAGGCAAGGGGATAATTGATCTTGCAGTAAGCGATGCGGTAAGCCATCATTACATACGCCGCCGCATGCGCCTTCGGGAACATGTAGCTGATCTTCTTACACGACCAGATATACCAGTCCGGCACATCCTGGGCTTTCATCGCTTCCTCCCATTCCGGCTTCAGCCCTTTTCCCTTTCGCACGCTCTCCATGATCGTAAAGGCAAGGGCGCTCTCCACCCCTTTGTTGATCAGGTAGATCATAATATCATCCCTGGTACAGATCGCGGTAGAAATAGTCGCCTTCCCTGATTTTACCAGTTCCTGCGCGTTGCCGAGCCACACGTTCGTCCCGTGGGACAGTCCGGAGATACGAATCAGGTCAGAAAGAGTCTGAGGCTTCGTATCCTCCACCATCTGGATAACAAAGTCTGTCCCGAACTCCGGGATGCCGAGGCAGCCCAGCTTACAGCCGTCGATATCCTCCGGCTTGATCCCCAGCACGTCCGTGCCGTGGAAGAGCTCGATCACCTTATCGTCGTCCAGCGGGATCTCCGTGGCCACAAAAGGATGGTCCGCATTGTATTCATTCTCCATAGCGTCTGACGTGATATAATCCTCCAGAGTACGGATCATCGTCGGATCATCGTGTCCCAGGATGTCCAGCTTCAGAAGGTTGTGGTCAATGGAGTGATAGTCAAAGTGGGTTGTAATGATCCCGCACTCCATATCATTGGCAGGATGCTGCACCGGCGTAAATTCATTGATATCATGCCCGTGTGGGAGTACAACGATACCGCCGGGATGCTGCCCCGTGCTGCGCCGGATGCCCGTGCACCCTTCTGTGATGCGCTCAATCTCGCACTTTCGTTTTCTCTGCTCATGCTCTTCGTAATAATTTCTCACAAAACCATACGCCGTCTTGTCCGCCAGAGTACCGATCGTCCCCGCCTTAAACGTATGCCCCTCGCCGAAGAGCACTTCCGTATATTTGTGGGCCTTTGCCTGGTAGTCCCCGGAGAAATTCAGGTCGATATCCGGCTCCTTGTCCCCCTTGAACCCGAGGAATGTCTCAAACGGGATATCAAAGCCGGCCTTCACGAGGGGCTCCCCGCACACCGGGCAGTTCTTATCCGGCATATCAAAGCCGCAGCCACCGGCGAACGCTCTCACTTCATCAGATTCAAAGTCACTGTAATGGCATTTGCTGCAGTAATAATGCGGGCTCAGCGGATTCACTTCTGTGATCCCCGCCATAGTAGCCACAAAAGACGAGCCGACAGAGCCCCTCGATCCTACCAGATATCCGTCCGCATTGGATTTCCACACGAGCTTCTGGGCGATGATGTACATGACCGCATACCCGTTAGATATGATGGAATTCAGCTCCTTTTCCAGTCGTGACGACACTTGCACCGGAAGGTCCTCCCCATACATTTCGTGCGCCTTTCGATAACAGATATTCCTCAGCTCCTGATCAGAATTTTCGATGACCGGCGGGCACTTGTTCGGATTGACCGGGGAGATCTTTTCCACCATCCGGGCGATCTTCACCGGATTGTCGATCACGACCTCCCGCGCTTTTGCCGCGCCCAGGTAGGAGAACTCCTCCAGCATCTCCTCTGTCGTCCTGAGAAAAAGGGGAGGCTGGGTATCGGCATCGTCAAACCCTTTTCCAGCCATGATGATGCGGCGGTAGACTTCATCCTCAGGATCGAGGAAATGCGCGTCGCATGTCGCCACGACGGGCTTCCCGAACTTCTCGCCCAGCTTCACGATCTCCCGGTTGATATTTTTCAGATCTTCATCTGAAGTGATATCCGGCATACGCTCGCTCTCGATCATGAACCAGTTATTCCCCAGGGGCTGGATCTCATAATAATCGTAAAAAGCAGCCAGTCTGGCGATCTGTTCGGAAGAGCGCTTCTCAAGTACCGCCTGATACAGCTCGCCCGCCTCGCAGGCGCTTCCGATCAGGAGGCCTTCCCTGTGCTCATTGAGCAGGCTCTTCGGGATCCTGGGTCTCCTCGCGTAATAAGTCAGATGAGACTCTGTAATGAGTTGGTACAGATTATATCTCCCGATATCATTCTTCGCCAGAATAATGATATGATGGGTCGGCATCTTGCGGATCGCATTGACATTGCGGTCGCCATACCGGTTCACTTCTTTTAAGGTGGTAATATGGTCTTTTTTGAGCATTTCCACGAATTTCACAAAGATCTCCGCCGTTGCCCCAGCGTCATCCACCGCCCGGTGATGGTTTTCAAGCGGGATATTCAGAGCCTTTGCCACGATGTTCAGTTTATACTTGGACAGGGTAGGCAGGAGCACTCTCGCCAGCGCCACAGTGTCCAAATAGACAAACCGGTCATCCAGACCCAGATCCCGGCAGTTCTGCCCGATAAATCCCACGTCGAACCCGGCATTGTGGGCTACCAGCACGCCGTCCCCCACGAACTCAAGGAACTGAGGGAGCACGGTCTCAATATTTGGCGCACCCATGACCATCTCATCTGTAATGCCGGTCAGGTTTGTGATCTCAAAGGGGATCGGGCGCTCCGGGTTCACAAAGGTGCTGAACCTGTCCACGATCTCACTGTTTACCACTTTGACCGCCCCGATCTCAATGATCTTATCGCGGATCGCGCTGAAGCCCGTGGTCTCGATATCGAATACGATATAAGTATCGTCCAAAAGCTGTTCCCCCGCATTGACCGCGATCTCTGTCAGGTCGTCCACCACATAGCCTTCCACCCCGTAAATGATCTTAAAGGGATCGTCTTTATCCAGCGTCTCTATGTAATGATTTGCGTCCGGAAATGCCTGCGCTACTCCATGGTCTGTGATGGCAATGGCCGGATGTCCCCAGTCATGGGCACGTTTTACGATATTTTTTACTTCAGATACGCCATCCATATCGCTCATCTTCGTATGGCAGTGGAGCTCTGCCCTTTTCAGCGGGCTGAGATCCTTTCTGGATACCGTAAAATCACCAATCTTCTTTATCCCCGCGATGGAACCGATCGTCAGCTCTCCGTCAAATTTGTCGATGGTGGTCACGCCTTTGATCTTGACGAATGCCCCTTTTTTCAGCTCCCCTAATATTTCCGGAAGCTGGTCATTTCGGGCAAACATTTTCACAGTGATCGTATCTGTAAAATCCGTGACCGAAAAGATGATGATCGTCTTTTCATTGCGGATCTCCCTTGTCTCAAAGCTGATGATCTTCCCGTGGAAAGTGATCTCTCCCATCTCAGTGACTACCTGGTCCAGAGTGATGGGCTCATCGTCAAAGTTCCTTCCGTAGATCAGGTTCGGATCGTCTCCTGTCTTGACCGGGCGGTAGAAATCTTTTTTCTTAAATCCGCCCTTGCCAGACCCTTTCTTTCCTTTTTCCGAAGCGCCTGTACTGCGTGATTGTCCTGTCCCTTCCCCCGCGCCGCTGCCCTGTCCGTCGGGCGAAGCGGCGGAAGTCTTCTCTTTCCCGCCTGAGGCCCCGCTTTCCTCTGGTGTTTTCTCCTGCTCTGCTGCCGGCGTCTCTCCGCGCTGCCTTGCCCTGCGCTCAAAAATGGCATTGATCTCCTGCTGGATCCTCTGCTCGTCATACTCCCGGCTCCCTGTCCCGGAAGGCTCCCGGTAAGAGATTCGGATATCCGCTTCCATGCGGAAGCGTTCGGCAAATATCTTCTCCAGAAAAGCCAGGATCTCCGCCCTGCGCCCTTCTGATACGATGGTATCCAGAAGCTCCAGGCAGACTATATTTCCTTCCCCATAATGGATCTCCGCCTGCCCGAACATACTGGCAGCAAGCACGCTGGTTTGCCTCAACTCCAGGATCATGCTCTCCCTGTATTCCTCCATCAGCGCCTCAGGGGTGTACTGCCCTGACAGCGCGTATTCCTCAAGGATCTGGATGCTCACCGGGATTTTCGCAAAGAGCTGGTCCTTGATCCTCTGCTCCATCTGCCAGATCTGCTTCTTCTGGATCAGATGCCTGCTGAAAATATGCACATGAAGAAAATCACGGCGCGAATTCGTCGTGATCTTCTTAACCTCCACATCTGCGAACAGGATTTGTATATCCTCCTCTGCCTTCAGTGTCGGGAATACATGAAAAAATACCTTATCGCTCTTCACCTGCTCCAATCTTATCTCTCCCAGTTCAGAAGCTCCTGCCTCAGCGTCTCAAGCAGCTCTTCTTCCTTTACCTTTTTTACGATCTCGCCCTTCTTAATGAGCAGCCCTTCACCGATACCGCCGGCAATGCCGATGTCCGCTTCCTTCGCCTCGCCGGGGCCGTTCACCACGCAGCCCATGACAGCTACCTTGATATTGTCAAGGGGAATGTCCTGCACCATTTTCTCTACTTCGTTGGCAAGGCTGATGAGATCGATCTTTGTCCTCCCGCATGTCGGGCAGGATACAACCTCGATCCCGCCTTTTCTCAGGCCCAGCGTCCTGAGGATCAGTTTCGCCGTGCGGATCTCCTCCGCCGGATCTCCGGTCAGGGAGACTCGGATCGTATTGCCGATGCCCTCATACAGGATGATCCCCAGGCCCACGGAGGATTTCACATTTCCGGAATACACGGTCCCGGACTCCGTGATGCCTACATGGAGCGGGTAGGGGCACTCCTTCGCGATCAGCTCATGTGCCTTCACGCACATCATCACATCCGAGGATTTGATGCTCACCACCAGGTTGTCATATCCCATCCCTTCGATCATGCGCACCTTGTCCAGGGCGCTCTCCACGATCCCCTCCGCGGTGACGCCGCCGTATTTCTCCAGCAGGTGCTTTTCCAGGGAGCCGCTGTTCACTCCGACGCGGATCGGCACATTGTATTCTTTCGCCTTATCGACAACCGCTTTCACCTTCTCTTCCGAGCCGATATTCCCGGGATTGATGCGGATCTTGTCCGCCCCGTTCTCGATCGCCGCTATGGCAAGCCTGTAGTCAAAGTGGATATCCGCCACGAGGGGGATGTGGATCCTGCTTCTGATTCCGCGGAGAGCCTCCGCCGCCTCCATCGTCGGCACAGCGCAGCGGATGATCTCACATCCCGCTGCCTCCAGTTTCAGTATCTGGGCCACTGTCGCTTCCACATCTTCTGTCCTGGTATTTGTCATGGACTGAATCGCCACCGGGTTATCTCCGCCGATCTTTACGCCGCCGATGGAGATCTCCTTTGTCTGGTTCCTGTACGTCATCTTTTTCTCCTCCCAATCTCTCTTCCTTCCAGCTTCTTTCCCTTCAGGATAGCAGAAGAGTCCCGCAGAACGGAACTCCTCTCTGATCAACTCTTTGTCTGCCTACTCTCTCGTAAAGATCATCTGATCCCCGTACTCACGCTCTGTCAGCGTCAGCGTGTCCTTTTCGATATTGTAATCATAAGATCCTGACAGAACTCCTTCCGCAAAAGCAGAATCCGTATATACGGTAAATATCTTATTTTTTGTATCCACGGTATACGACATGGGGACAGCTTCTTCCTCTTCCCCGTCTGCAGCGCCGGTCAGCGTCACTGTCCCGTCATCGCCGATCTCAAGCACCTCGCCGCTGTCCTCGCTGACCCAGCTTCCTTCCAGGGGATTGCCGGTAAAAAGCTTTACGATAAAAAAGAGCAATATAATGATAATGATCACCGAAGAGACAGTCAGGACTGTCCTCCAGAGAATGCTTCTTTTTTCTTCATTATTTTCGTAGATCATAAGCTGTTTCCTTCCTTTTTTCTGTCTCTCATTATACGGATTTCACTGTGCGATGTCAACGCTCCAAAAGAGACGGATCCCGTCCTCCGCAGATGCAGGAACTGTATTTCACTTGCAAAAACCGCAGAAAAATAGTATAAATACTATGGTCTGTAAAATAAGTATATGAATAAAAGAAAGGATTTACAAACATATGGACAAAAAGTCAGGCAGCCATTTTAATCCACTGCAGTTTCTGTTCCGTGTCATACAGGGCGCGCTGATCGGGCTGGGAGCGGTCCTGCCCGGTATATCCGGAGGCGTGCTGGGTGTGATCTTCGGTATCTACAAGCCGATCATGGAACTGTTATCCAACCCGTTTAAAAATTTCCGGACTCATGTGCCGAAACTGATCCCCGTATTCATCGGCGGCGTTATCGGTTTCCTGGGCGTGGCAAATATCCTTGCCTTCTTCCTCAACAAGTACCCGGATCCGTCTGTCTGCCTCTTCATCGGCCTGATCGGAGGCATGCTGCCCTCCCTGTTCCGAGAAGCAGGCGAGCAGGGCAGGACAAAAGGCTCCTGGATCTCTCTTGCAGTATGCATGTGTGTTATTTTCGCACTGCTCATCGGGCTTCAGATGACCTCTGTTGAGATCGCACCGAACTTTTTCTGGTATCTGTTCTGCGGATTCTGCCTTGCCCTGAGCGTAATCGCTCCCGGCATGAGCTTTTCCACACTGCTGATGCCCCTCGGTCTTTACACGCCGTTCGTGGACGGGATCGGACACTTTGACATGGGAGTGCTCATCCCGGGCGGTATCGGGGCACTGGTGACAGTCATCCTGCTCGCCAAGGCGATCAACGCACTGTTTGACAATTTCTATTCCATCGCCTTCCACGGCATTGTAGGCATTGTGATCGCGGCAACCGTCATGATCATCCCGGTCCGGAGCTTCCTCACCGCAGGTTCAGCTATCGTCAATGTGGTCTGCATCGCGGTCGGTATCGTCTGCGCGCTGGCGCTGGATAAGTTCAACAGCCGGGTCAAAGTAGAGTGAGATCTGGATTTGTGGGGGAGCCGGATGATTGGGTAAACGTCCGAAAACTGCCGATGTGATCAGGACGTTTTCGCGGCGGACGGGGATATGGCTCAGATTCCGGTTCCCTCAGTCAAATCTTTTTGATTTTTTCTCAAAGACGTGAATAAGTACAACGATAGCAGGAAATACTACTGCCGCAATGACCCAAATTACCCAACTCTGCTCCCAGTTATTTGATAATAGACTATACCCCAAATAAATTGCTGTTGCAATGATCCAATATGAGATATATATAGCATCGGCAATAAACGATTTCCCTCTGTTTTCTTTAGAATATTCACCCTCTTGCAAAAGTTTTTCATAGCTTTCCCATATAATACCCGTCTTAATAAAACAAATCACACCTGTGCCTGCGATAAAAAATGAAAGGGCAAGCATAATTATTAAAAACAGGTCATTATCAGCGTCAATGATTGCCCCAACAAAAAGAGCTGTTGGAGATAAGATACACAAAAAACAGCATCGCCTGTACATCCTCCCAGCAACCACTGAGATTTGTTAATGATGCTGTCAATGATAATTTTTAAATATCTATTTAACAATCGGTTTTGATTCATGGAAAAACTGTGAGTTTTTATAGCATGCAAACCATTCGCCTTTCCCACTTAACAAACCATTAAATTTTCTTAAAAGAACTCTTGTTTGTATTCTTAAGGTTCGTTCAATTTCTTTTGATATAACATCATCCTCTTTTGGTATATCTTTTCTGTCTACATCTTCAGCATTGACATTGATGTAATTACTAATAAGATATGTTTTATCATTTTTTTTATCAAAGTAATATATCCAAGTAGTATCTAAATCATAGGTGAAGAAAATAGAAAAATTATTTCCTTTTAATTCCACAACATCATTACTTATATCGACAATCTCTAAATCAAATCTATTTGATATATCCTCATATAATTGATGAAATAGTTCAACAAAACTTTTTCCGTCAAAATTCATATTCATATTTTTAATCACCTCATACTATTATTCCGATCACATCGTCCAGATCGCACACGCTTTTCCTGATATTCAAAGCCTTTGACTTCAGGGAGAATAATTCGGACGAATAATCATCCACACTTTTTTTAACCTCGCCTATCAAAGACGACATCCGATTCATTTCCCCGGCATATAGAGCAATCGTTGCCACTGATTCACCTCCTGAGTTAAGGAATCTCTGCTCATAAGGGCAAATACAAGGGCCAGAAAACCTCATAACAAGATAGAACAGAGTGTGGTAATCGGTAAACTGTAATGTATGTACAAATATATTATACTGAAGGATGTTATAATGGACAAGTATATTTACGACAAGAGCAACGGATTATGATACGAATTGCAAGGCGATTATTATATCCCTTTCCTGACACTCCCCGAAGAAGACATTAAGCCTATCGACATATGGGTACAGTGGCATTTGGATTATATGAATCAGTGCCGAAAGATTGTATACACCAATCTCTTCACAGGCTGAGACTGGACACTTACATTGCCGGTATCAACGAACATGCACAGGGCATCACGAAGCAGTTAAAGGTTGAAAACACCTTAGAGTGTGTTGGTCGAATGAATAGCATACGGGCGTATGCTATGGAGGTTGTTTTATGGTGTTACTTAGCTTATACGAGTGTCTAAACTTCTATATGGATTGGATTTTTTAGCGGTATAGGGACATTTATTCAGTGGTTAGTTTTTATCGGAATTATATGTGTTCTTTATTTCATTTGTATTGCAATATACCAGTGGTATAGCAATAATTAGCTAGTTAAATTCCGATTTAACTAGCTAATCCTCAAAAACCATTGATTTTTCAAGGCTTCACGCCTATTTTTCGTTCAAACCTTATCTGTTTGCCCTTGTTTTTGCCCTTACGAGCCGAAACAAGGGCAACTTTTTATTCCCCGCCGAC
>CALWDM010000003.1 GCA_944376695.1 uncultured Mediterraneibacter sp. | reverse complement strand
TGGCCATTTTTTGAAAGTTGTGGATAACAAAACGTAGCAGATTTGTCTTAGGGGGATAATTCTGCGGAAACTCAAGTAAAGTGATGATTGAAAAAGAACACAACATATAGTATAATCAAGCCACAGATATATACAAAGCAGGTGAGATCATGCTGGATAAAGTTATAGAATTGACAAATGGTTATATTGACACAATGCCGAAAAAAGAGCGTAAAAAATACGGGCAGTTTTTTACAAGTATGGAAACAGCCCGTTTTATGGCAAGTCTATATGATATTACTCCTGATATGACAAAGATCAGTGTACTGGATGCCGGAGCTGGCTCCGGCATTTTAGCATGCGCTTTTTTAGAACGAGTGGAAAGGCTGCCTTTTGTAGAAGAAATAGAGGTAACCTGCTATGAGAATGATGAAAATGTTTTGCAGCTGTTAGAAGACAATCTTAGATATTGTCAGGAGAAATCTGCGAAGAAAGTATCCTTTTTTATATTTAAAAACAGCATAGATTTTTCAGTATCTTTTTATAACTATCACGAACCGTCAATATATCCCTGTTTATAAGGGTTTGGCGGTTCTTTTCTATCTTGCAGGTCTACCGTGCAACTGGACTTAACCACGCATATTTCCGCCTTAAAACGTTGTATAAATCGTTGTAAATCATGCTATCAGGCTTCGCATTTCCCTGTTTGCTCCTGCCTCTGACGCATGAGCGTATAAGTCCAGCGTTATCGTTATGCTTGCGTGTCCCATGATATACTGTAAATTCTTCGGGTTCATGTTCTTCTGTGCAAGCTGTGTGCAGAATGTATGTCTTAGGCTGTGGGGCGTTATCCTCGGCAACGGTGTTTTCTCATGGCTCTTGTTGTACTTCTTTACAACGCCGTTCAGCACCGATTTATAACAGCCCTCCTGCATAGGGTAGCCATGAGGACTAAGGAACAGAAAATTGCGGTAGCCGTCTATCTCTTTGATTTTTGGCTTCTGCTTCCTTTTCAGCACTCTATGAAAGGCTTTCTCTGTTTCCTCGCTCATAGGCACGTTGCGGACACCGCTCTTTGTCTTTGGCTCGGCTATGTAGAAACCGTCCTTGTCTTTGAGTAGCTGGTGAGTGATACGGATTGCATGATTCTTGAAATCAATATCGCTCCTTGTCAGTCCGCATAGTTCTGAGATACGCAAGCCTGTTTTCAGCAGGATAAGCACATCATCATGATACTTCTGA
Organism: uncultured Mediterraneibacter sp.; assembly: GCA_944376695.1. Lineage (GTDB taxonomy): Bacteria > Bacillota > Clostridia > Lachnospirales > Lachnospiraceae > Mediterraneibacter. Next base: position 83,056 of record CALWDM010000003.1, on the reverse strand, counting down.
TAGGTTCTGTCCTGCTCCATGAAATCTAACAGCCTTGCTTCCTGTTCCTCGCTCAAGGCGACTTTCGGCTTGCTGTCGTCCTCGATAACTTCGCTTAACTGGAAATCAAACGGGTTCTTCCTTACGCAGTCGTCCTCTATCGCCATGTGGAATGACGCTTTTAAGGAACGTTTGTAGTTTTTGATTGTCTTGTAGGAAAAACCATTCTCTTTCATTCTGACCGCCCATTCCTTAGCGTCTGACGGCTTTATGCTGTCTATGCTCCTTGCCCCCAGCTTGTCCTGCTTCAACGCTTCCATGAGGTATTTCCGCCCCTGCTGTGTGCTTTTCTTCACGTTCGGTCTTTGGGCGTTCTTTTTGGCGTATAGCTGGCACAAGGTCATTTTGCTTCCCTTTGTGTCGATACCGTCAAATAAATCCCGCTGTATGATACGCTCCTTTTCCCGTAGGGATAAGTCCTCACGCTTTCCTGCCGGTGTCTTATCCGTAGGCAACAGCTTCCATGCGTAGACATACTTTGTTTCTCCCTGTGCGTCCACATATTTATAGGTGTACCTGCCGTCCTGTCTTTGGCTCTCTCCCCTGTTTAAGATACGGTTTCTGTTATCCCGTCTTTTTGCTGATGACATCTTTCTTAACTCCTTTCCAAGTAAGAAAGAGCCTTGCTGTAACGACTTATACATATCTTACCACACACAAGGCTCTTTTTCACTAGATTTGTTCCAATCGGTCAATGACTTTTTCAAATTTCTTTTTCTTGATAAGCATACGGTTTCCGTTCATCACGACACATTCCTCTTTGTATTCGTTGGCAAGCTGGCGGAGCTTGTTCTCCCCGATACGGAAATAGCTGGACGCTTCCTCTATCGTCATGAGGTATCTCTCCCATAACGGCATACTTAAATCGTGCATAGATATGACACCTCCTTTCCTCGCTGTTTAGAAGCGGTCAGACGGCTTGTGTCAAAGCCCACGGGAATTGCACTCCTGCATGGTTCTCATGTAGCCGTACCCATTGCGTGCGACGCTTCTAACGCTCAAGCTGTGGCTGTACGGGAGTATCATTATCAGACGGGACAGGTCATGGCTGGAAAAGGGGACAAGCCTTTTCTATGGACACAGATAGTTTTCGCTCGCTTACACGGCAGGCTGTAAGGTCATGGCGTACCTGTTCCAATGGCTCGCTGTCTGTCTAACGTATCAGACCGCTTTATTCAGTTGTCAAAGAACAGTTGAAAGAAGAAATTTCCCTTTACACTATTAGTACAAATGGAACGGTGTATTTTGGCAAAAATCGCTTCATTTTCTTCTTTCCATACCATATAGGGACAAGAAAGGCGGACTTGTTGCAAAAAGCACAATCTTCTTTTCACATCATATAGGGAATGGAAATGGCGTTTTGCTTCCATTGTTGAAAAGAAATTTCCCTTTCTGCTCCATATAGGGACAGCAACAGGCGATTTCATGACTAAATCCAGAAATTTTATTCTTTTTCTTCTTCCACACCATATCTGTCCAGCAAATAGCTGTTTGTTAAGCTGGAAGCGAAAAAAATTCATTTTTTCTTCTTTCACTCCATATAGGGACAGCAAAGTGCCGTTTGTTAAGCTGGATAGTAAAAAAATCAAGATTTCTTCTTTCCACCTCATATCTGTACAGTAAATGCCCGTTTGCTTCCAAAATCGAAAACTTTTTGAAATTTCTTCTTTCGCTCCATATCTGTCCGCTGAATGTCCAAATAATGACTTTTCGGGGAAAATTTTTTGAAAAATATTTTCCAATCAAAAAATACCGCCATTTCCTTAAGAACAGCGGTATCAGCCTATTATCACATCGGATATATCGGTTGTCATTTGCTTGATTTTCAATTCCTGTTTTTCCGTTAATCTCGTCTGCCTGTCGATTGCTTCCAAGTAGTTCACTCCCGTTTCCTTTTCAATCTCCTTTATCATCAGCAGGGAGGGCATGACCTGTCTTTCCAGCCAGCGTATGGTCTTATCCATGTTGACGGCAACAGGCGTCATGAGGAACGGGAGGGAAGCGGTCATGTTCTCGATAAATATATCCCACAGGATATAATCGGGAAAGTCCACCTGCATGAGAATAAGGCTTGCAATGGTCTGTTCGGGATTTCTTGAAAAAACAAGCTCCTCCGCCGCTTGTCCTGCCTTTTCATTTTTCAGACGGATTTCAAAGCGGTTCTTGATGTCGGTCTGTATGCCTTTGTTCCTCTGCTCCTTTTCTTTCTCGTACAGGCAGAAGTAGACAGGGCTGTTCTTTGAACCGATATAAAAGGTCTTTGCGGTATCTCTGTCTACTCCCGATAGCTTCCCGCTGTTTATGCCCTCATATTTCCTTGAACGTTTCCACACCTTATCAGCGTAATAGCGTTCTCTTAGGATTTCTATGTCCAGCAGTCCGCCCATGTCATTGATTGCCAAGTCCAGACGCTTAAAGATACCTTCATAGTCCATGCAACGGCTCAGAAAATTGTACCAGTTTATCCCTCTTGCCTGTAACACGTGTTCCAAGTGCCGACAGCCCATACCCTTTAATTCCAGTAAAACACCCATAGAAGTGTCTTTAGAAGCCGTAACGACAATCTCGCCATAGCGGTATAATTCCTCATAGCCGAACAGCCCGTAATCCTCATGGATAAAGTATTCTATCTTCATAGCCAGCACGTCTTTGATAATCTCCAGTGCGTCCGTTGTAGGGAAGCGGACACGCAGGTAATCAACGTTCAGCGTAAAAGGCTGTGTGCAGTTGCAGTAGTCCAGATAATGCAGGAGCATATGCTTCATTTCCTTGCTGGCGCTTGTTTTCCCGTTCTCAATCTCATTCAGATTTTGCCTGCTGATATGCAGTTCCTTTGCCAGCCTGCTTTGAGAATAACCGCAGGCGTTCCGTTTTGTTTTCAATGCTTCGATAAATTCCATGTCGTTCATGCTCATTCCTCCAATCAAAAAAGGCATACGCCCATAGGAGCATACACCTTGTATTTTTGCTTCCGATATGCTGTTTTCGACCTGTCGGGTAGAAATGACAGGGTGTGAAGTACAATAAGTCCTTATAACTTCGTACATCGTTTTATAACGGGACTTTTGTATGTGTTTTGTCTTTTGTTTTTTGTAATAGTACCCCCCTGTTAGATAACGGGGGCTTATAAGGCTCGCTACGCTCGCCCAACCGCCGAAGTGAACCGCCCCCTCGCCAGCTTTGCTGGCGTGGCGATATGTCTTACGACCGCCACCGTGGGCGGAGCACTTCGGCGGTTCTAATATCTTATCCTTGAAGTAAATTTCTAAAGCAAGGATAAGAAAAGGACAGAAACCTTTGTTTCTATCCTTTTTAATATTTACTGATACTCAAATATTACAATGTCATTGCAAAAGGATATAGCTCTGGTATCAATAATTTTGCATAGGCTTTTATAAAGCCTATCACAACAATTTCCGAAAAATCATTTGCTTCTGGGACAATTTTGACCATTGCTTTTTTAAACAAATCCACCTCTAAATCATAAAATTCATATTGTCTAAGCAAAGAATTAAATTCTATAAATATCTTTCCCTTTTGCTCGAAAGAAATTCCATGAATAAGACACAATAAACTTAAAGATAATGGATTTTGATAACTATGTCCCAATGCCTCTGAAAGTTCGGTTAAACTATCAAAATATAATCTTTCTTTATCAGTCATTTTAAATAAACCAACTCAATCCTTCTTTAATCGCTAAGGCAATATTAGCTGCTACCGAACTTGAAACACCTGCATTTTTTAATGCTCTATAAACAGCATCGTAAACAGCTTGAGTTGGTATCTCTGTCCATTCCAAAAGTGGTTTTAACGCACTACAAACTTTATCAAAATGCTTTAAAAAGTTCTTTGCAACTGTTTTTCCAGCAACCTTTTCAATTACCTTTGCGGCTTCGTCGCCATGCTTAATAATAAACTCGATAGCTTCTTTTATGATTTTAGTTGCAAGATTTCTTTCAGTCGGAACATTTGCATAATCACTTTCTTTAGGCATAGGCAGTTGTTGAACAATATTCATCGCGACTTCAGTTTCCGCCGCATGAACAGTACTTACTCCTGTTGCAAATGTAGAAAAACACATAATTCCAGCCATTAAAGCGGCTACTAATCTTTTTTTCATTCCTTAATCCTCCTAAATATGTTTCTATACGTTCAATAATATCACTAAACCTTAACATAATCAATGTCAAATTTTAAAGAACATAATATTCCAAAATTGTCATTTTCTTTTCTGCTTTTAAAAAATTACTTATCAGCCTATGTTTTGTAAAGGGTGCTATTCAGCATTGCTTACGCAACAAGCCCTTGACAAAACATAGGCTAATAAGTTTTAAGGTAATCAAGCAGAAATGAAATAATCTGCTGTTTCACGTCATAGAAAAAGACGCTCTTTTTCAAGCGTCATTTTTCCATAACTCTGTATTTCTTTGTATAAGTCGTTATATCAGGCTCTTTCGTTTGTTGTAATTTCGTTGTAATTTTCTTTGTTTTTATTCTACTGTTTTATCGATAGACACTGTATTTATGCGGATTTTTCCAACTCTTTATCCTTTTTATTATAAAAGAAAATTATATTTTAAGTCAGTATTTAGATTTTAACTATACGATTGGAGGAAATCCAGATCCTGAGAAATATGACTTTGTTATTGGAAATCCTCCATATATGAAGATTCCCAAAAGCGCACCAGAAGCTATAGCCATGCCGGAAGTTTGCTATGGAGCGCCGAATCTTTATTTTATATTTGCCTCTATGGGACTTTTCAACCTGCGTGATGAAGGGCAACTGGTTTATATTATTCCACGTTCGTGGACTTCGGGCGCTTATTTCAGACGATTCAGAGAGTATATTCTGACGCAGGGGAAACTTGAGCGTATTCATTTATTCGTGAGTCGAAATAAGGTATTTGACAAAGAAGATGTATTGCAGGAGACAATGATTATTAAAGTGCGGAAAACAGAAAAAGTTCCGCAAAGTGTTACGATCACATCTTCGAAATCCAATAATGATTTTGGTGATCTGACATCTTTGATCGTACCATATGATCTGGTAGTCTCAGGCAAAGATTATTATGTGTATCTGGTGACGAATGAGGAAGAAGTTCAGGTGTTGGAGCAGCTTCATAAATTTGATAAAACCTTGCCGGACGTTGGTGTAAAGATGAAAACGGGTTTGACAGTAGATTTCCGTAATCGGGATATCCTGCGAGACACAGAAGAAGAAGGAGCTATTCCTTTGTTTTATGCACAGCATATAAAGCAGGGAAAAGTACAGTTCCCAATTCAAAAAGAGCATGAGTATGTAGTGACAGACCAGAAGGGATTAATGCAGGAAAACAGGAATTACCTGTTTGTAAAGCGGTTTACTGCAAAGGAGGAACACCGGAGACTGCAGTGCGGTGTGTATTTGGCAAAAAACTATCCGCAGTATTCGAAAATCAGTACCCAGAACAAAATCAATTTTGTTGATGGATTACTGCATGAAATGTCGGAGTGTCTGGTATATGGCTTATACGTCCTCTTCAATTCCACACTGTATGACGAATATTATCGTATATTAAATGGCTCCACACAGGTAAATTCAACAGAAATTAATGCTATGCCGGTACCTGATCTGGAATGCATACAGGAGATGGGAAGAAAGCTGATGAAGAGTAAAGATCTGTCGGAAAATAATTGTGATTTAATTTTGGAGGGATACTGTGAATAAAATTGAAGAAACCAGAGACTTTCTGGATCATATAGGGATGCCCAAAGCACAGCAGGCTGATATTTGCTGCTATGTGATATTGGCTATGGCTGGAATGAAGCCGGATATGCAGTGGAAAGAGGCTACAAACGAATGGATCCGTATACATGATATTATCCAGTTCGCAAATTCTTATTATGGAACTACATATGCTGAAAATAGCCGGGAAACATTCAGAAAACAGGCGTTACATCATTTTCGGACAGCAGCATTGGTGGAAGATAATGGAAAGGCTACAAATAGTCCGAATTATGGGTATAGGCTGACTAAAGAAACGTTTCAATTGTTAAGAGTTAGAGGCACAAGGGAGTGGGAGATTTCTTTGAGAAGATTTCAGCATTATCATCCGAGTTTGATTGAAACGTATGCTTCTAAAAAGAAAATGAGTATGATGCCTGTAAAGATAAATGGACAGGATTTCAGTTTTTCACCGGGAAAGCATAATGAGTTGCAAAAAGCAATTATTGAAGAATTTGCACCGAGATTTGCACCAGATTCAGAGTGCCTGTATGTAGGAGACACCATAGAAAAAGACCTTGTAAAAAATGTTGAGAAGCTGACAAAACTGGGATTTGAAATTACACTTCACGATAAGATGCCGGATGTGGTGTTGTATCGTGAAGATAAGAACTGGCTGTATTTTGTGGAATCGGTGACTTCGGTAGGCCCGATGGATCCGAAACGTATCCTCGAGATCACAGAAATGACAAAAGATGTGACAGCAGGAAAAATTTTCGTGACAGCTTTTCTGGATTTTAAGACTTATAAAAAATTTTCGGAGAAGCTGGCATGGGAGAGCGAAGTATGGATCGCTGAAATGCCGGAACATATGATCCATTTGAATGGGGATAAATTTTTAGGACCGAGGCAGGCAAAAAAAGTACAGGTAAAAATCTCAGAATAGATTGTGCGTGGAGAGAGCCTGTGATAAAATAAAAAATCAGTTGGAGACGAAGCGTCGGAAAATCAGGGCGGCTGCCTGGTCCGGCGGTACGGACAGGCGAAAGGGAGGACAGGCATGGAGCAGGGGATGATCCATATTTACTGCGGAGACGGAAAAGGGAAGACCACAGCAGCCATCGGGCTTGCCGTTCGCGCGGCGGGCTGCGGGATGAAGGTTCTGTTTGCCCGATTCCTGAAGAATGAACATTCCGGGGAGCTGAAGATCCTGGATTCCGTGCCTGAGATCGAGGTTCTCCATCTGGAGCGGTCATACGGCTTTTTCAACACTCTGACAGAGAAAGAAAAAGAGGAAGTGCGGCAGATGTACGGTGAACTGTGGGACCAGATTAGGAAGAAGATCTCAGGCGGAGAGTTCCGGATGCTCGTCATCGATGAATTTATGGCAGCATACCGCTACGGCCTGATCGGCAGGCAAGACGCTCTGGAATTCCTGGAAGGGAAGCCGGAAGCGCTGGAAGTGGTCCTGACCGGAAGAGATCCCACTCCGGAGCTGACAGCTCTGGCCGACTATGTATCAGAGATACGAAAAGTGAAACATCCCTTTGACCAGGGCATCCTGGCGAGAAGGGGAATTGAATATTAGAAAATACCAGATCCGGCATACATTTAGAAGGTACGAGGAAGTCAGGTGAGAATCCTGCGCAATACCCGTTGCTGTATTGGCGGAGCGGCATTCCAGTCTGTCCCGGGGACAGAGGCCACTGCGGAGCAATCCGTGGGAAGGCGGAGTGTGCGCGCTGATGCCTGAGCCAGAATATTCGCTTTTAAATGGGTCTGGGAGGTTACGGGGATATGACCGGGAGTATGCTGCAGACTGCTTTCCTGTTTTGCGGCGCCTGGAAATATTTCAGAAAAAGCTGCAAAAGGAGAGAAAAGAAAATGACAAAACGAGAGAAACTTCTGTTAAAGGCATCCGTCGCGTTTGCCTTACTGTTCGCCATCGCGCCGACAGTGAATGCGATGCACATCATGGAGGGATACCTGCCCGCAGGTTACTGCGTGGCATGGGGAGTCATCTGCCTGCCGTTTCTGATCGCGGGCTTTATTTCCCTGAAGAACAAAATAAAAACTAACCGGAGGAACCTGACCCTGATCGCAATGTCAGGGGCATTTATCTTTGTGATCTCATCGCTGAAGATCCCGTCCGTCACCGGGAGCTGCTCCCACATGACTGGCACAGGGCTTGGGGCGATCCTGTTCGGACCGGCATCTGTCAGTGTGCTGGGGATCATTGTGCTGATCTTCCAAGCTGTGCTGCTGGCTCACGGCGGGCTGACTACACTGGGGGCAAATACGTTCTCCATGGCAGTGGCGGGACCCCTTGTGGCGTTCGGTATTTATAAGCTGTGCGGCAAACTGAATGTGAACCGCAGGGTTTCCGTATTTTTAGCGGCGTTCCTGGGTGATATTTTTACATACTGCGTCACATCGGTCCAGCTTGCGCTCGCATATCCATCGGAAGTGGGAGGGACAGCCGCGTCTGCGGTGAAGTTCCTCGGCGTGTTCGCGCCGACCCAGATGCCGCTTGCTGTGATCGAAGGGATCCTTACGGTGGTGATCGTGATCGGGCTTGAGACTTATGCTGTGCCGGAGCTGAGGAACATCGGCTTCCTGAAGGGAAAGGAGGCGGAATAAGATGTCGAAAAATACGAAGACTGTTATCATCCTTCTGGTGATCGCAGTGCTGATCGCCATTGTCCCGCTTTTTGTATTAAAAGACGCGGAGTTCGGAGGATCTGACGACGCGGGCAGCGTGGTGGTCGAAGAGATCGAGATGGAGTATACGCCATGGTTCACCCCGGTCCTCGAGACAGCTCTCGGCAGGGAACTCCCGGGAGAGGTGGAGAGCCTGATCTTCTGTATCCAGACTGGCATCGGAGTGGGGATCATCGCGTTTTTCATGGGACGCTTTACCGAGCGCAGGAAGTGGCAGAAAGCCACCGGGCAGGAGGATGCGGTTGTACCGGAGAAGGCGGATGACAGGGAAGGAAAGCAATGATCGTTATCGATAAACTTTGTTATCAGTCAAAACTCAGATATGTCAACGCGTCGGAGAAGTTCGTGTATGCCGTTCTTACTCTGGCGATGTGTGTGGCCAGCCGGTCTGCACTGACAGCGGCTGTGGTGTTTTTTGTCAATGTGTATCTGACCGTGGCAAAAGGGGGGATCCCTTTTGCCCGGTATGGAAAGCTTCTCCTGATCCCTGCCGCGTTTCTGCTGGTGAGCACGACTGCGCTGGTGGTGAACCTGTCCAGAGTCCCTCTGGATGCCTTCGCATTTCCGATGGGAGGATGGTATCTTACGGGGAGCACTTCCTCTGTACTGGAGGCGCTCCGGCTCTGCTACAAAGCGCTTGCAGCGGTGACCTGCCTGTATTTCCTGTCGCTGACCACGGTCATGACGGATATCCTGGGCGTGTTGAGAAAGCTGCATATCCCGGGGCTTGTCATAGAGTTGATGATGTTGATCTACCGGTTTATCTTCCTTCTGATGGAGACAGCGTCCGCGATCACCACTTCACAGAATTCACGGCTGGCTAACAGGGATTACCGGACAAAGCTGCGGTCCTTCGGCGGGATGGGGAGCGCGCTCCTCGTCCGTTCGATAAAAAGATCGGGAGCTCTGTACGACGCCATGGAGGCGAGGTGCTATGACGGGGAACTTAAGGTACTCCCGGAAGAGCGCCCGGCGAAGAAAAGGGAAATCCTCTTTATTGCAGGATATGAGACTGTCCTTCTGGGAATGGCAGTATGGAGCTGGGTAAGATGAAGACGGGTAAAAGATAAGATGAAGATGGAGAAAATAAAAGAAGAAAATCACTGGGCTGTGGAGACGGAACAGATTTCCTATACCTATGAAGGAAATGAGAAAAAAGCGCTGGACGGGGTCAGCCTGAAGCTGAAAAAGGGCAGGAAGATAGCCTTCATGGGGGGCAACGGATCGGGAAAATCCACTCTCTTTCTCTGTATGAACGGGATCCTGAAACCTCAGGAAGGAAAGGTGCGGATCAATGGAAGCCCGATGGAATATACGAGAAAAAGTCTTCTGGAGGTGAGACGGAAAGTGGGGATCGTCTTTCAGGAGCCGGATGACCAGCTCTTTTCGGCGAGCGTGTTCCAGGAGATCTCTTTTGGAATTCTGAATCTTGGGGTGGATGAGGAGAGCGCCAGGAAAGAGGTGGAGCGGGTGATCGAAAAGCTGGGGATCACTCCCTTCCGGGACCGCCCGGCACATGCCCTGAGCGGAGGACAGAAGAAGCTGGTGTCCATTGCGGATATCCTTGTCATGCACCCGGAGGTGTTGATCCTGGATGAACCGGCAGCGTCCCTGGACCCGAAACACCGGAAATTGGTGAGGTCCATCATCGGACAGCTCTCAGAGAGCGGGCTGACCATACTCATGGCGACCCATGATGTGGACTATGCTTATGCGTGGGCGGATGAGATCGTGCTCCTGCACGAAGGGAAAGTACTCCGGCATGGAACGCCCCGCCAGGTCTGCGGGGATGAGGAGGCCATGGAGCAGGCAAACCTGGAGGCGCCTGCTGTGATGCGTCTGTACCGGCAGCTTCTGCGCAGGGGCGTCATTGGACCGGGGGAAGAGCAACCGAAAACAATAGAAGATCTGGAGAGGAGGATTTCAGGATGAAAAAAGGGATTCTGGTCGTAAGTTTTGGAACGAGCCATCTGGATACCATGGAAAAGACCATACAGGCAATGGAGGAAGACATCGCGGAAACATTTCCGGAATATAAGATCTACCGGGCGTTTACAAGCCGTATGATCCTGAGGAAACTGAAGAGAGAAGAGGGGATCGCCATTGATACGGTAGAAGAGGCGCTGGAGAGAATGGCGTCGGACGGCATCCGGTGCGTGGCCGTCCAGCCCACCCATATCATTAACGGGATCGAAAATGACCGGATGCTGGATGAGATCAGAAAGAAGGAAGGATGTTTCGAGTGGATCCGCGTGGGGAAACCTCTCTTAAGCAGCGCTGACGACTATAAAAAGGCGGCCCATGCAGTGATGTCTGAGACAGAGACTGAGCCGGATGAAGTCCTTGCCCTGATGGGGCACGGAACAGATCATCACGCCAACGCAGCATATCCCATGCTGGAATATACCTTCCACGCGCTGGGATACGGCAAAGTGCTGGTAGGAACAGCAGAAAACTTCCCGGATTTGAATACTGTGATGACAAAGCTCCGGATCTGCGGCGCGCGGAAAGTGGCTCTCATGCCTTTTATGATGGTCGCCGGAGATCATGCGAAAAACGACATGGCAGGAGAGAAAGACTCCTGGAAAAGTGAGATGGAGAGCGCAGGTTATGAAGTGCGGGTGATCTTAAAAGGACTGGGAGAACTGAAAGGGATCCGCAGAGTCTTTGAGGAACATATCCGGGAAGCGCTTGGATAACAGGATACTTCCGGATAGTGAGAAAGGCTGCGGACAGTGAGAAAGACTGAAAGACTGAAAACGGCGTGAAAGGCGCAAGACCGGGAGAATGGCGGAAGACAGCGGGGTGAGATAATGGGGAAAGAAGCAGTGGATGATGAGGACAGGACGCCCGGCGGGCGAAAAGAATATGAGATCGGGCGGACGCGCTCCGGTCTGAAGATGGGGTTCACGACCGGAAGCTGCGCCGCGGCGGCGGCAAAGGCAGCAGTCCGGATGCTGCTGACCGGCGAAGAGGTACGGCAGATACGCCTCATGACTCCAAAGGGGATCGAGCTGTATCTCGATGTGGAGGAAATCCGCCGGGGACCGGACTCTGTGCGATGCGGGGTGAGGAAGTACAGCGGAGATGACCCGGATGTGACAGACGGGCTGCTCGTGTGCGCGGAGGTGGAGCGGGAGGAGCAGACAGGGCATTTGCCGCAGGAAACGGCTTCTCTGACCGGAGAAAAAGAAGAAAGAATCCGGATCAGCGGCGGCAGAGGCGTGGGGCGCGTGACCCGTCCCGGCCTGGAGCAGGCAGTGGGAGAGGCGGCGGTGAATAAGGTTCCCAGGAGAATGATCCGGGATGCAGTACGCGAGATCTGTGAGATGTCTGGATACACAGGCGGCATTCATGTGACACTTACGATTCCCGGCGGCGAGCGGGTCGCGGAAAAAACATTTAATCCGAGACTTGGGATCCTGGGAGGTCTGTCGATCCTGGGGACTACCGGGATCGTGGAGCCAATGAGCGAGAAGGCGCTGACAGATTCCATTTATCTGGAAATGAAAGTATTAAGAAAAAACGGGCGCTCTTTCTGTTTTGTGACGCCGGGCAATTACGGGAGTGATTTCCTTCAGGAGGAGATGGGCATGGATCTGTCCCAGGCGGTGAAATGCAGCAACTATATCGGAGAGACTGTGGATGACGCGCGCCTGCTGGGCATGAAGGGGATTCTGCTGGTGGGACATGTGGGGAAACTGGTAAAGCTGGCGGCAGGGGTGATGAATACGCATTCCAGACAGGCGGACTGCCGGATGGAGGTGCTGGCGGCGCATGCGGCGATGGCGGGGGCTGACCGGGATGCTGTGACGCAGATCATGAACTGCATAAATACAACGGAGGCAATACGAATCTTAAAGGAGAAGAATCTCCTGCCCCGGGTCATGGATACAGTGATGCAGAGGATCCAGGATGCACTCGCGGTGCGGGCCGGGAAAGAACTGACTGTGGGAGCGGTCATGTTTTCAACGGAAGACGGAGTGCTGGGAAAGACAAAAGACGCCGACCGCCTTCTGGAACAGATTATCCGTGAGCGTTCAGAAGTGTGGCGCTGTGAAGAAAATGTCAGAATATACAAAGGAAAGGAATGAAAATCATGCGTGGAACATTTACAGGAATCGGAGTGGGACCGGGAGACCCGGAACTGCTGACATTAAAGGCGGTAAAGCTGATCCGGGACTGCGGCGTGGCTGCCGTGCCGGTATCAGATCCGGGGCTGAGAGCCCCTGTCTATGAAGGGAATGAAATCCCGCTGTCAGACAGTCCGTGTTCGGCTTATCTGGAAAAATGCGCCGCATACCAGATCGCGCTCCGGGCTGTCCCTGAACTTGCCTCAAAGCCGAAGCTTTTCCTTCCCATGCCGATGATCAGGGATAAGGAGGTTCTGAAAGAGATTCATGACAGGGATGCCCTGGCAGCGGCAAAGCTCTTAGATGAGGGACGGGATATGGTGTTCCTGACCCTGGGGGATCCGACCGTGTATTCCACCTGTATGTATGTGTACAAAAGGCTCCTGCGGGACGGCTATTCGACAGCCCTTGTGCCGGGAATCACGTCTTTCTGCGCGGCGGCGGCCCGGCTTGACATACCGCTGGCAGAGAACCGGGAGGAGATCCATATTCTGCCCGCTTCCTATGGGATCGAGGAAAGTCTGAGTCTCCCGGGAACGAAGATTCTCATGAAAGCAGGAAAGAGGATGCCGGAGGTTAAGAAACTCCTCGCGGAGAGAAATCTGGAAACAAGAATGGTTCAGAACTGCGGCATGAAAGACGAACAGGTATTCAGGAGCACGGAAGAGATACCGGAGCAGGCAGGGTATTACTCCCTGATTATTGTAAAAGAGGGAAAAGGAGGAGAGAAGAGATGATTACATTTGTCGGAGCGGGTCCCGGAGCGGAGGATCTGATCACAGTACGGGGACAGCGGTTTTTGCAGGACGCGGATCTGGTCGTGTACGCGGGTTCTCTGGTAAACCCTGGGCTTCTCTCCATGTGCAGGAAGGACTGCGAGATCTATAACAGTGCGGTCATGACGCTGGAGGAAGTTCTGGACGTGATGACCGCGGGATACCGGGAAGGGAAACGGATTGTCCGGCTCCATACCGGGGATCCCTGTCTCTACGGCGCTATCCGGGAGCAGATGGACGCGCTGGAAGACCAGGGCATCCCGTATGAAGTCTGCCCGGGGGTGAGCTCCTTCAGCGGCGCTGCGGCAGCGCTGGGCGCGGAGTATACTCTCCCCGGGATTTCCCAGTCTGTGGTAATCACCAGGATGGCAGGGCGTACCCCGGTGCCGGAGAAGGAGTCCATCGCTGCTTTTGCAGCCCACCAGGCGACCATGGTGATTTTTCTGAGCACAGGGATGTTAAAGAAACTTTCGGAAGAACTGATCCGCGGGGGATATCCGGCAGACACGCCGGCGGCCATCGTGTATAAGGCGACCTGGCCGGAAGAAAAGGTGCTGCGCTGCACAGTGGATGCGCTGGAGGAGACAGCGCGAAGAGAGGGCGTTACCAGGACTGCTCTGATCATAGTGGGACGGATACTGGGGGAAGAATATGAGAGATCAAAGCTTTATGATCCCTCTTATACGACGGTATTCCGCAAGGCGTCTCACCCGGAAATACGGAGCAGAGACGCGGAAAATACGGGAGAAAGTAAGAAATCAGACAAGGAGGACAAGCAATGAGCAAGATCTATGTGACCGGGCTGGGGCCGGGGGCAAAAGACCAGATGACCATATACGCCAGCAGAGTGCTGGAACACTGCCCGGTAATCATCGGATATACAGTGTACATTGACCTGATCCGGGACCAGTTCCCGGACAAGCAGTACTTAAGCACTCCCATGCGCAGGGAGGCCGACCGGTGCCGCATGGCCTTTGAAGAGGCGGAAAAAGGACAGGACGTGGCAATGGTGTGCAGCGGGGACGCGGGTGTCTACGGTATGGCAGGGCTGATCTGCGAGATCGGGAAGGACTATCCCCAGGTGGAGATCGAGATCGTGCCCGGGATCACGGCGGCGTCCGGCGGGGCGGCGATCCTGGGAGCGCCTCTCATGCATGATTTCGCGGTGATCAGCTTAAGCGACCTGCTGACGTCATGGGAGACTATCGAGAAGCGGCTGCGCGCGGCGGCGGAGGCGGATTTTGTCATCTGTCTGTACAATCCGTCCAGCAGGAAGCGATCGGACTATCTGGAGAAAGCCTGCGGCATGATCCTGGAGTCAAGAGACCCGAAGACTGTGTGCGGCATTGCCCGCAATATCGGGCGGGACGGAGAGTCCTGCCGGATCCTGACGCTGGAGCAGCTAAAAGATACGAAGGTGGACATGTTTTCCACAGTGTTTATCGGGAATTCAAAGACAATGGAGCTAAACGGGCGCATGGTCACGCCGAGAGGGTATAAAGATGTGTGAAAAAAGACAGAAGGTCTCTCTTGTGGGGATCGGTATGGGGACAAAGATGACAATGACCGCTCAGGCTGAGGAAGCGGTCCGAAACGCGGACTGCCTCATCGGCGCGGAACGGATGCTGGACGCGGTCCGGGGGCTGAAGGCGGCAGAAGGGAAACCCGTGTTTGCGGAGTATCGGAGGAATCAGATTCTCTCTTATATCCGTTCCCATCCGGAGTATGAGGACGTCGCGGTGCTCCTCTCCGGGGACACAGGTTTCCACAGCGGGGCAAAGGGGCTGGCGGAGCTGCTGGGGAAGGAGACGCCGGGATGTGAGGTACGGATGGTGCCGGGGATCGCTTCCGCAGTATACCTGGCGGCGAGGCTTAAGACGTCCTGGGAGGACGCGGCGCTTGTCAGTCTTCACGGAAAAGAAGAAGATTTCATACAGACGGTCAGCCGGAACCGGAAGACCTTTCTCCTCCTGGGCGGGAAAGATGCAGGGAGACGGGCGCTGGAGCGCCTGAGAGAGTACGGGATGGATGAGATCCTCCTCCATGTAGGAGCCAGGCTTTCCTATCCGGATGAGCGGGTCATTTCAGGCGCGGTACAGGAGATGGGAGAGGCAGACCTGGACGGGCTGAGCGTGGTTCTGGCAGAAAATCCATCCCCGGATCTGTCCGCCTGCTGTCATGTGCCGGACGAGGAGTTTATCCGGGGCAACGTGCCTATGACAAAGGAGGAGGTGCGGGCAGTCAGCATCGCCGCGCTGAGGCTGACGAAGAATGCGGTGGTCTATGACATCGGGGCAGGCACGGGCTCTGTGTCCGTGGAGGCAGCGCTGTCAGGGGCAGATCTCCGGGTCTATGCGGTGGAAAAGAACCCGGAGGCAGTCTCCCTGATCTGCCAGAACCGGAAGAAGTTCCGAACGGACGGGATCCGCATCGTGAGCGAAAAAGCGCCGGAGGCGCTCTGTGGCCTGGAAGCCCCCACTCATGTGTTCATCGGAGGCAGCTCAGGAAATCTCAAAGACATCCTGCGGGCTGTCCTTGAGAAATCGCCGGAAGCCAGGATCGTCGTCAATGCGATCTCGCTGGAGACTGTGAAAGAAGCAATGGAGGCAGTAGATGAGGGACTGCTGAAGGACGCGCAGATCACCCAGATCATGGCGTCCCGTTCGCGGAAACTGGGAAGATATCATATGATGACCGGGCAGAACCCGGTGTATATCATCTCAGCAGGAGGAAGGAGTGACGTCTGATGCACGTTCCGGGAATACTCATCGCCGCGCCGTCCAGCGGCAGCGGCAAGACAGCAGCCGCATGCGCGCTCATGGCAGCTTTTACGAAGAGAGGGCTTACGGTAAGGGCGTGCAAGTGCGGTCCTGACTATATTGATCCCATGTTCCACAGGGAAGTGCTGGGAGTGGACTCCCGGAACCTGGACCTGTTCTTTTCATCCAGGGATGAGCTTAGGGAAGGATATGAAGCGCATATATCCGGCGCAGACCTTGCCGTGACAGAGGGGGTCATGGGATACTATGACGGCATGTCCATGGATTCGGATGCGGCAAGCTCCTATGATGTGTCCCGGACGCTGGGCCTCCCGGTGCTCCTGGTGCTCCCCTGCCGGGGGGCGTCCCTCTCCCTTGCGGCGGTCATAAAGGGCATGGCGGAGTACCGCCCGGACAGCAGGATCCGGGGGATCCTTCTGAACCGGGTATCCGGGATGCTCTATCCGCGCCTGAAGGAGATGCTGGAAAGGGAGCTGAAGGCAATGGGGCATGAGATCCCGGTGGTGGGATATGTGCCGGAAGATGAGGCCTTTACCTTTGAGAGCAGGCATCTCGGGCTGGTCACGCCCCAGGAGATGGAAGGGATGAAGGGGCAGCTCAGCCGGGCAGGGGAGATTCTTTCCCGGACCGTGGATCTGGAGCTGGTTCTCCGCATCGCGGAAAAAGGGGCCGGTC
The DNA here is from genome assembly GCA_944376695.1 of uncultured Mediterraneibacter sp. Taxonomy (GTDB): domain Bacteria; phylum Bacillota; class Clostridia; order Lachnospirales; family Lachnospiraceae; genus Mediterraneibacter. The sequence goes on along the minus strand of CALWDM010000003.1, from coordinate 66,228 downwards.
CGGACATGGCAGGCGGGGCGGCTTCCGGCGGAAAAGAGAAAGAGAAGGCAGGAGCAAAGATTTTCCCCGGCAGGGAGGTCCGCATCGGCGTGGCAAAGGACAGGGCGTTCTGCTTTTACTATAAAGAGAACATGGAGCTGCTTGAAAACATGGGGTGCAGGCTCATCCCTTTCAGCCCGCTGTCTGATCCGGCGCTCCCGGAAGGGCTGGACGGGCTGATCTTAGGGGGAGGATACCCGGAGCTTTATGCCAGGCAGCTATCCGAAAACCGAAGGATGCGGGAAATGATCCGGGAGGCAGTCCGGTCCGGCATGCCCTGCCTTGCCGAGTGCGGAGGATTTATGTACCTGCATGATGAGATGGAGGATGGGGAAGGAAATCCATACCCGATGTCTGGCGTTATTCCCGGCAGGGCGTTTGCCGCCGGGAAGCTGGTCCGTTTCGGGTACATCAATGTGACTGCCGCGGACAGGCAGCAGGCTCAGAGCGGGAGCTATCTTCTGCCGGGAGAGACGATCCGTGGGCATGAGTTCCACTACTGGGACAGTACGGACAGCGGACATGCGTGCCGGGCGGTGAAGCCGGACGGGCGCAGGAGCTGGGATTGTATCCACATGGGAGGGAAGCTCTTTGCCGGATACCCTCACCTGTATCTGCCGTCCCTGCCCGCTTTTGCAGAGCGGTTCGTCAAAAGATGCGCGGAGTGGAGAGATACAGGAGGAACGTAAGATGAAGCTGGAAGAGACATTGCAGAAGATCGGTCCCGCGAACCGGATAAGCACGGAAGAGGCCAGGGCCAGATGGAGAACCGTAGGGAAACCTCTGTTCAGCCTGGGCAAACTGGAGGACGCAATCATCCGCATGGCGGGGATCAAAGGGTCATCCTCGTATACGCTGGAGAAAAAGGCGCTGGTGATCCTTTGCGCAGATAATGGAGTCGTGGAAGAGGGCGTGACTCAGACCGGGCAGGAAGTGACTGCCATTGTGACAGAGAATTTTACGAAAAAGGCGGCAAGCGTCTGTTTCATGTCAGAGGCGGCGGGCGTGGATCTCTTTCCCGTGGATATCGGCGTGGCCCGGGATGTGGACCATGTGACCAGACCGGAATACAAGGTGGCGTACGGCACAAAGAACATGACCCGGGAGCCGGCGATGACCCGGGAAGAAGCGGAGCGGGCGATCCTGACGGGAGTCCGGCTTGTGCAGGAGCTGGCGGAGAAGGGCTATGACATCATTGCCACCGGCGAGATGGGGATCGGGAATACGACCACGAGCAGTGCGGTGGTATCCGTGCTCCTGGGACGCGATCCGGAGGAAGTGACCGGAAGAGGCGCAGGGCTTAGCACAGAGGGGCTGCGCCGGAAGGTGGACGCCATCCGCAGGGCAGTCCGGATCAACGCGCCGCATGCGTCAGATGCCGTGGATGTACTGGCAAAAGTTGGCGGTCTGGATATCGCGGGGCTTGCCGGGGTATTTCTCGGGGGCGCTGTCTGCCATATCCCCATCGTCATCGACGGCTTTATCTCTTCAGCGGCGGCGCTGTGCGCGGCGCGCATGGCTCCTGCCTGCGCAGATTACATGATGCCGTCGCACCGCTCCAATGAACCGGCAGGCGGCATAGTGCTGGAGGCGCTGGGGCTTTCCCCGTTCATCGACTGCGGCATGTCCCTGGGCGAAGGGAGCGGCGCGGTGGCAGTCCTTCCGCTCTTAGAGATGGGACTGGAAGTGTATAACCGGATGAGTACGTTTGAAGAGATCCGGGTAGAGCAGTATGAAGAGTTGAACTGACAGAGCAGGAAGGCTTACAGAAAAGGCGGTAGAAGGAAGATGCGGTTTTTTGGTTCCCTGGCAGTGGCGCTGTCCATGTATTCAAAGATCCCTGTCCCCACAGTGGACTGGAATGAAAAAAATATGAAGTATGCGATGTGTTTTTTCCCGGTCGCAGGCGTGGTGACAGGGGCTTTGGAGTACGCCGCGGGATATGCGCTCCTGACCTGGACTGACTGCGGCAGCCTCTTTTTCGCTGCGGTTATGACGCTGATCCCGGTACTGGTGACAGGGGGGATTCATCTCGATGGATTCGCGGATACTATGGACGCGCTCGGCTCCTGCGGGGACCGGGAGAAAAAGCTGGAGATCCTGAAGGATTCGCACACCGGGGCGTTTGCCGTGATCTGGCTGTGCGCATACTTCCTTATAAATGCGGCGCTCTGGAGCGAGGCGGACCGCTCTGTCCTTCCGGCGGCGGCTCTGATGTTCCCGCTCTCCAGATCTTTAAGCGGGATCTCTGTGGTGAGCTTCCGGGCGGCGAAGAACAGTGGGCTTTTGCGCACCTTTCAGGACGGGGCGCAGAGGAGGCGGGTGCGGATTGTGATGGTCCTCTGGGCAGCGGCATGCGGCGCGGGGATGATCTGGCTGGCTCCTATACCGGGCAGCATTGCCCTTGCGGCGGCGCTTCTTGTATTTCTGCATTATTTCTGCCTCAGCCGGAAGCAGTTTGGAGGGATCACGGGGGATCTGGCGGGATATTTTCTCCAGATATGCGAGCTCGCCATGCTGGCAGCCCTGATCCTTGGGGGAGGATGCTTATGGAAGTAATCTTGATCCGGCACCTGGCCACGCCGGGGAATGAAAAGAGACAGTACATTGGGAGAACAGACGAACCTCTGTCTGACCGTGCGGTCAGTGCCTTCCGGGAGCGGCAGGGCGGACCGGCGGCGGCGCCCTATCCCAGGATCCAATGTCTGGCGGCAAGCCCCATGAGGCGGTGTCAGCAGACTGCGGAGCTGATCTGGCCGGAGACGCCGGTGCAGACAGAGCCTCTGCTGCGGGAATGTGATTTCGGGAGATTCGAGGGGAAGACCTGTGAAGACCTGAAAGACGAGCCAGCCTATATCCGCTGGATGGAATCCGGCGGCATGACCGCATTCCCGGAAGGGGAGTCCCAGGAGGCCTTCCGGGCCCGGTGTGAACTGGGTGTGAGGAAATGGATCCGGCGCTGGATCAAAGAGGGAGTGGACCGGGCGGCCTTTGTAGTCCACGGCGGGACGATCATGTCGGCACTCTCCCGGATGGCAGAGGGAGAGCATTCCTTTTATGACTGGCAGGCAGGGAATGGCTGCGGATATCTTGCAGAGGCAGAGGAAGAGGAATGGAAGAGCGGGACAGAGATCCTGCGGCAGATCCGGCAGATCGGGTGAACGGGCAGAAAAGATAGAAAAAACAGGAAAACAGAAAAAACAGAAAGGACAGGAAGAACAGGATGGAGGAGAAGGAAAGATGCTAATGTCGCTTGCAGCCTGCGGGGCTGGCTTACTTTTGGATCTTCTGTTCGGGGATCCGAGCTGTCTGTATCATCCGGTGCGGCTCATCGGGAACTGGATCTCCTGGACGGAGCGGCGCTTGAGGAAAGTGTGCGGCTCCCATCTCGCGGCAGCGGGGGGCGTGCTCTGGGTGATGACAATCCTGTTGGCGTTTCTGATCCCGTTTGCCCTGCTCTTTCTTGCCGGGCGGATCCATCCGGCGCTTCAGTTCCTGCTGGAGACATTCTGGTGCTTCCAGATCCTGGCGGCAAAAAGCCTGTCGGCCGAGAGCCGTAAGGTGTACGGGAAACTGAAGGAGGGTGACCTTCCGGGTGCGAGAAAAGCTGTGTCCATGATCGTAGGCAGGGATACGGAAAATCTCACAGAGGAGGGCGTCACGAAAGCCGCCGTGGAGACAGTGGCTGAGAATACTTCTGACGGAGTGACCGCTCCGCTTTTCTACCTGCTGATCGGCGGAGCCCCGCTGGGATTTCTGTACAAAGCTGTGAACACTATGGATTCCATGCTGGGCTATAAAAATGACAGGTATCTGTATTTCGGGAGGATCCCGGCAAAGATGGACGATGTGTTCAACTATATCCCTGCCCGGCTCACAGCGCTTCTTATGACCGCAGCCGCATTCCTCACCGGGCTGGACGGGGAAAACGCGTGGAAGATCTGGCGCAGGGACAGACGGAAACATGCCAGCCCCAACGCGGCGCAGACCGAGTCCGTGTGCGCGGGCGCGCTGGGGGTGCAGCTGGCAGGAGATGCAGTATATTTCGGGAAAGTTTATAAAAAAGAATTCATTGGGGACGCTACACGCAGGATCGAGCCGGAAGATATCCTGAGGACGGGGAGGCTGATGTACGCCACGGAATTGCTGACCTTTCTCCTGTGCGGCGGGATCCGCCTTGTGATTGACCTGGTCCTGTCCTGAACCGTGTTCCCGTAAAAGACGACACGCGAAAGGAGACAGACATGGAATACGGGCACGGAGGAGATGTCTATACATATAAGGGCATGCTGGATTTCTCAGTCAATGTCAATCCTTACGGGCCGTCGGAAGCCGTGCTCGAGGCGGCAAAGAGGGGGATCGATAAGTGCTGCGCCTACCCGGACAGCCAGTGCCGCGCCCTGAGGGAGGCGCTGGAGAAAAAGCTGGGGATCCCCGGGGAGTTTATCCTGCCGGGAAACGGGGCGGCGGATCTGTTCTTCTCTCTTGTGACTGCGGAAAGACCGAAAAAGGCTCTGATCCCGGTCCCTGCCTTTTCGGAGTATGAGCAGGCGCTGCGCACAGCGGACTGTCAGATCCGTTACTATCAGACGGAAGAGAAAGAAAATTTCCGGCTCACAGAACGGTTCCTGGAGGAGCTGACAGAGGATCTGGATCTGGTGTTTCTCTGCTCTCCTTCGAACCCTGCGGGGCAGGTGATCCCGGAGAAACTTCTGCGCAGGATCATCCGGCGGTGCGGGGAGAAGAAGATCCGGCTCGTGCTGGATGAGTGTTTTATCGAATTCGCGGATCCGGAAAAGGCATTTTACGCGGAGAGCGAGGCAGAAGTCCGGCTCTGGCTCTTTGTAGTACGGGCGTTTACAAAGATGCATGCCATCCCGGGACTGCGCCTGGGATACGGGATCACATCGGACACAGAACTGCTGGAACGGATGTACAGGGTGCGCCAGCCCTGGAGCGTCTCTGTCCCGGCCCAGGAGGCGGGGATCGCCGCCCTGTCAGAAGCAGAAGACCTTAAAGTGGAGAAGACGAGGATCCTGATCCGGGCAGAGCGGGAATGGCTGGAACAAGAGCTGAGAGAGACGGGATTCCGGGTGATCCCTTCAGAGGCGAACTTTATCCTGATGTACAGCAGTATAGATCTGGCGGAAGGACTGAAAGAGCAGGGGATCCTGATCCGTGACTGCGGGAATTACCGCGGACTTGGAAAAGGATGGTATCGCACTGCAGTAAGGCTGCATGAGGAGAACCGTCTGCTGGCGGAAGCGCTCAGGAAGATCAGCGGAAGAAGAGATTAGCGAAAGAAGAGATCAATGAAAGAAGAGAGCAGTGAACGGAGGTTATAGAATGGCAAGACCGATCATGATACAGGGGACCATGTCCAATGTGGGAAAAAGCATCCTCGCGGGCGGACTTTGCCGCGTGCTCCGGCAGGACGGCGTGAAGGCGGCTCCTTTTAAGTCTCAGAATATGGCCCTGAATTCTTATATCACCCGGGACGGGCTGGAGATGGGACGGGCGCAGGTCATGCAGGCGGAAGCAGCGGGGATCGAGCCGGATGTATGCATGAATCCTATCCTGCTCAAGCCCACCAATGACACCGGCTCCCAGGTGATCGTAAACGGACGGCCGGAGGGCGTGATGTCCGCTGTGGAATATTACCGCCGGAAAAAGGAGTTTGTCCCGGCAGTCATGGAAGCCTACGCAAGACTCGCCTCCCGGTATGATGTGATCGTCATCGAGGGGGCAGGCAGCCCGGCGGAGATCAATCTGAAACAGGACGATATCGTGAACATGGGCATGGCAGAGATGGCGGACGCGCCGGTGCTCCTCGCAGGAGATATCGACCGGGGCGGGGTGTTCGCCCAGATCGCGGGGACAGTCATGCTCCTGGAAGAGGAGGAGCGGCGGCGTATTAAGGGAACCATCATCAATAAGTTCCGGGGAGATGTCTCCATCTTAAAGCCTGGACTGTCCATGCTGGAAGAGAGGACCGGGATCCCGGTGCTGGGCGTGGTGCCGTATTTCTATCTGGATATTGATGAGGAGGACAGCCTGACCGAACGGTTCCAGAGGAAGAAAAATGCCGGACTCGTGGACATCGCAGTGGTCCGTCTGCCGAGGATCTCCAATTTTACGGATTTCGCGCCGCTGGAGTCGCTGGAAGAGGTATCTGTCCGGTATATCACATCCCCGGACCAGTTCGGAAGCCCGGACGCTGTATTTATCCCGGGCAGCAAGAATACGATCCGGGACCTGCTCTGGATGCGGCAGAACGGCATGGAGGCGAAGGTCCTCCAGTTCGCGGACAGGGGCGGGGTGGTGTTCGGCATCTGCGGGGGCTACCAGATGCTGGGACAGGAGATCTCAGACCCTGACGGCACAGAGCAGAAAGGCACGGTGGCAGGTATGGGGCTTCTCCCTGTGCGCACCGTCTTCCAACAGGAGAAGAGAAGGACAAGGGTGGAAGGAAATTTCCTTGCTCTGGAAGGAGCACTCAAAGAACTGTCCGGGGCGCCTTTTGCCGGGTATGAGATCCATATGGGGAAAAGCACTCTTACAGAGGGCGGCAGAGAGCTTTCATCGATCTCAGAGGAGGCCGCGCAAAGCAGCATCCCCGGAGACTGCATCCCCGGAGACTGCATCCCCGGAGATGGCGTTCCCGTAGACGCCGTTCCCGTGGAGGGCAGCACAGGCAGGGCACACCCGGACGGCGCCTGCCGCGGAAATGTGTACGGATGCTATGTACACGGGATCTTTGACGCTCCTGAGGCGGCAGGAGGCTTCCTGTCGGCGCTGCTCAAAAAGAAAGGCTGCGGCCCGTCAGAGATTCGGGCAAGGGACTGGAAGGCATACAAGGAGGAACAGTATGACAGGCTTGCGGACATCCTCCGCCGGAGCGTGGACATGGATGCAGTCTATCAGATCATAGAGAAAGGAACTGATGCGCCATGTATTCTGTAATCCGCATCGGGAGCAGAGAGAGCGCTCTCGCAGTAAAGCAGGCAGAGATCATAAAAGAACGGATCGAGAGGGAAGACCCGGCGGTCAGGGTGGAGATCATTACCATGAAGACAACGGGGGATAGGATTCTGGACAAAAGTCTGGAGAAGATCGGCGGCAAAGGCCTGTTTGTCAAAGAGCTTGACCGGGCGCTTCTGGAAGGGAAGATTGATCTTGCCGTGCACAGCCTGAAGGATATGCCGATGGAGGAGAGAGAGGAACTTCCCATCCTGGCATACAGCAGGAGAGAGGATCCGAGGGATTCGCTCCTTCTGCGGAAAGGACTGGACGATCTTCCGGAGACCCCGGTCATCGGCACCTCCAGCCGCAGGCGCAGTCTCCAGATGGAAGCGCTGTATCCGGGATGCACTTTCTGCGGGATCCGGGGAAATGTCCAGACCCGGATGAAAAAACTGGAGAGCGAAGGGTACGATGGAATGCTTCTGGCTGCGGCGGGATTGAGGCGGCTGGGAATGGAGAAGGAGATCCGCAGGTATTTCTCCGTGGAGGAGATGATCCCCGCCGCAGGGCAGGGCATCCTTGCCGTACAGGGAAGGCGGGGAGAGGCGTATAAGTGGATGGAGCGCCTGGACTGTCCCGAGAGCCGTGCGGCAGCTCTGGCGGAGCGGCAGTTTATCCGGGCAGTGGACGGGGGATGCACGTCCCCGTGCGCGGCCCATGCCAGGGTGGAAGGAAATGAACTGAAACTGTCCGGGCTGTATTATGATGAGAAGACCGGGCAGTATACAAAAGGATCGCTGTGTGCGGACACTGGTCATGCGGCGCATATTGGCGAAAAGCTGGCAAAGGAACTAATGCGCCTCATTTAGACAGCGGGGAGAGGATGTTGGAGATGGAAAATACGGAGAAAGAAAGAAAAGGAAAGGTGTGGCTCGCCGGAGCGGGCCCCGGGGATGCGTCCCTTCTGACGCTGAAAGCCGCGCGTCTGATCGAGAAGGCGGATGTGATCGTGTATGATGCCCTGATCAGTGCGGAGACGCTAAGCCGCATCCCGGAGAACAAAGAAGTGATCTATGTGGGCAAGCACGCGGGGAATCACCCGGTCCCCCAGGAGGAGATCAACCGGATCCTTGTCCGGGAAGCAGAAAAAGGAAAACAGGTCCTCCGGCTGAAAGGGGGAGATCCCTTTGTGTTCGGAAGAGGCGGGGAAGAGCTGGAGCTGCTCATCCGGGCGGGGATTCCCTTTGAAATCGTGCCCGGCGTGACGAGCGCGGCTGCGGTCCCGGCCTATGCGGGTATCCCGGTGACCCACCGGGATTATGCCTCTTCCTTCCATGTGATCACCGGGCACGCGCGGAAAGGTGGCAGAGTGGATCTCGACTTCCCTGCCCTGGTCCGGCTGAAGGGTACGCTGGTCTTCCTGATGGGGCTTTCCGCTATGGGATTTCTCCTAAACGGGCTGACAGAGGCGGGGATGGATCCGGATACGCCTGCCGCTGTGCTGGAAAACGGAACCTGCGCCGGGCAGAGAAGGGTTACCGCGACCGTGGGCACACTGAAGGAAGCTTCTGACCGCGCCGGCATCAAAACGCCTGCCATCATCGTAGTGGGGAAGGTGTGCGCCCTGTCCTCTCAGATGCACTGGGCGGAGGATCGTGTGCTGGGCGGAAGGCAGTTCCTTGTCACAAGGCCCAGACAGAGCAGTTCTTCTCTTGCAGAGCGTCTGCGGGATCTGGGGGCGCAGGTCATCGAGATGCCTGCCATCCGCACAGAACCCATCTGTCCGAACCGCAGGCTCAGAGAGGCGCTGGAAACATTCGGGACCCATGCGGATCAGGAGTGGCTGGTCTTTACAAGCCCCGCAGGGGCGGACCTCTTTTTTGAACAGCTTATGGAGCTGGGGAGGGATCTGCGGAGCCTCCTTGCCCGCGGGGCAGAAGTGCGTATCGCTGCCATCGGTTCCGGAACTGCCGCTGCACTGGGGAAACGGGGGCTGATCCCGGATCTTGTTCCCCGGGTGTACAGCGCGGCGGCTCTGGGAGAAGCTCTGGCGGAGGCAGCGGCAGAGGGAAGCCGCATTACTGTGGCGCGGGCCGAGAAGGGCTCGGAGGAACTCCTGCCGCCTCTGCTCAGGGCAGGGCTTGGCGTGGAAGACCTCCCGCTGTACCGTTCCCTGTATGAGACGCATCCCCTCCTGAAAGACCGGATCCGGGAACTGTTGGAACAGGGCCGGATCGACGCCGTGACATTTACGAGCGCGTCCACGGTCAGAGGGTTCACCGGAGCCGTGGAATGCGCGGACTATACCGGGATCCGGGCAGTCTGTATCGGGGAGCAGACCGCGGCGGAGGCGGCGAAATACGGAATGCAGATCCAGGTGTCGGACCAGGCGTCTATAGACGCGGTGGTCAGAAAGATCGTGGAGCTGTTCGGAAAGGACTGCGGACAGTAAAAGAGCAGTTATGTGACAGGAAAGGAGGATGGGGAGATGCTCGCGTATACTTTCAAACGTCTGGCGGCAGGGCTAATCTCCCTGTTCGTCCTTGCCACTGTGACCTTTTTCCTGGTCCGCCTGATACCGGGAAGCCCGTTCCAGAGCGGGAGCGTGTCCTCCCAGGTGGTAGAGGCAGTGGAAGAAGAGTACGGCCTCAATGCGCCTCTGTTCGACCAGTATGCAGCGTATATGGGGAATCTGGCACGGGGAGACCTGGGTATTTCTTATCAGGAGCCGGACACAACAGTGGCTGAGATCATCGGCAGGACCTGGCCGGTCACCGCATCGCTGGGGACCGCGGCCCTGCTGACAGCAGTGATCCTGGGTACGGGGCTTGGGATCCTCCGGGCAGTGTCAAAGAGAAAAGCAGTCCGGGAAGGCATTGCGGCAGGCGGGATGCTCCTTGCGGGGATCCCCAATTTCGCCGCCGCCATTCTCCTTCTCCTTGTATTCAGCGTAAAGCTTAAGTGGTTCCCCTCGGCGGGGCTCCTTAGCCCTGCGCACTATGTGCTCCCGGTGGCCGCGCTGATGCTCTATCCCATGGCGGTCATTTCCCGCCTGACCGGAAATGCCCTTGCCGCGGAGATGGACAGGCAGTATGTGCTGTTCGCCCGGGCGAAAGGGCTGGGAAGAGGCAGGATCCTGTTTACTCATGCCCTGAAAAACGCATGGGTCCCGGTGCTGAATTATGTGGGCCCGGCATCGGCATTTCTCCTTACCGGGAGCTTTGTGGCGGAGAGTATCTTTACCATCCCGGGGCTGGGACGGGAGTTCGTAAGCTCGGTCACAAACCGGGATTACACGCTGATCCTGGGACTGACGGTTTTTATGGGGACAGTGGTGATCCTTGTGAATCTTGCGACAGACCTTGTGTGCGCATGGCTGGATCCGAAGCTGCGGCGGTCATACAGCGGGAAATGAAGAAAACATGAGAAACATAAGAAGTATAAGAAAAATGTAAGAAAACAGCGGGAAAACGGAATTGGATATACAGAGGGATGGACTGCGGAAAGGAGGCGGGATCCGTGAATATAAGAAAAGAGACAGCGCGTCTGGTCAGAGGGAACCGGCAGGTGCTTGCAGGCTGTGTGATCCTCGGTATCTGGATCCTGCTCGCCGTCCTTGTGCCCCTTTTCTGGCCCTGGTCTTATTCGGAGCAGAATGCGGAGATCCGGAACCAGGCAGTGTCCCTGCCCCATCTGTTCGGGACGGATAAGTTCGGGAGGGATATTTTCTCCAGAGTCTGGTACGGGGCAGGCATCAGCCTGCTGATCGGGACTGCCAGCGCGCTGATCAACGGCTGTGTGGGCGTGGCTTTCGGGGCGGCGGCTGGATACGCGGGCAGACGTACAGATATGGTCATGATGCGCGCCGCGGATATCATTGCTTCCATTCCTTCTATGCTGTATGTGATCCTGATCACGCTCGTGGCGGGAGCCGGGGCGGGGAGCATTATCCTCGGGCTGTGTGTGGCAGGCTGGATCGATATGGCGCGGATCGTCCGGGGCGAGATCCAGAGACTGAAAGAGACGGATTTCGCGGCGGCGGCGCGCATGGAGGGTATCTCCCGGATCCGGATCCTGCGGCGGCATCTGCTGCCGAACGCGGCGGGACCGATCTTGGTAAACCTGGTATTTATGATCCCCCATGCCATCTTTACGGAAGCATTTCTAAGTTTCCTGGGGCTGGGACTGGAGCCGCCGGCCGCCAGCCTGGGAACGATCATCCAGGAGGCGCGCAGCCAGATGCTCGTGTATCCGTATCAGATGGTATGCCCTCTTATTGTACTGTGCGTGATGCTGCTTGCATTCCATGCGGTGGGCACGGCGGCCGAGGGACAGCTCAGGAGAGGAAAAGGCAGATGAGCATTTTAGAAGTCAGGAACTTAAGCGTACAATATCATACGTGTCAGGAGAGCAGACAGGCGCTGGACGGGATCAGCTTTTCTGTGGGCGAGGGTGAGACTGTCGGCATTGTGGGGGAGTCCGGCTCGGGGAAGAGTACGGCGATGCTTGCAGTGATGGGACTCCTCGGGGACAGTGCGGCGGTTTCCTCAGACGGGATCACGGTTTGCGCAAGACCGGTGCAGCCCGGCCGTGATATCGCCATGATCCTCCAGGATTCCCTGAACTGCCTGAACCCTGCGGTAAAGATCGGGCGGCAGATCACAGAGACGGTCCGGATCCACAGAAAATGCACAAAGCGGGAGGCAAAGGAGCGGGCGGAAGAGCTGCTGGATATGGCAGGGATCCGCTCACCGAAGCTTCGGATGGGGCAGTATCCGTTTGAACTATCCGGAGGGATGCGCCAGAGAGTGGCCATCGCCATTGCCCTTGCCTGCGAGCCCAGGGTGATCATCGCAGATGAGCCGACTACCGCCCTGGACGCGGCGGTCCAGGTCCAGATCCTCCATCTCCTGAAGCGGATCGTGGAGGATACGGGCACCTCCCTTCTTGTGGTCAGCCATGACATGGGAGTCATCGCGGCGCTTTGCAGCAGGGTGTATGTGATGAAGACGGGACGGATCATTGAGGCGGGAACCGCAGAAGAGATTTTCTATGCCCCGGTCCATGAATATACGAAAAAGCTCTTAAGGGACACGAAAGGGCACAAGCCTTTTCCAACCCATCCGCAGGAGGTTCATTTGCAGGAAGAACATTTGCAGGAAGAACATTTGCGGGAGAAACCGCAGCCGCCTCTTCTCCGCCTGGAGCATGTGACAAAGGTGTTCGGCACAGACGAGGGGATCCGGGACGTCTCTATGGAGATCCGGGCCGGGGAGGTCTATGCCCTTGCCGGGGAGAGCGGCAGCGGGAAGACGACTCTGGCAAGGCTCCTGACCGGGCTCTTGGCGCCGGATGACGGGAAGATCCTGTACAGAGGAGAATGTCTGGATGCAGGGAAAGGGAAGCGGGCATGGAACGGAAAGAGTGCATGGAACGGAAAGAGGGCATGGAATGGAAAGATCCAGATGGTGTTCCAGGATGCATATGGTTCCCTCAATCCCTGCCTGACAGTGGGACAGGCTCTTGGTGAGGCGCTGAGGGCGCAGGGTGGGAAAGACAGGTTGACGCCCGCAGAGCGGCGAAGAAGAGTGGAGGAAATGCTCTGTATGGCAGGGCTTTCCCCGGAGGATGCAGACCGGTACCCGGACGAGTTTTCCGGGGGAGAGCGGCAGCGGATCGGGATCGCCAGGGCGCTGATCCCGGAGCCGGAGCTTCTGATCTGTGATGAGGCGTTCTCCGCACTGGATGCTTCCACAAGGAAACAGGTCCTTGACCTGCTCCTGACCATCCAGAAGGAAAAGAAGATCGCATGCCTGTTCATCTCCCATGACCTGGCCCTGATCCGTCAGGTCAGCAGCAGGATCAGCGTCCTCTGCCAGGGTCGGCTGGCAGAGAGCGGGGAGACAAAGGATGTCTGTTCGGATCCCTGGCATCCTTATACAAAGATGCTCTTAAACTCCGTCCTTCCGCCGGACCCTCTGAAAGCGGGCAAAGTCCGCCCTGTCTTTGCGGAAGAGGGGACGCAGGGGACAGACAGCGGGAAGGGCTGCCCTTTCGCAGCGTCCTGCGGGTATGCCATGAAATGCTGTTTTGAAGAAACGCCGGGACCATACCGCTTCGGCAGCAGGGAGACCGCATGTTTCCTGTATTCAGAGAAGCATACAGGGAAACGGGCGGAAGGATATACAATGACATCGCAGATCTGAGTTACAGAAGACGGACAAAGGAGAGAAGCACATGGAAAGAGGACATCTGGCGGGAAAACGGCTGACAGGAAGATGGCTGGCAGCAGCTCTGGCAGCAGCCGTATTTTCGGCGGCATACCTGTCTGGGTGCGCGGGAGAGGAAAAAGGCGCGGATACCGGGAATGGAGCGTCAGGAGAAAAAGAGATCACAGTGGCAGTGAACAGCGAGACCGGGACCCTGGATCCGGCAGGTTCCATTGCCCTGACGTATCTGTCTTACTCTGTGACCGCCCTGGACGAGCTGCTCACATATGACGAAAACGGAGAGATCGAGTACCGGGCGGCGGAATCTTATGAGGTGAATGAAGACTCCACGGTCTGGACCTTCCATCTCAGGGAGGAGGCTCTCTGGTCCGACGGGACTCCGGTGACAGCGGAGGATTTCCTGAACACGATCCGCCGCGCCCTGGACCCGGCGTCGGGGAGCGGGTATGCGGTCTATCTCTTCCCCATTAAAAATGCGGAAGAGATCTATGATCAGGAAGCGTCCGTGGATACCCTGGGCGTGGATACGCCGGATGACCACACCCTTATCTTCCGGCTGGAAGAGCCATGCGTCTATTTCCTGGACCTGCTGCGGCTGCCCGTATACACGCCGTCCTGCGCGAAGTATGCGGATTCTGTGGACAGCGGGTGGGACAAGGATCCGGAGACAAGCCTGGCGAACGGCCCGTTCATGCTTGCGGAATATGTGCCGGATCAGTATTTTGTGCTGGAGAAAAATGAGTCCTACTGGAATCAGGACGCAGTCCATCTGGACCGGATCATTTACCGGTTCTTCGACGACACCCAGGCAATGGCAGCCGCCTATGAGACTGGCGAGGTGGATGTGGCGGTATCGCTCCCCTCATCGGTGATGGAGCTCTATGAGGGCAGGGACGAGCTCCTGGTGACAGAACAGATCGCCACGCGGTATATATATTTTAACCTGGATGTGGAGCCTTTTGACGATGTCAGGGTAAGGGAGGCGTTCAACCTTGCGATCGACCGGGAAGAACTGTGTCAGATCCTGGGAGAGGATACAGAACCTACCTATAACCTGGTGGCAAAATACATGCTCGATAAAAACACAGGCATGCGCTTCGTGGATGAGGCGGAGCAGCCTTTTGAGGAAAATGCAGAGCGGGCGCGGGAGCTCCTTGCCGAGGCGGGATACCCGGACGGGGAAGGGTTCCCGGAGATCACATACAGTTACCCCACACTGGAGATGGACTCGGACACAGCCCAGGTCATCAGGGAGCAGCTCAAAAAGAATCTGAATATAGATATTGAGCTGAAAGCGCAGGAGCTGCAGGCAAATTACAGCAGCCGTCATGCGGGGGATTTCGATCTGTGCAGGATGAACTGGACCGCTGACTTTGCCGACCCGTATACCTACCTGTCCATGCTGCTGTCCAACAGCACCTACAATTGCAGCGGGATCCATGATGAGGAGTATGACGCGATCGTGGAGGCATCCGGCAGCGAGCAGGATCCGGCGGCGCGGTCTGCCCTGCTGCACCAGGCGGAGCAGAGGGCAGTGGGTGAGCAGTTTTACATTATCCCCCTGTATGCCATGAAGAGCGTCAACCTGGTCAACCCGGAGATCACAGGGCTTCGGCAGATCCCGGCGAGCGGGGCTTTGGAATACCGGTACGCGGACATCGGATGAGAATAGAAAGAGAAGCACAGAAAGAGCATAAAGAAGGTTTGACATTACAGGAAGGATGTGGACAGCTATGATGGAGCTTGTCACAGGGGGGAGCGGAAGCGGAAAGTCCGCTTACGCGGAAGAGACGCTGTGCGGCCTGGACTCTTTCCCGGACAGCGGGCAGGGGAAGGAAACCGGTACACAGCAAGATGTACAGAGGTATTATATCGCAACAATGCCGCCCTGGGATAAAGAAACAGAGAAAAAGGTAGAACGGCACCGTGCCATGCGCTCAGGCAGAGGATTCCACACACTGGAATGGTATACAGATCTTGAGGGAAAGCTGGAGCGTGAAGGGTGTCCTTATCTGGAAAAAGCAGATATTCTCGTAGAATGTCTTTCCAACCTGACTGCCAATGAGATGTATATGGAAGAATGCGCCGGGGAAAACGCGGCTGACGCAGTCCTCCGCGGGATCCTCTGTCTGAGGGACAGGTGCAGGAATCTGGTCGTGGTGACCAACGATGTGTTCAGCGAGTCGGCGGAAGATTCCTCTGAGATGAGGAGGTATAAGGAAACACTGGGCAGGATCAACTGTGCCCTGGCGGAAGAGGCGGACCGGGTGACTGAGGTGGTCTGCGGCATCCCCTGTACGGTAAAGCCGGAAACCGGCAGGGAGACAGAAGAGGAAAAGGAAGGTGATGGCGGCATGAGGATCATAACAGGAGGGACATTCCAGGGGAAGCGCGCTTTCGCAGAGAAGCTGTATCCCGGTGTGGAATGGACGGACGGTGGCAGATGCGCCCTGGATGAGATCCGCACATGCCGGGCGGTATACGGTTTCCACGAGTTTGTAAAACGGTGGCTTGAGCAGGGGAAAAGCTGGGAAGAACTGGCATCCCTTATACTGGAGGAAAATAGAGACCTGATCCTGATCTGTGATGAGATCGGATGCGGGCTTGTGCCGGTGGACGCTTTTGAGAGGGAATACCGGGAGAGCACGGGCAGGGTCATGAACGCACTTGCAGAGCAGGCGGAGCGGGTGGACCGGGTCGTGTGCGGCATCGGAAGGAGGATAAAATGAACACAGAACTTGAACAGGTGCTCCCCGCCCAGATCGAGAAGAGGAGCTTTGAGATCATAACAGAAGAACTCGGGGAAAGGGTATTCGTCCCGGGCACAGAGCCTATCGTAAAGCGCTGTATCCACACAAGCGCGGATTTCGACTATGCCGAGAACCTGGTCTTTTCCGAGAAGGTAGTAGAAAAGGCTTTGGGAGCGCTCAGAAGAGGCGCGTCCATTGTCACGGACACCCAGATGGCAAAGGCTGGCATCAATAAAAAGAAACTGGCGCAGTACGGCGGTCAGGTGTACTGCTTTATGTCGGATGAGGATGTGGCGGAGGCAGCGCGGGAGAACGGGACCACGCGGGCAGCAGCCAGCATGGAGAAGGCTGCGAGGATGTTCCAGAGGAATCACGGACAGGCAGATACTGCGGATAGACCGCTCAACTGTCAGGAAGTCCTGGGAGATGAAGCTCCGGGCCTGATCTTCGCCATCGGCAATGCGCCGACGGCCCTCATCCGCCTTTATGAGTTGGTCAGGGAAGGAAGGCTCGCCCCGGAGCTGATCATCGGCGTGCCCGTGGGGTTTGTCAATGTCGTGCAGTCCAAGGAGATGATCCTGGATCTTAAGGATACGCCTTATATCGTGGCAAGAGGAAGAAAAGGCGGGAGCAATATCGCGGCGTGCATCTGCAATGCCCTCTTGTATATGATGTAACAGATGAAGCAAAGGGGCAGGAGAAGAGAGGAGGAGGCAGAGGTGGAGAGACCGTATTTTCCCATGTTTATCGATATGACAGACAAGTCCGTCCTGGTGGCAGGGGGCGGCAGGATCGCGCTTCGCAGGGTGAGGACTATGCTCCGGTTCGGGGCGCAGGTCCGCGTGGCTGCGCCTGAACTCTGCCCTGAACTTGCAGAGATGGAGAGGAGCGGGCAGATCTGCGCCGTGCACAGAGCATATGAGACGGGAGATCTTGAGGGGGTATCGTTCGTGCTGGCTGCCACGGACAGCCGGGAGGTGAACCGGCAGATCTGGGAAGGCTGCCGGGAAAAAGGGATCCCGGTCAATGTGTCGGATGACCGGGAACTCTGCGACTTTTATTTTCCGTCTGTGGTGATGACGGATGAAGCGGTCATCGGGATCAGCTCCGGGGGAGAAGATCCGGGGAGGACAAAAGAGCTGAGGCGTAAGATCGAGGAGACGCTGGGAGAGCGTGGGTGGTATGAATAAGAAAACGAATCTTGATAAGAAAACAGGAGCAGATGCGACTCATATGAATCACATCTGCTCCTGTTTTAGACTATCTATTTTCCGACAGTCCCGTGATTTAGAATTAAAAAAGAGAGTTATACCTGAGATACGGCTAGATAGTTTTTATTAGTTCCTCGGGTATGTTTTTTTTACATTTGTTAATCCAACCAGATAATCAATACTGACATTATATAGTTTTGAAAGCTGTATAAGCATGTCTACTGGAATTTGTCTGGTTCCTTTTTCATATCTGCGGTAAACCTCTCGCTGGCATCCTAGATATTCGGCTATATCAGCTTGAGTCTGGTCGCTGTCAATGCGTAAATCTTCGAGTCTTTTAAACTGCATGATACCACCTCGGGAAAATGCTATCATATAGTTGCATTATCTCTTAGAAAATGCTACCATATAGTTGCATAAAAGAACGGATATTATACTTTTACATAGAGAAATTGAAAAATAGAATTGGTAAAAGTGGTTCGGACAACAGAAGAAAAAATGCAGTTGAGGAGAAGGAAGCATGATATATGAAGAATTAGAAAAGGAAATGCTCCAGTTATTAAATAATGGAGACTGGGATTTGGCACAGAAGTTACTTTTTGAAGAACGGGAAAAAGGAAATCCAGATGCTTTAGCTATTTTTGGAGAGATAATTTATGAGGGGGCGTTAGGGTATGAAAAGGATATTTTAAAGGCTAAAGAGATATTTGAACAATTATTTCAGTCAGGTAATGCCCGGGGGACCTATATGTTGGGAAGATTTTATGATTATGGAAATGAACTTTTTGCTGAAGATCAGATTAAAGCTCAATACTATTATGAAACAGCCGCAAAAAAAGGAGACAGAGACGCTGTCTATATGTTGGCTACAAGATATGGCGAGGGAAAGTTTGTAGATACTTCTCCTGAAAAGGCTTTTGAACTTTATGCAAAAGGCGCTGATATGGGGAATCCTGGGTGTATGGAGAATCTGGCTGTTTTGTATGAATTTGGAGAGGGCACAAAACAGGATATTAAAACTGCAATTTACTGGTACAGGCGAACATTGGAATACGAGCCGGATAATGATTTCTGCATGTGGCGGCTTGCATGTTGCCTGACCAATATTTTCAATTATACATCATATGCGCCTTCTCTAAAGGATATAGAAGAAGCGTATGAATTGACCTGTAAAGCGATAGATTTGGGAAATACAGAAGCCTATTTTATTCTGGCATGGTTTTATGAAGAGGGAAATATTGTACCCAGAGACTATGACATGGCTCAGAAATATATGAAGCTGGGCGCTGATAATGGCTGCGAACTGGCTATAGAAAATCTGGGCAGATATAAAAGAGATATATTTGGACATTATTATGTCTGATATATAAACAGAATAAAAAGATTAACGGAGGAAAAGGACAATGATAAAAGAGAAAGAATTAAGAGAATCAGGACCGGCATATCAATGTGTGAACGGAAGTGAAATTACTTTACAGACAATTCAAAATGCAATCGATGATAAAGCGAAAGCGTATGAAATACCAGTTTCTTTTTACGATGATCAAATCAAGTATGGCGGCATGTTGAATTCATCTTTGGTTGATTGTATTGTTTTATATCATCCCGAGCACAGAAATGATTATTTAAAAATGGTAATAAGTATTAAGAGACAAGGAACAATGGCCTTCATTTCGATACATGAATTTGGAGAAAGCAAAAATATGAAAAAATTAGGCGCCCGTGCCGGAGCAGGTGCGGCAGCGAAAGCTGGATTGAAAAGCATAGGCGGACTGACCCAAGGCGCTCCAGGCGTATCGCGGGCTATAGGCGGTATTGTTGGAGGAAGCATCGGAGGAGCAGTAGGATTGCTTCGCTCTGTAGGGGGAAGTAAAGCAAAACAGGAAGAAGAAAATTATTATTATGGAGCGGTGGCACAGATTTTGAACGAAGTTTTCAATTAAAAGCTGTCATCATGCTTTGTTGAGGAGAGAAAAATGGCTGTTGATTATTATTGCAAATGTAGAAAATGTGAATATATCGATCCTACAGAAAAATATGGATATAAATGGTATTGCACATATCGCAGAACATATGAGGATCCCGATGAAATAAAAGAATGTAGGTATTACAAAGAGCGAGGAAGCGGAAACGGCGGATGTTTTTTAACAACCGTATGCTGTGAGGAAAAGGGGCTTCCTGATGATTGTTATGAGTTGACTATGATGCGCAAATATCGTGATAAAGTATTGAAAAAAACAGAAGATGGACGAAAACTAATAGACTTTTATTACGAGCAGGCTCCACGAATTGTAGAACAGATAAAAAAGTCTGATAAAAAAGGAAAAATCTGCGACTGGATTTATGAAGAAATTCTTGAAGTGATCAAGATGCTTGATGAAAAACATTTTAATGAAGCTGGAAACAGATATTTATTGATGATGTATCAGGCAGATTTAATTTCAGCAAATATCAAAAATATTTAGCCTTATATGGAAAAAAGTTATTTGGAGAGCAAAAGATATGATAAAGATTAAAATATTGATATCTGCTTTTTTAGGAATAATCTTATTAGGATGCGGTGGAATTAAACAAACCCCTTCAGAGAATGATATTTTATCTGACCTGTCGGAACTGTATCCAAGCCAAGCAATCGAGTGCGCAGACAAGCTGGAAATAGTTCGAAGTCAGTTATTCGAGGATGAAAAGAAATGGTCTACGGATGTTGCCATATCGGCTTCAGATGAATATGCACAGATGTTATCGGAGATAACGGTTGTTTATGATTATTACGATAATCAAGGGTGGATACTTAATACAGAAGAAACGATGTATCCCTCGTTTACTGTGGAGAAGACTAATTCAGAAATGACGGATGATGCCATACAGGATTTATTATATGTTTGGGCAGGGGATCAAATAAAATATGTTGATAACACATTTGATCCAGATAGTGGTGTGGAATATATTACATATAAAATGGAGCAGCAGGAATCAGTTTATTACAATAGTGTTACCTATGGTACATTAACATGTTGTTATTATGGTCCTGACAGTGGCTGGAGTGTTGTAAATGATATCATAGACAGCAAAGATTTTTTGCCGATAACAGAAAATTTGGTAGGAAATTACGAGGCTACCTGTCATGCAGGTGGATGGAATATCAATCCCCGCTGTTTAGGATATTATAATTTCAATATTACGGATATTTCTCAAGACGGAAAAAGTTTGACGATAAGCGGATATAAGAAAGAATTTAATTTAGGCAATTTGGAGGCGGCAGGAGATGTTACGATAAAAGAGGATGGAGAAAATCGGATAATCATGTATCAAAATCAAGATTATCACGCGGAATTAGTTGAGTATAAACAGGATGGTTCTGCAATCGAAGCGGTCTATCAAATTACTGATTTGGAAGGGGAAACGGAATCAAATAAACTGACTATTTGTACTTCGTCAGCTGCCAGTGGAGAATGGGAGTATCAGACGGAAAAGGGGGCTGTTAGTGAAGCGGATTTACATATACAGATGTTTGACGGATGGTTTTGGAAAGTATTATAATTTTTTCTGTTCATGATTCCAAAATTAAAAAGCAAATCAAGGAATACTTACAGGAGAACTGTATAAAAGCATAGAAAAGAGCAGATTATTTAAGTTCTGCTCTTTTTATATATTATGTTCAAATATTATTGCTGTATTTATTGTTTTTAACATATATTCTTCTCAATCAGCGCATCCAGCACATCCGCAGCTCCCTTCGACCTGGCGCAGATCTGATATTCCGGCTCGTGGATATCCTCCAGATAATGCGCATCCGAACAGCAGATCACATTGCATCCTTCAAAGTACGGATGTTCCCTGCGGATCCGGTGCAGGTTCTTAAAATCATGGAATTCCGCGCAGGCAAACGTGCTCTCCGGCGGGACGGAGCCTAAGTTGGAGAGCAGGCTCGTGGAGCTCTTGTCCACATGCGCCGGATAAGCGATACCGCCGTAGGAACGGACCAGCGGGAAGACTTCGTCAAAGGAGATGGAAGCCGCATTGATGAGGAGATACTCTTTTGTGCCGGTGACCTCGTCCTTTTCGTTCATGACCTGCTGTTTTCCGAAGATATCCTCCCGGTTGGGCACGGGCATGAGACGCTCATAGACAAGCCGGTCAAAAGCAAGCGCGTCCTCAAGGCGGGCAAACAGGCAGATCACATGGACCTCTTCCTCTGTGGTCAGTTCCATGCCCGGGATCACAGTGACCCCGTAGTTGTCGCCGTGATACATGGCGGCAGGGCAGTTGGCGCAGGAATTGTGGTCTGTCAGCGCGATCACATCCAGCCCCTTTACGGCAGCCATGCCTACAAGGTTTGCCGGAGTCATATCATCATCCCCGCATGGGGAAAGGCAGGAATGGATGTGGAGATCATAATACAGAGGGATCATTCCAGCCCCGCCTGATAGATCTCAAGCGCGATGTCAAAGGCAGGCAGCTCTGTGGCGAGCACAGCGATCCCTTCTTCTCCTGCCTTGGCAAGCGTCCCTTCATCGAGAGAGACCCCCTCAGCGAGTACGATACAGGCAGTATCCGTAAGAGATGCCACGGCGAGGGTATTCCTGTTCCCCATTACAGTTACCCATACCCCGTCCGCGGGCGCCTTCCCCATGGCAATGCTCAAAAGGTCACAGCAGAAGATGCGGGAGATCTCCCGCTGCGGGTCCCCTTCTGCCAGGACCCGGCATTCCGGGACCGCGAAAATGTCTTTCAGTTTCATATTACTCTGTATCCCCCTTTCCGGACCGGGACGGCACGCCGAAGGAGGCGAGTTCCGCGGTCAGTGTCCGTATATAGGAGTCGAGAAGCTGCGACTCCTCTTCTGTCAGGCTGTCCTTCCCTTTTCTGTTTACGGTCAGATCTTCGATCTTGCGGGACAGGTCAGCGATATTTGCCCTGAGTACATAGATGCAGTCATTCGGAGTAGCGTCGCCGCGCACGATATCCTCTGCCAGCGTCTGGCAGGTGGGCGCCCCGCAGGATCCGCAGTCAAGCCCCGGGAACCTGGCGGTCAGGCTTTCCACATCGTTCATCATCTTCAGGCTCTCCTTAAATGTGCTGCCAAGGCGGAATACGGGTTCGTACTCCACATCGTCCGCCCAGTAGACATTCTTCAGTTCCGGGTTGTCTGCCAGGTGGTTTTTGGATACCGGCTGATACTTGACGAGCCGTTTCGTCTTGGTGGCGGCGATGTAGGCGTTTTCCACAGTGAGCGTGCCTCCCACGCAGCCGCCGTCGCAGGCGTTCAGCTCCACAAAGATGAGCCCGTGCAGTTTCTCGTCCTCCAGTTCTTCCAGGACGCGGAGGATGTTGACGATGCCGTCCGCTGCCAGGTAGTTGTCCGAGAAGAGCCCGGCGGATTCTCCGCCTGCGCTGCTCCAGCCGATGCCGATCCTGCCGGAGTGGGACAGATGGGAGAGCTGGCTTTCGTCATGCCGCATGTGGGGCAGGAGCAGAGGATAGATATCTTTGATCGCCACCACATTGTCAATGCTGCTCTTCTCGATCCCTAAGGGAGATTTCGCATAAGAGACTTTGGACGGGCAGGGGGAGATAAAGATGATCCCAATCTCCTCCGGTTTCAGCCCGGTCTTTTCCATTGCCCTGGCCCTTGCGATCTCGGCAGCGACTTCCACAGGCGCTTTGATCGGCAGGAGCCGGGAGATCAGGGACGGGAATTTCACACGGATCAGCCGGATCACAGAGGGACAGGCTGAACTGATGAACGGAGCTTCATCCCTGTGCTCTTTGATATATTCCCGCGATGCCTCGGAAACCAGTTCCGCCGCGGCGCTGACCTCGTACACGTCATCAAAGCCAAGCCTGAGGAGAGCGTTGAGCACGATATCCACATTGGTCAGGTTATTGTACTGCGCGTACAGGGACGGAGCGGGCAGCGCAACCGTGTATTTAAAATTATTGATCACGGACAGCGGGTCATAGACCGCGATCTTCGCGTGGTGCGGGCAGGACTGGATGCATCTGCCGCAGTCGATACAGAATTTGTCGATGATATGCGCCTTCCCGTTATGTACGCGGATCGCCTGGGTCGGGCAGTGCTTGATGCAGTTGATGCAGCCCTGGCAGGCGGATTCCTTCAGCCGGACCGAGCGCATGAATTTATTCTTATCCAAAGGACAGGCCTCCCTTCTTATCTGTCAGGCTCAGAGGTATACCTTCATGGTGATCGTTGTGCCTTCCCCGATCACAGTGTCGATCTGCATTTCGTCCGTAAACCGCTTCATATTCGGCAGGCCCATGCCGGCTCCGAACCCCAGGGAACGGACGTCTTCGCGCGCGGTGGAATACCCCTCCTGCATGGCTTTGTCAATGTCAGGGATCCCCGGTCCCCGGTCCGCCAGCACCATGGTCACCGCATCGTCGGAGACGGATACGCTGATCGTCCCGCCTTCCGCGTGGATCACCATATTGATCTCCCCTTCATACATTGCGATGGCGACTTTGCGGATGGCGTCGCTGCTGACTCCCAGCATTTTGAGCTTATTTTTTACGGAACTGCTGGCTTCCCCGGCCCGAGTGAAATCGTCGCCGTCGATGGTGTAGGTAAATGTAAGCTGTTCGCTCATTTAAGCACCTCCCCGGAGCCCATGCTCGTATAATATGCCGCACGTGGTAAACATATAGTGGTCAGTGGCGAGCACAGCGATGCTTTTCCCCCGGGCGAGGGCGAGCATGTTTTCGTCCGGCAGTTTCCCCCGGACAAAGATGATGCACACAATGTCCAGCATCTCGGCAGTGCGCACGACCTGGGGATTGCACAGCCCGGTGATGAGCACGGAACATTTGCCGCAGTATGCGAGCACATCGCTCATCATGTCAGCGGAAAAGACGAACTGGGCGTCAAGATCCGCCAGTTCTTCCCCGTACAGGAATTTTGCGTCAAGGGCTTCCTTCATTTCTCTGATCGTCATAAAAACCTCCTGAAAAAGATAGTAGATGATATACTGGTCCATGCAGCAGAAACGCTGCGATATGTACTGCCAGTATAACATTTGCATATTCAAAAAGCAATGAATTGCTTTTTTGAAGAAATTCGATTAGAATGGGGATAAACTATCAGAAAACAGCGCAACATGGCAGCTGCGGCATGGCATGGGGCGCAGCAGGAGGGAACGCAGCATGAAAGTAGGATGTGTAAAAGAGATCAAAAAGCAGGAGTACCGTGTCGGGATGACTCCGGACAATGTGAAAAGTTATGTGAATGCCGGACATACGGTATATATTGAGGCCGGGGCCGGAGAGGGATCCGGTTTTGAGGACAGCGAGTACAGCGCAGCGGGCGCGCTGCTGTGCGCAGGTCCGGAGGAAGTGTGGGAAAAGTCTGATATGGTCATAAAAGTCAAAGAACCTCTCCCGGAAGAATATGGATATTTCAGGGAAGGGCTTGTTTTATACACATATTTCCATCTTGCGGCAGACGAGAAGCTCACGGACGCGCTCCTTGACGCGGGAGTGAAGAGCGTGGCCTACGAGACTCTGATCGAGAGGAACGGGTCGATCCCGCTGCTCGCGCCGATGAGCCAGATCGCAGGGCGGCTCAGTATCCAGGAAGGGGCAAAATACCTGGAGAAACCGTTCGGCGGAAGGGGAGTCCTGCTCTCCGGAGTGCCGGGCACTCCGAAGGCAAAGGTCGTGATCCTGGGCGCGGGGAGCGTAGGGATAAATGCGTGCAGGACAGCAGTCGGCATGGGAGCGGATGTGACAATACTGGACGTGAACCTGGAGCGGCTTGCTTATCTGGACGACATCTTCGGGGCAAGGATCCAGACTCTGTACAGTACGGACGCTGCCATCGAAAAAGAAGTATCTGACGCGGACCTGGTGGTCGGGGCAGTGCTCATCCCCGGGAAATCAGCGCCAAAGCTTATGAAAAAAGAATATCTCAAAAATATGAAGCCGGGAAGCGTGATCGTAGACGTCGCCGTGGACCAGGGCGGATGCTGTGAGACGACAAAAGCGACATACCATGACGATCCGGTATATACGGTGGACGGGGTCGTGCACTACTGCGTGGGCAATATGCCGGGAGCTGTGCCGAGGACATCGACGATCGCCCTGACGAACGCGACGCTGAAGTACGGGCTTCAGATCGCGGACAAGGGGCTGGAGGATGCCTGCCGGGAAAATGATGTGATCTACTCAGCGGTCAACACTTACGGAGGAAAGCTGACATGCAGGAATGTTGCGGACAGCTTCGGCAGAGAATATACGGATATCAGGACACTGGCCTGAATGGCCTTGGAGCTGTATGCGAGGATTTGTCATAAATGTAGAAGACTGAAGCCTGAATGACTGAGGTTTCAGTCTTTTTATATATTTCAATCAGGTCAGGAGACCGAAATCTGGAAACGGTATAGTGAAAGTATACAAAAAATTCATAATAAATAAGTGGTATTGTGTTATATCTTGTGGTATCATTAATCTAATGAGCACAAAATATATCTTAAAGACTGGCGGGAATCTGATGCAACTGCACAGTCTGGAGGAAAAGAGAAATGGAGGTTGAAGAATGGCAGCTAAGAAAGGTACAGTTCCATTTTCCGGGACAAAAGAACAGGAAGAGGCACTTATGCAAGTGATCCGTGAGCTCAAGGATGAAAAAGGTGCCCTTATGCCGATCCTGCAGAAGGCACAGGATATATACGGTTATCTTCCGATCGAGGTCCAGAAGATGATCTCGGATGAAACAGGGATCCCTATGGAGAAGATTTACGGTGTGGCGACGTTTTATTCGCAGTTCACCTTAAGCCCCAAAGGGAAATACCGCATCTCCGTCTGTCTCGGCACGGCGTGTTATGTAAAAGGCTCCGGGGATATCTACAATGCCCTTATGGAAAAGCTGGGCATCGTGGGCGGAGAGTGTACGCCGGACGGAAGGTTTTCGCTGGATGCGTGCCGCTGTGTCGGCGCCTGCGGGCTGGCTCCGGTCATGATGATCAATGACGAAGTCTACGGCAGGCTGACAGTGGACGATCTGGACGACATCCTGGCGAAATATGAGTAAGCCATGATGCCGGAGATCTCTCTGAATATCCTGGATGTTGCGGAAAATTCCGTGAGGGCGGAGGCGTCTCTGATCGAGATCACAGTCTCCGTGCAGCCGGAAGAGGACACGCTCACCGTTATCATAAAGGACGACGGCTGCGGGATGACCCCGGAGCAGGCGGCAAGCGTGCAGGATCCTTTTTTTACCACCCGCACGACGCGGAAGGTGGGGCTGGGAGTCCCGTTTTTCAAGCAGGCGGCTGAGAGCACGGGCGGCAGCTTCCGGATCGATTCAGAAAAAGGAAAAGGGACAACAGTAAAGGCGGTATTCGGCCTGTCCCATATAGACAGGATGCCGCTGGGAGATATCAGCTCCACTGTCCAGACGCTGATCGTATTTAACGAACACATTGACTTCCGATATACATATGAGTACGGCGGGAAATCCTTCATCCTGGATACCAGGGAGATGAGGGAGATGCTCGGGGAAGGGATCTCCTTTTCAGAGCCGGAGATAACCGCATTCATAAAGGAATATCTGGAGACGAACAAGGCGGAGACAGACGGCGGGGCAGAGATCTGAGCGTTATGTCTGTGTATGAACCAGAAATCAATATCAGAAACAGAAATGGAGGAACTATATGAAATCTCTTGAAGAATTACGTGCCATCAGAGAGAAGATGCAGGGCAAGGTCGGAGTCCGCGCGGAGAGCGAGGATCAGATCCGCGTTGTCGTCGGCATGGCGACCTGCGGCATCGCAAGCGGGGCAAGGCCTGTCCTTACCGCTCTCTCTGACGCGGTCCAGGAGCAGAACTTAAGCGAGAAGATCAGCGTCACCCAGACCGGGTGCATCGGGCTGTGCCAGTACGAGCCCATCGTGGAAGTCATGGTGCCGGGCAAGGAGAAGGTGACCTATGTAAAGATGACGCCGGAGAAGGCGCTGGAAGTGCTGCGCCTCCACCTGCTGGGCGGACAGGTCGTGTCAAAGTATACGCTGAGCGCGGCACAGGAACAAAACGCATAAAGAAAAGGAGGCTTGAAAGCTATGTATCGTTCACACGTACTTGTCTGCGGCGGAACCGGATGTACCTCCTCCGGCAGCCAGCGGATCAGGGAAAGACTGGAAAAAGAGATCGCGGCAAACGGGCTTTCTGAGGAAGTCGGCGTTGTCAAGACCGGGTGTTTCGGGCTCTGCGCTCTGGGACCGATCATGATCGTATACCCGGAAGGGACATTTTATTCGATGGTGCAGGAGGAAGATATCCCGGAGATCGTATCCGAGCATCTGCTGAAGGGAAGGGTAGTGACCCGCCTCCTCTATGATGAGACGACAAAGACGGATAAGATCATCCCGTTAAACGAGACGAATTTCTATAAAAAACAGCACAGGGTGGCCCTGCGCAACTGCGGTGTCATCAACCCAGAGAATATCGATGAGTACATAGGGACCGGCGGATACGAGGCGCTGGGCATCGTGCTCACGGAGAAGACACCCCAGGACGTGATCCAGATCCTTCTGGACAGCGGGCTGAGGGGACGCGGCGGCGCCGGATTCCCGACCGGCCTGAAGTGGAAGTTCGCGGCAGCCAATGACGCGGATCAGAAATATGTCTGCTGCAACGCGGACGAGGGAGACCCGGGGGCATTCATGGACCGTTCCATCCTCGAGGGAGACCCCCACGCGGTGCTGGAGGCCATGGCCATCGCAGGCTATGCCATCGGCGCTTCCCAGGGATATATCTACGTCCGTGCGGAATATCCCATCGCGGTAAAACGTCTGGAAATCGCCATCAACCAGGCGAGGGAATACGGACTGCTGGGCAAAAATATCTTTGACAGCGGCTTTGATTTTGACATCGAGTTAAGGCTCGGCGCAGGGGCGTTCGTCTGCGGCGAGGAGACGGCCCTCATGACGTCCATCGAAGGGAACAGGGGCGAACCCCGCCCGAGACCGCCGTTCCCGGCGCTCAAAGGCCTCTTCCAGAAGCCGACCATCCTGAATAACGTGGAAACCTATGCGAACATCCCGCAGATCATCGTCAACGGCCCGGAATGGTTCGCGTCCATGGGAACCGAGAATTCCAAGGGGACAAAAGTGTTCGCCCTGGGCGGCAAGATCCACAATACAGGACTTGTGGAGGTGCCCATGGGGACAACGCTCCGCGAGATCGTAGAGGAGATCGGCGGGGGCGTGCCGAACGGTAAGAAGTTCAAGGCAGCGCAGACAGGAGGCCCGTCCGGCGGATGTATCCCGGCGGAGCACCTGGACGTGCCGATCGATTATGATAACCTGAAGGCAATCGGATCTATGATGGGGTCCGGCGGCCTGATCGTCATGGATGAGGACACCTGTATGGTGGATATCGCGAAGTTCTTCCTGGAGTTCACTGTGGATGAGTCCTGCGGAAAATGTACGCCGTGCCGTATCGGTACACGGCGGATGCTGGAGATCCTGGAGAAGATCACAAAGGGACAGGCGACGATGGAAGACCTGGATAAGCTGGAAGAGCTGTGCAGCCATCTGCAGTCCAATTCCCTGTGCGCACTGGGACAGACAGCGCCCAACCCGGTCATCTCCACGCTGCGGTATTTCCGTGACGAGTATATCGCACACATCGTGGACAAGAAATGTCCGGCAGGCGTCTGCAAAGACCTGCTCCAGTATAAGATCGACCCGGATAAATGTAAGGGATGTACGCTCTGTGCAAGGACCTGCCCGGCGGACGCCATCATCGGCAAGGTAAAGGAAGTACATATGATCAACCCCGAGAAGTGCTTAAAGTGCGGCGCCTGCATGGAAAAATGCCGGTTCGGCGCGATCTACAAAGAATAAGGGAGGGCAGTGAAGATGGAAACTGTGAATTTAAAGATCAATGGCCTGAATGTGACTGCACCCGCAGGTTCTACGATCCTCGAGGCGGCACAGGCGGCAGGGATCCGCATCCCCACACTGTGCTATTTAAAAGAGATCAACGAGATCGGCGCATGCCGTATGTGTGTGGTGGAAGTAAAAGGCGCGAGGAACCTGGCGGCAGCCTGTGTGCACCCTGTTTCAGAGGGCATGGAAGTGCTGACCAACACGCAGAAGCTGCTTGATTCCAGGAGAAGGACGCTGGAACTGCTCCTGTCTGTCCATGATAAGAAATGTCTCTCCTGTGTGCGCAGCGGGCAATGCGAGCTTCAGGAGCTCTGCCAGGAACTGGGCGTGACGGATGAGAATTATTTTGAGGGTGAGAGGAACCACTATGAGCTGGACGAAAGCGCAGTGCATATGGTGCGCGACAACAATAAATGCATCCTCTGCCGCCGCTGCTCCGCAGTGTGTGAGAAGGTGCAGAGCGTGGGAGTGATCGGACCGAACAACAGAGGGTTCGCCACATTCATCGGTTCCGCCTTTGAGATGGGCCTGGGCGACACAAGCTGCGTGGGCTGCGGTCAGTGTATCTCAGCATGTCCCACGGGCGCGCTCTATGAGAAGAGCAATATCGGCGATGTGCTCGCGGCGATCGCTGATGAATCAAAGCATGTGGTCGTACAGACCGCGCCGGCTGTAAGGGCGGCTCTGGGCGAGGAGTTCGGATATCCCATGGGGACAGATGTGGAGGGCAAGATGGCGGCAGCGCTTCGCCGGATCGGATTTGATAAAGTGTTTGACACTAACTTCAGCGCAGACCTGACGATCATGGAGGAGGCTCACGAGTTCCTTGACCGTGTGAAAAACGGCGGTGTGCTTCCGATGATGACCTCCTGCTCACCGGGCTGGATCAAATACTG
Source organism: uncultured Mediterraneibacter sp. (assembly GCA_944376695.1). Classification (GTDB taxonomy): domain Bacteria; phylum Bacillota; class Clostridia; order Lachnospirales; family Lachnospiraceae; genus Mediterraneibacter. The sequence continues at coordinate 36,233 of CALWDM010000003.1, read as the reverse complement.
CGAGCACTATTATCCGGATCAGCTTGAGCACCTGTCGAGCTGCAAATCCCCGCAGCAGATGTTCGGGGCGATTACAAAGACATACTATGCGGAGAAGATGGGGATCGCTCCGGAAGATATCGTATGCGTCAGCGTGATGCCGTGTACGGCGAAGAAGTTTGAGCTTCAGAGGGATGACCAGTATGCGGCCGGAGTGCCGGATGTAGATATCTCCATCACAACGAGAGAACTGGCAAGGCTCATCCGCAAAGTAGGCGTCAACTTCCGAAGTCTGCCGGACGAGGGATTCGACGACCCGTTAGGCGAGTCCACAGGAGCAGGAGTGATCTTCGGGGCCACCGGCGGAGTCATGGAAGCGGCGCTTCGTACCGCGGTGGAGGAGCTGAGCGGCGAGACGCTCGGGAAACTGGATTTCACAGAAGTGCGCGGCACAGAAGGCATCAAAGAAGCCACCTACAATGTTGCCGGAATGGATGTGAAGGTGGCAGTGGCTTCCGGACTTGCCAATGCCAGGGTTATCATGGATAAAGTGCGCGCCGGAGAGGCGGATTACCACTTTATCGAGATCATGTGCTGTCCGGGCGGCTGCGTCAACGGCGGCGGACAGCCCCAGGTACACGCAGATGTGCGCAACTTCGAGGATGTGAAAGCGATCCGCGCGAAAGCGCTGTATGACAACGATGCGGCGAAGAAGCTCAGGAAATCCCATGAAAATCCGTCTATCAAAAAAGTGTACAGCGAGTATCTCGGAGCGCCGGGAAGCGAGAAGGCGCATCATATCCTGCATACAACATATGTAAAACGAACAGTGAATTAAATCTGTAATTGTGGGGGGAGCCTTGCTATTGGCCATGCGTCCGAAAACAGTGAAGCGCAGATGTCGAAGACGTATTCAGCGCGGGGATATGGCTGGCATCGGCTCCGCTCCATGAGGCAGGAAAAACTACGAGATCATGGAACACGCTAAAAGCAGGGATCAGAAGAGAGGAACTCGGCTTTGCCTCAGACAACCTCTCTTCTGACCCCAACGCGTGTCCCCTGATCTCTACTTTTTCCAAGCCTCATTCCGAAGTCGCCTCAACCACCCACCTCCCCGCGCTGAAAGGTTTTCGAAAAGGCGCTCCGCTGTTTTCTGGTTTAGCTCAAGACGGAAGGTCCCCCCGACAAATACATCTTTCGCGGCGGGCGGGGATATGGCGGCGGTGACTTGGAGTAATCTGATGGAAAGACTTAAAAGAATGGGATGGGGCGTTAATTTCAAAGCGGATGCCTGAGCCGCAGGCGAATCTTCCGCTTTGAAATTGTCCTTAGCCGTATCCCATTCTTTTTACGTCTTTCCCAGATTGCGGAACCGGAACCTGAGCCATATCCCCGCCCGCCGCGAAAACGTCCTCAATCAAATCAACGGTTTTCGGACGTTATATTTACAGGGAAGCTTCCCCCACAAATACAATGACCGACCGCTCTCCCAGCAACAGTTGTTTCCCGGCTATCGGCATTTCTTCATCCCCGAAAATCTGCCGCAGGGGATCTCCTGTGTTGACCGCGATCTTCCAGACATATTCTTCCGGCAGGTCCGGGAGAGTTATCTGTGCGGGGTGCCAGTGGGCGTTGACCGCGATATAGACAAGGTCTTCCTTCCCGGAGTCCTCATCATACCCGGAGAAGAGGACGCATGCGGCGTAGGCGCTCTCCGGGGCTTCCGGCCCCCATGGCGTGAGCCCGTGGAGACTCATGGACGGGAAACCGATATAGCTGGGCTCCAGATCCCGCCGGATGGCGGGATGTTTCTTGCGGAAGGCGATCATATAGCGGAAGAAGTCAAATAATTCCCGGTTTGGCTCTTTCGCGAGCAGAGACCAGTCCAGCCAGGAGATTTTATTGTCCTGGCAGTAGGGGTTGTTATTCCCGCAGCGGGTATCTCCGAATTCATCCCCGGAGAGGAACATGGGAGTCCCGCGGCTGCACATGAGCACGGCGCAGGCGTTTTTCATCATCTTCAGCCGGAGAGCAAGGATGGCAGGATCATCTGTGCTGCCCTCGATCCCGCAGTTCCAGCTGTTGTTGTCATTGCAGCCGTCTGTATTGTCCCAGCCGTTAGCCTCGTTGTGCTTCTGGTTGTAGCTGTACAGGTCGTACAGGGTGAAGCCGTCATGGCAGGTGAGGAAATTTACAGAGGCATTGCCCCCGCGGCACACCGGGTCATACAAGTCAGGGGAGCCGATCATGCGCTGGGCGGCGATGCGCGCCATGCCGGCGTCCCCTTTCAGAAAACAGCGCATGTCGTCGCGGTATCGCCCGTTCCACTCTGCCCACCGCTTCCAGGAGGGGAAAGAACCGACCTGATAAAGACCGCCCGCGTCCCACGCCTCTGCGATCAGTTTGACATTTCCAAGAATAGAGTCAAAGGCGAGGTTGCGCAGAAGAGGAGGCTGGTTCATGGGTACGCCGTCCTCGTTCCTTCCGAGGATGGAAGCAAGATCAAAACGGAATCCGTCCACCCTGTATTCGATGACCCAGTATTTCAGGCAGTCCAGGATCATCTCCTGAACCACGGGATGATTACAGTTTAATGTATTTCCGCAGCCGCTGAAATTATAGTATTTTCCTTCCGGAGTAAGCATGTAATAGATATTATTGTCAAACCCTTTGAAGGAGAAGCATGGACCGGGTTCGTTCCCCTCGGCGGTATGGTTGAACACGACGTCCAGAATCACTTCGATCCCATTGTCGTGCAGTTCCTTTATCATCTTTTTCAGTTCCAGACCCTCCCGGTTATATTCAGGAGCAGAACAGTAACTTGTATTCGGCGCAAAGAAGCTGACCGGGTTATACCCCCAGTAGTCCAGCAGATGATTGCCGTTGACGAGGCGGGCGTCTCTCATTTCGTCAAATTCAAAGATCGGCATCAGTTCTACAGCGTTTACGCCCAGTTCTTTCAGGTAAGGGATTTTTTCCCTGAGCGCGTGGAAAGTTCCGGGACAGGAGGCGCCGGAAGAGGGATCTTTTGTAAATCCTCTTACATGAGTTTCGTAAATGATGAGATCTTCCATAGGGATCTGACTGGTGCGCTCTTTTCCCCAGTCAAAATTCGAACGAACGACTCTGGCGCGGTATCCGTGCAGGGCATTATTTTTATGTCCCCACCTGCTCTGTCCTGTGACCGCACGGGCATAGGGGTCGAGCAGGATTTTTGTCCGGTCGAAGCGCAGGCCCTTTTTCTCATCATATGGGCCGTCTACGCGGTAGGCGTATTCAAATTCTTCTATGTCCAGTCCAAATACGATCATAGAATATACGAAGCCTATCCTGTAATTGTCAGGGAATTTAAGCTCTGCAAAGGGTTCTTCTGCCCCGCGGTGGAACAGGAGCAGTTCAATGGAATATGCCCCGTGGGACTGGACGGTAAAGTTCACTCCGCCCGGGATGACTGTGGCTCCGAAATCCCGGAAAAATCCGGGGCGGACCGGAAATCCGTCTATGGTATCGAGCGGCTGGAGCTGCTGCGCCGGGACGATCACCATGTCTGCTGCATGCATTGTCATAGTAGGCCTCCTGTCTGGTTTTCTATCGTTCTGTTTTTATTTATATTATAGACGAAAACAGAAAGAAGGGCAAAGAAAACTCAAAGAACTGCGGCAGGCGGCTGTCTGATGGGGCGGAGAGGAACATGCAACCTGGTCTTGACTTTTTTATACTGTTTCCCTTATTCTGTATTAGGACAATTAAAAAGGACATCAGGCTCAGAAGCATCGAGGCTGCCCGGGCCACAGGCTCTGACTATAAAGGAGGCATATTTCAATGGGCGGATTTTTTGGAGTTGCATCAAAAAAAGACTGTATACTGGAACTTTTTTATGGGGTGGATTACCATTCCCATCTTGGCACGAGAAGAGGAGGAATGGCTGCGTACGGTGGCGGAGAGTTCTGCCGTGCGATCCATAATATAGAAAATTCTCCGTTTCGTACCAAATTTGAGCGGGATGTGGAGGAGATGAAAGGAAACCTGGGGATCGGCTGTATCTCGGACTATGAGCCGCAGCCCCTTCTGATCCAGTCTCATCACGGAAGTTTTGCCATTGTTACAGTGGGGAAGATCAATAACGAGGAGGAGCTGCTTAGGCGCGCTTTCAATGAAGGCCATTCCCATTTCCAGGAGATGAGCGGAGGGAAGATCAATGCCACAGAGCTGGTGGCTTCCCTGATCTGCAAGAAGGCAAGTCTTGTGGAGGGAATCCGGTACGCGCAGAAAATCGTGGACGGCTCCCTTACCCTTCTGCTTATGACAAAGGACGGGCTTTACGCGGCGCGTGACCGCTATGGAAGGACGCCTCTTGTAATTGGAAGAAAAGAAGATGCTTACTGTGTTTCTTTTGAGAACTTTGCGTACATTAATCTCGGATACACGGATTACAGAGAGCTCGGTCCGGGAGAAGTGGCGTTCATCACTCCGGAGGGGGTCGAAACGCTGGTGGAGCCGGGAGACAGAATGAAGATCTGTTCCTTCCTGTGGGTCTATTATGGATATCCGACCTCATCTTACGAAGGAGTCAATGTTGAGGAGATGCGGTACAAATGCGGAAGTATGCTGGCAAAGAGGGACGGAGACAGCGTACATCCGGATATCGTGGCAGGCGTTCCGGATTCCGGTGTGGCACATGCTATCGGATATGCCAATGAATCCGGTATTCCATATACCCGCCCGTTTATCAAATATACTCCTACATGGCCCAGATCCTTTATGCCTGTAAATCAGAGCCAGAGGGATCTGATCGCCCGTATGAAACTGATTCCGGTCAGGGCGCTGATCGAGAATAAGAAACTTCTTCTCATCGATGACTCTATTGTAAGAGGAACCCAGCTGCGGGAAACGACAGAATTCCTCTATAAGAGCGGCGCCAGGGAAGTCCACGTGCGTCCCGCGTGCCCGCCCCTTGTTTACGGATGCAAGTTTCTGAACTTCTCAAGGTCAAAGTCAGATCTTGATCTGATCACCAGGCGCATCATCCAGAAAAGAGAAGGGGAGAACTGTCCGGCGGAGGTGCTGGAAGAGTATGCGGATCCAGATTCCTGCCGCTATGCGGAGATGGTGGAGGAGATTCGCAGGATCCAGAACTTTACGAGCCTGAGGTTTCACAGACTGGATGATCTTCTGGAATCCATCGGGTTGGAGCCGTGTAAAATTTGCACCTACTGTTTTAATGGAAAAGAGTAAGAACAATATTCGGAAAAGGGAATGAGCTATGCTGAGGAAAAGAGAACAGGATCGCCTGGGCATTGAATGGGGCAGTTTTTACCGCACAGTCATTGCTCTCGTTGTGCCTATGGCGCTTCAGAATCTGATCAATGTGGGAGTGACCGCGGCAGATGTGATCATGCTTGGAGCCGTAGGAGAGGACGCGCTGTCCGGCGCGTCTCTTGCAGGGCAGGTACAGTATATTATGACGCTGTTCCTGTTTGGGCTGACCTCCGGGGCGACAGTGCTGACCGCCCAGTACTGGGGAAAGGGAGATAAGGACGCCATCGAAAAAATACTTGGGATAGCAGTAAAGACGGCAGTTTTTGTGACTGCCCTTTTTACTGCTGCAGCCCTTGTGGCGCCGGGAATGCTCCTTAAGATCTTTACCAGTGATCCCGTGGTCATAGCCGAGGGGATCCGATATCTGCGGATCGTGGCGTTTACTTATATAATGATCGGAATCACGCAGGCATACCTGTATATCATGAGAAGTGTGGAGCGGGTCATCGTGGCGACGGTTGTGTACCTGCTGTCACTGATCTGCAATATTATTATGAATTCAATCTTTATTTTCGGACTTTTCGGGCTCCCGGCGATGGGAGTGAGCGGAGCGGCTCTGGGAACGCTCTGCGCCCGGATTCTGGAGGTTATCCTGGTAGCAGGCTATGCAAGGCTGTTTAACAGGGATATCAAGCTGAGGCTGCGGCATGTGCTGCATACCGATAAGGTGCTGTTTGGTGATTTTATGAAGTATGCCCTGCCGGTCGTCATCAATGAGGTGATGTGGGGACTTGGCACTGCTGCGAACACTGCGATCCTGGGACATATGGGAAGCCCTGTGGTAGCGGCAAATTCTGTGGCGCAGGTGGCAAGGCAGCTCGCGACGGTCGTTTCATTCGGACTTTCCAGCGCGGCGGCGATCTATCTCGGGAAGACGATCGGAGAGAAAAAGATGGAGCATGCACGCGCTTATGCGAAGAGATTCATCGGGCTCAGCCTGATCATGGGCGTGCTGGGAGGCGCGGTGATCCTTATTGCCTCACCGATCGCGACAGCCTTTCTGTCTCTTTCGATGCAAGCGAAAGCTTACCTGAGGATCATGTTTTTCGTGATGTCTTATTTTGTAGTGGGCCAGGCGTTTAATACGACGATGGTGGTTGGAATTTTCCGTTCAGGCGGGGATACAAGGTTCGGCCTGATCCTGGATGTGAGTACCATGTGGTGCTGTTCCATTCTGCTGGGATTTCTGGCTGCTTTTGTATTTAAGCTGAGCGTACCGGTCGTATATATGATTCTGATGAGTGATGAGATCATTAAGATCCCGATCACTTTCTGGCGCTACAGAAGCTGTAAGTGGCTGAGAGATGTGACAAGAGACAACTGCGCCGCTCCGGCGGAGGCATGAGAAGGCATGGCAGCCGGTCATTTTGTGAGACAGAGTCCATCGGATATAAAATAATGTGCAAGACCGGGAGAAAATATGTTATACTGACAGAAGCAGGCAGAAGAAAAGACAGAAATACGGATACAGGGGCCTGCAGCGGGAGGACACCCGCCAGAGGACTAAATTATCAGAGAGAAGGGAAATGAAATATGTCAGAAGAACAGAATACAAACGGATGTACAGAGGAATCCTGCGCGGGATGCGCGCATGCGGATTCATGTACAGGCAAAAAAACAGATTTTCGTGAGCCGGTGAACATGTATTCATCGATCAAAAAGGTGATCGGAGTAGTCAGCGGAAAGGGCGGAGTCGGAAAGTCTCTTGTCACCGCGTCCCTTGCTAGGATGATGAGAGAAAAAGGCTATACAGTCGGAATCATGGACGCGGATATTACAGGACCTTCCATACCGAAAATGTACGGGATCCATGAGAAGGCGAGAGGGACGGAGGACGGTATCCTGCCATGTACGGCAAAGGACGGCACAAGGATTATGTCTGTGAACCTGCTGCTGGAGGATGAATCTGAGCCGGTGATCTGGAGAGGCCCGATTATCGCGGGCGTTGTGAAACAGTTCTGGACCGACGTAATGTGGGGAGACATTGATTATCTGTTTGTGGACATGCCGCCCGGAACGGGCGACGTGCCGCTGACTGTGTTCCAGTCTTTGCCTGTGGACGGAGTGGTGATCGTCACATCCCCGCAGGATCTTGTGCGGATGATCGTGAAGAAGGCGGCCAATATGGCAGGGCAGATGAACATTCCTGTGCTCGGCATCGTTGAGAATTACAGCTATGTGAAATGTCCGGACTGCGGAAAAGAGATCCGGGTGTTCGGTGAGAGCCACATCGATCAGATTGCCGGGGAAATGGGCGTACCGGTACTCGGAAAAATGCCGATCGATATGGATCTGGCGCGGATCGTTGAGGAAGAGAAATTTTACGAGGCGGAAAATCCGTATTTAAAAGACGCAGAATTATAAGAAAAGACAGGCTTTCTGGCGGACAGAGAGTTTCTGCCGGCATTGGCGGAAGCGCTCTGTCCGTTTCGCTGAGAAGAGGAGGAATACAATATGATCGGAGAGAGGATCGAAATATGGGAGAAAGAGGAATATGCGTACCCTGCTGCTTACGGATTTATTCCTTTTATCGTGAGCTATATACACGAAGATGAGAACCCCCGGCCGGCTATGGTCGTAGTGCCGGGAGGCGCATACAGGTATGCATCCCCGTCTGAGGGGCATCTTCCGGCTCTGGAATTTTACCGGGCAGGCTACAATGTGTTTGTCCTTGCCTATACGGTCAACCATCTGGATGAGCTGAAAGCGCCGCTGGGGATGCAGCCTATGCGGGATATTTCACGGGCAGTCAGGGTCATCCGCGCGCATGCCGCGAAGTTTCATATTGATCCGCTGAAAACCGCGGTGTGCGGTTTTTCAGCAGGCGGCCATCTCTGCGCATCTCTGTGCGTCCACTATAAGGATATCAAAGACCCGGCTTCGGTGTACGGGGAAGTATCAAACAGGCCGGATGCGGCAGTGCTGTGCTACCCGGTCATCACTTCCGGTCAATATTCGAACCGGGAGTCGTTCCGCGCTCTTCTGGGTGTGGAACCCGATGAAAAGGAACTGGAGTATATGTCTCTGGAGAAACATGTGACAGAGGACACGCCGCCCTGCTTTCTCTGGCAGACAGCCACGGATGCCAGCGTGCCGGTGGAGAACAGTTATTTATTTGCGGAGGCATGCAGGAGGGCGGGCGTACCTTACGCGCATCACGTTTTCACTGACGGGATACACGGGCTGTCTGTGGCAACAGAGGAATGGCTGGACGAGGAGACGGATGAACTTTATACTCTGGAGCAGATCCGTCTGCTTGCAGAAGCAGTGACGGCTGGGAAGACTCCCTGTTCTCCGGAGAAGGGGGAAGAGATGATCCGGGAGTTCGCCCTGGACGGCAGGAGGAGAGAGCGCTGTACACCGGAGGTCAGGGAGTGGCTGCGCGGGCTGCTGGACCAAGTGGGAATCTGGACAGAGCTGGCGGAAAGATGGCTGGCGGGAGAACTGGATCTGAAATAAGATATAGTCATGAGAGGGATGATGCGCATACAATGATAGGGAGATCATCATGTAGATAAAAAGGAGCTTTACTGTCATGGCATACGAGACTTTTGAAAGTGTGGAGGGCGTGATACAGAGTATTAACAGGGGGGATTCCTGCTGTACGATGATGGTGTCGCTTGTCAGTAATTCCAACATTGTAAATGTAGTGGTGACAGGGGAGACAATGATCGTGGACAATGTACGTCTCCGTCCCGGGATGAGGATCGCAGTCTTTTATGACGCCAATCTGCCGACCCCGGCGGTATATCCGCCCCAATATCAGGCAGAGCTGGTCACATCGCTTCGGAGAAATCAGCAGGTTAAGCTTGACTATTTTGACGACAGCCTGACCTCTTCTGACAGCACACTGCGGCTGAATATCGGTCCGGCTACGAATGTGGAGACGCTGAACGGACAGCAATATACGTGCAGTCCGGAGAATTCAGAACTGCTCGTCTACTATACGACGACTACGTTCAGCATCCCGGCACAGACAACGCCCCAGAAGGTCATTGTCCTGTGTGAATATTAAATATTGAAGAGGGGATCAGGCCTGCCGGCAGGCGCGGCAGCCTGCTCCTCTGCGGAAAACGGAAAAGGAGACAGAGACATGCTGGCGGAAAAAGAAATACAGGAGCTTATCGGCAGAGCGCTGGAAGCAAGAGAAAACGCATATGCGCCCTATTCGAATTTTCAGGTAGGGGCGGCGCTGCTCTCAGACAGCGGAGAGATCTATACGGGATGTAACATTGAGAACAGCGCCTATACCCCGACGAACTGCGCTGAGCGGACCGCTTTCTTTAAAGCGGTGAGTGAAGGCGCGCGCAGTTTCAGGGCAATCAGTATCGCGGGAGGACCAGGGGAGAAGGAGCCGGAGACTCTCTGCCCGCCCTGCGGGGTGTGCAGGCAGGTAATGCTGGAATTCTGCAGCCCGGATTTCCAGATCGTACTTGCAATAAGCAGGGAAGAGTATCAGATATATACATTGGACGGGCTTGCTCCGATGGGGTTCAGACTTTGAGGGATAAGAGTGTAAGGGAGGAGAGTGTAAGGGAGGAGAGTGTAAGGGGGTTCGTGATCGGGGCAGGCCGTTCCGGGACGAGCCGTATGGTAAAACTGGCAAAGCAGTAGAAAGAAGGAGAAAGGAGCTGACAGGGATGGTAGATTACACAGAAGGAGCAGGACTTCAGTACCATGTGGGGCTTAAGCCTCAGGATGTGGGGAAATATGTCATACTCACCGGAGATCCGAAGCGGTGCGTGAAGATTTCGGAATATTTTGAAAAGCCTTATCTGGCGGCGGACAGCCGGGAGTTTGTGACTTATACCGGTATTGTGGACGGAGAGAAAGTGAGCGCGACCAGCACGGGCATCGGAGGCCCTTCGGCATCCATAGCCCTGGAGGAACTGTGCAACTGCGGTGCGGACACATTTATCCGGGCAGGGACATGCGGCGGTATGCAGACGGAAGTGTGCGGCGGCGATCTGGTCATCGCCACGGGAGCCATCCGCATGGAAGGGACGAGCAGGGAGTACGCGCCTATTGAATACCCGGCGGTGCCGGACCTGGAAGTGACGAATGCCCTGGTAAACGCGGCGAAAAAGCTGGGCGTGCCTTACCATACCGGCGTTGTACAGTGCAAGGATTCTTTCTACGGACAGCATCAGCCGGAGAAGCATCCGGTCAGCCATGAACTTCTGGACAAATGGGAGGCATGGCTGCGCATGGGGTGCATGGCGTCAGAGATGGAATCCGCGGCGCTTTTTATCGCGGGGGCATACCGGAGAGTACGTGTAGGTTCCGTTTTCCTTGTTATTGCCAATCAGGAGCGGGAAAAGCTCGGACTTGAGAACCGGCAGGTGCATGATACGGACGGAGCTGTCAGGACAGCAGTGGAGGCGGTGCGGGAATTGATTCGTGAGGAAAAAGCATCGTAGCGTGTGAGCGGATCGCGGACAGGAGGCAGATCCCGCCTCCTGTCTGTCATTCCAGTATCTGTGAGAGCCGGAGGTAGAATAGTCTCAGTGATTCACAGTAGCTGTTGGAGATCGGACAAAGGATGGACATATTCATGCCGTTGTTTTGAATATGGCTGCCTGCATGAATGACATAATCATACAAATATTTCATAAATTGTTTATTCGTTGGTTTTCTGTCCCGATTGGATTTGTTGAAGATAAGATCAAGAAGTTCTTTGTTGTGAGATTCCCAGACGGAAGTGACCACCGTTCTCATATTTTTTTCCACACAGGTCCAGCTTGTATGAAAACGACTGGCAATGTCCAGATAAAGGGATTTTGTAATGCAGTCCAGGCGTTCCTGATCCTCAATGATGAGAAGAAGTCCGTGGACTATATAATCATAACCTGTGTAAGAACGACTGACTCCAAGAGAGTCAAGAGTGTTGATTATAATTTGTTCATAAATCATATGCATACCCCTCTCTGATCTGAGATGCCCGTTCAGTTTGCACACCTATATTATCGTAAAATGTAGAAAAATGACATACAATATAAAATATTCGACTATTTTCGACCTTAAAAGTCGAAATCCGGGACGGTAATCGGATGCTGCCCGCCGGGGCATTCACATCTGACCGCCGCCCGCCGGGGAAACACATGCAGATTATGTGCATGGTGATTGATTTTACGCTCCGCCCATGTTAAGATATGCGATAGTGCATAAGTGCGCGCTCATGGCAGGGCAGCCTGCCGGATATCCTGGAAACAATATTTATGACAGTAAGGAGATATAAGAATGATCAGTGCAAATAATGTGACGCTTCGGGTAGGGAAAAAGGCGCTTTTTGAGGATGTGAATATCAAATTTACAGAAGGCAACTGCTATGGCCTGATCGGCGCCAACGGCGCGGGAAAGTCTACTTTCCTTAAGATCCTTTCCGGCCAGCTCGAACCGACCAAGGGGGAAGTCGTTATCACTCCCGGGGAGAGACTTTCCTTCCTGCAGCAGGACCACTTTAAATATGACGAATATACGGTGCTCGATACAGTCATCATGGGAAATGCGAGACTGTATGAGATCATGAAGGAAAAAGAAGTGATCTATGCAAAAGAAGATTTCACGGATGAGGACGGTATCCGCGCCAGCGAGCTGGAGGCGGAGTTCGCAGTAATGAACGGCTGGGAGGCGGAGTCTGACGCCGCGTCTCTCCTGAACGGACTTGGCATTGAGACAGACCTTCATTATAAATATCTGAAGGAACTGACCGGCCCGGAGAAGGTGAAGGTACTCCTCGCCCAGGCATTGTTCGGCAACCCGGACATCCTGCTCCTTGACGAGCCGACCAACCACCTGGACCTGGATGCCATCGCATGGCTGGAAGAGTTCCTCATCAACTTTGACAATACGGTCATCGTCGTATCCCATGACCGTTACTTCCTGAATAAGGTATGTACGCAGATCGCGGATATTGATTACGGCAAGATCCAGCTCTATGCCGGAAACTATGATTTCTGGTATGAGTCCAGCCAGCTCCTGATCCGCCAGATGAAGGAAGCGAACAGGAAGAAGGAGGAGAAGATCAAAGAACTGCAGGAATTTATCGCGCGGTTTTCCGCCAATGCTTCCAAGTCCAAGCAGGCGACGTCCAGAAAGCGCGCCCTGGAGAAGATCCAGCTCGATGAGATCAAGCCGTCCAGCAGGAAGTACCCGTATATCGATTTCCGCCCGAACCGCGAGATCGGCAACGAGGTGCTCACGGTGGAAGGTCTGTCCAAAACCATTGACGGAGAGAAGATCCTTGACAATATCAGCTTTACCCTGGGCCGTGACGATAAGGTGGCGTTTGTGGGGAGCAATGAACTGGCGAAGACAGTCCTTTTCAAGATCCTGATCGGGGAGATGGAGCCGGACGAAGGCACTTATAAATGGGGAGTGACCACATCGCAGGCTTATTTCCCGAAGGATTTCGGCGGCGAGTTTGACAGCGACTATACGATCACTGAGTGGCTGACCCAGTATTCTGAGGAAAAGGATGTGACCTATGTCCGCGGATTCCTCGGGCGTATGCTGTTCTCAGGAGAAGACGGAGTGAAGAAGGTCAAAGTGTTATCCGGAGGGGAAAAGGTGCGCTGCCTGCTCTCCAAGATGATGATCTCCGGGGCGAATGTCCTTCTCCTTGACGAGCCTACCAACCATCTGGATATGGAGGCGATCACCGCGCTCAACAACGGCCTGATCAAATTCCCGGGCGTGCTGCTCTTTACATCGAGAGACCATCAGATCGTGCAGACCACAGCGAACCGTATCATGGAGATCATGCCGGGCGGGCAGCTCATCGACAAGATCACGACGTATGACGAATACCTGGCAAGCGATGAGATGGCGAGAAAGAGACAGACCTATTCCGTACAGACGGAGGAGGAAGACTAAAGCGGTCCGGGCGCTGTGTAGGAGAGGACAATGAAGAGTCTGAATGAAGATTTAAAAACAGGGAATTTCAAACAGATCTATCTGCTGTACGGGGAGGAAGCTTATCTGAAAAAGCAGTATAAGGAACGCTTTATCAAAGCCATGCTACCCGAAGGGGATACTATGAATTATGCGTACTGCGAGGGAAAGAATACGGATATCAAAGAGGTCATCGACCTGGCGGAGACGCTGCCGTTTTTCTCGGAGCGCAGGCTGATCGTGTTTGAAAATACCGGTTTTTTCAAGAATTCCGGCGCAGATATGGCGGATTACATCAGCGGCGGGATACCGGATACGACGTATTTCATTTTTATAGAGAGCGAAGTGGACAAGCGCAGTAAGCTGTACAAGGCAGTAAAGGCAAAGGGACATATCGCGGAGCTGGGAGTGCAGGACGAAAATACGCTCAGGCGGTGGGTCCAGAGTCTTGTGAAAAAAGAGCATAAGACGATGGAACCGTCGGATATCGCTTACTTTCTGAATAAAGTAGGGACAGATATGGAGAACATCCTCAGGGAGATGGAAAAGCTGGTCTGCTATGCCCTGGACAGGGATACTCTTACAAGGGCAGATGTGGACGCTGTGTGCGTCACACAGATTACGAACCATATTTTTGAGATGGTCAACGCAGCCGCGGATAAGAACCAGAGGAAGGCGCTGGATCTGTACTATGAGCTGCTTGCACTGAAAGAGCCGCCGATGCGGATCCTTTTCCTTCTGACAAGGGAGTACCGGCTCCTCTTCCATGTAAAGGCGCTCTTAAACCAGGGGTATGGGAAAAAAGAGATTGCCTCAAAGGCAGGGCTCCATCCGTTTGCCGCCGGAAGGTATATGGAGCAGGCAAAGCGGTTCCATTCAAAGGAACTGAGGGAGACAATGGAAGAAGGGGCGGATATGGAGCAGCGGGTCAAAACGGGGCTCCTGACAGACCATCTGGCAGTGGAGCTTTTTCTTGTAAAGCACTCCGCGCACTGAACCGGGATTGGAGGAAAGAAAGTGTCAGTTATAGATCAGAGTAAGATAAGGAACTTTTGTATTATTGCGCATATCGATCACGGGAAATCCACCCTGGCGGACCGGATCATCGAGATGACCGGGCTTCTGACCAGCCGCGAGATGCAGTCCCAGGTGCTGGACAACATGGACCTGGAGCGGGAGAGAGGCATCACGATCAAAGCCCAGGCAGTCCGTACAGTGTACAAGGCAGACGACGGGGAGGAGTATATCTTCAATCTCATCGATACCCCGGGGCATGTGGATTTTAACTATGAAGTCTCCAGAAGCCTTGCCGCCTGCGACGGCGCGATCCTCGTGGTGGACGCGGCGCAGGGGGTGGAGGCGCAGACGCTGGCGAATGTGTATCTGGCGCTGGACCATGACCTGGACGTGATGCCTGTGATCAATAAGATCGACCTGCCGAGCGCGGATCCGGAACGGGTCAGGGAAGAGATCGAGGATGTCATTGGCATTGAGGCGGACGACGCTCCGCTTATTTCCGCGAAGACCGGACAGAATGTCCATGAAGTGCTGGAGCAGATCGTGAAGAAGATCCCCGCACCGGAGGGAGATCCGGCCGCCCCGCTCCAGGCGCTGATCTTTGATTCCAAGTACGACTCCTATAAAGGGGTGATCGTATTCTGCCGGATCAAACAGGGGACCGTGCGCAAGGGAACGCCGATCCTGATGATGGCCACCGGGGCAAAGGCGGAGGTCGTGGAAGTCGGGACATTCGGGGCAGGGCAGTTCCTCCCCTGCGAGGAACTGGATGCCGGGATGGTCGGCTACATCACGGCGAGCCTGAAGAATGTAAAAGAAACCCGGGTGGGCGATACGATCACCAACGCCCAGGATCCGTGCGCGGAGCCTCTCCCCGGATATAAGAAGGTCAACCCCATGGTGTACTGCGGGCTTTACCCCGCGGACGGGGCCAAGTATCCGGACCTGAGGGATGCCCTTGAAAAGCTCCAGCTCAATGACGCTGCGCTCCAGTTCGAGGCAGAGACGTCTGTGGCGCTGGGATTCGGTTTCCGCTGTGGGTTCCTGGGGCTCCTCCATCTGGAGATCATCCAGGAGAGGCTGGAGAGAGAGTACAATCTGGACCTCGTAACGACCGCGCCAAGCGTGATCTATAAGATCCACAAGACGAATGGGGAAGTAATCGACCTGACGAATCCGACAAATATGCCGGACCCGGCGGAGATCGACTATATGGAAGAACCCATGGTCAAGGCAGAGATCATGGTGACCTCTGAGTACATCGGCGCGATCATGGATCTGTGCCAGGAGCGGCGCGGGATCTACCAGGGCATGGAGTATATCGAAGAGAAGCGCGCGGTCCTCAACTACCATCTCCCCCTCAATGAGATCATCTATGATTTCTTTGACGCGCTGAAATCAAGGTCCAGAGGTTATGCGTCCTTTGATTATGAGATGATGGGATACCAGCGCTCCGAGCTTGTGAAGCTGGACATCCTTATTAATAAAGAAGAAGTGGACGCCCTGTCCTTTATCGTATTTGCGGGAAGCGCGTACGAGAGGGGAAGGAAGATGTGCGAGAAGCTTAAGGCAGAGATCCCGAGACAGCTCTTCGAGATCCCGATCCAGGCGGCCGTCGGCAGCAAGATCATTGCCAGGGAGACTGTAAAGGCAATGCGCAAGGACGTGCTGGCGAAGTGCTACGGCGGCGACATCTCCCGTAAGAAGAAGCTGCTGGAAAAGCAGAAGGAAGGAAAGAAGCGCATGCGCCAGGTAGGGAATGTAGAGATCCCGCAGAAGGCGTTCATGAGCGTCTTAAAGCTGGATGACGACTGATACGGGAGCGGACGGCGGCACAGGCGCCCGCCGTGCAGAAAAAGCGCCGGACTGAAAGCGGTATACAGACCCGCGGGAGGAGCAGGATCGTGAAAAAGGAACTGGAACTGTATGTGCATATCCCGTTCTGTGTAAAAAAATGCGCATACTGTGATTTCCTCTCCGGACCGGCCGGGGAGGCGGAGAGGGCAGCCTACACAGAGGCCCTTCTCCGGGAGATCAAAGGAAGAAGAGAGGCTTACATGGATTACCGTGTGAGCACAGTGTTTCTGGGCGGTGGGACTCCCTCTGTACTGACAGGGGAGGAGACTGCCCGGATTTTTCATGCCCTGGGGGAGAGTTTTGACATCAGCAGGGACGCGGAGATCACGATGGAAGTAAATCCCGGCACAGTGACCGGAGAGAAAGCGGCCGCGTGGAGGCAGTGCGGCGTGAACAGGCTGAGCATCGGGCTCCAGTCAGCGGATGACAGGGAACTGGAAATGCTGGGGCGGATCCATACGTTCCGGGAATTCCTGGATACGTGGGAGACCGTAAGGAAAGCGGGATTCTGCAATGTCAATGTGGACCTGATCTCAGCGATACCGGGGCAGACAGAGGAAAGCTGGGAACGGACCCTGGGGACAGTGGCAGAGCTTAGTCCGGAGCATCTCTCCGCCTACAGCCTGATCATAGAGGAGGGGACTCCTTTTCATGAAACATACGGAAGCGGGGATAACGATGGACATACAGCGGAAGCGCCGCCGCTGCCGGATGAGGATACGGAGAGGCAGATCTATCAGATGACAGGGGAGATCCTGAAAACATACGGATATCACAGGTATGAGATCTCCAATTACGCAAAGCAGGGGTATGAATGCAGGCACAATCTCGGGTACTGGGAAAGAAAGCAGTATCTGGGCCTGGGGCTGGGGGCCGCTTCTCTTGTGGAAGAACAGCGGTTTCACAATACTGCGGATATGCGGAAGTATATGGAAATCTTCGGAGAGGGGGACTGCGGCCGGGCAGTGTGTGCAGACGCCGGTCAGCCGATGAACGGGGAGACCGGCACGGCACTGCCGGGACCGGCTGCGGAAGAGACGGAGACACTTTCCGTGGAAGACCGGATGGAAGAGTTTATGTTCCTCGGGCTGCGGAAGACAGAAGGGATATCCTGCCGCAGGTTCCGTGAAAACTTCGGGCGCCCGGTGGAGGAAGTCTACGGGGAGCAGACCGCGCGTTTTGAAAGCATGGGGCTGCTGGAAAGAGACGGGGACCGGCTGCGGCTGACAGAGCGGGGGCTCGATGTGAGCAATGCTGTTTTTGCGGAATTTATACTGTGAGTGTGAACGGGGGCAGCCCCGTTCCATTTTTTTAAAAAAAGTGGAAACAGTGTTGACAAATAGAAATCCGGGTGCTATCTTTATATACGGAAGGTATTAGCACTCAAAAGAAGGGAGTGCTAATAGCGGGGAAGGAGGCAGAACTGTGGCGGTCGATACATCGTTAAGTGAAAGAAAACTTGTCATACTGAAAGCGATCATACAGAACTACCTTGAGACCGGCGAGCCGGTCGGTTCGCGGACACTTTCCAAGTATACGGAACTGAATTTAAGCTCTGCGACGATCCGAAACGAGATGGCGGACCTGGAGGATCTCGGTTATATCTTCCAGCCCCATACATCGGCGGGACGTATCCCATCGGATAAAGGATACCGTCTGTATGTGGATATGCTGATGGAAGAGAAGGAGCAGGAGATCACCGAGCGGGAAGACGCGATGCTCGAAAAGGCTGACAAGGTCGAGAAGGTGCTTCAGCAGGCGGCAAAGGTGCTTGCATCAAACACGAATTACGCGACTATGGTTTCAGCGCCCGTCAACAGCCGCAATACTCTGAAATTCATCCAGCTTTCTCAGGTGGATGAGGAACAGATCGTGGCGGTCATCGTCCTCGGAGGGAATGTGATCAAGAATAAGATCATCGAAGTCGGTGAAACATTAAGTAATGAGAACCTGCTGAAGCTGAACATGCTGCTCAACACGACCCTGAACGGGATGTCCATTGACCAGATCACGCTGGGACTGATCGCCCGTCTGAAGGAACAGGCAGGGATCCACAGCCAGGTCGTGGGCCATGTGCTGGACGCGGTGGCAGAGATCATCCATGTGGAAGACGACATGAAGATCTATACAAGCGGCGCGACAAATATCTTCAAATATCCGGAGCTGAGCGATAAGCAGAGCGCACAGGAGATCATCAGTGCGTTTGAAGAAAAACAGCAGCTCGCGGATCTTGTGACAGAGACGCTTGCCAGCGAGAACAGCCGCGGGATCCAGGTTTACATCGGCGATGAGGCTCCGGTCAGGACGATGAAAGACTGCAGTGTCGTGACAGCCACCTACGAGCTGGGCGAAGGCATGAAGGGAACGATCGGTATCATCGGACCCAAAAGGATGGATTACGAACATGTCATGAAGACGCTGAAAACTCTTCAGAGCGAGTTGGACGCGATATACAGTAAAAATCCAAAAGAATAGAAAGGTGGAAAGCGGGTGAGTGACAGGATGAGAAATGAAGAAATGGTAAAAGAAGCCGTTGAGGAGGCAAAGGCGAAAGCCGCGCAGGAAGAAGCGCAGGCGGAGAATGCTTCCGGAGACGGAGAGGATGACGCAGAGACTGTGGACAATGATCAGGCAGAGACAGAAGAAGACAGCAGCGCTGATGAGATGGAAACGGACGGAGAAACTCCGGACGGCGCTGACGGCGATACGTCAAAAGCAGAGAAAAAGAAACTTTTCGGAAAGAAGAATAAAAAGGATAAGAAAGACGAAAAGATCGATGAGTTGACAGACCGTCTGACCCGTCAGATGGCTGAGTTCGATAACTTCCGCAAGCGTACGGAGAAGGAAAAAGCCCAGATGTATGAGATCGGCGCAAAGGATATCATAGAAAAGATCCTTCCGGTCGTCGATAATTTCGAGAGAGGGCTTTCGTCCGTGACAGAGGAAGAAAAAGCGACTCCATTTGCGGAGGGAATGGAAAAGATATATAAGCAGCTCATGACAACGCTGGAAGGGATCGGCGTAAAACCGATCGAGTCGGTCGGACAGGAGTTTAATCCGGACTTCCACAACGCAGTGATGCATGTGGAGGATGAGGAGCTCGGCGAGAATATCATTGCCGAAGAATTCCAGAAGGGCTACACATACCGCGACAGTGTCGTGCGGCACAGCATGGTAAAGGTGGCAAACTGACATTGAGCGCCTGGCGGGGGCTTTTCGGGCTTAGCGCGAAAGTCGATACTCCGGGTGAAGCGAGGATGTATCTTCATCAGACATTTACAATAATTGGAATAGAAAAAAGATTATTAAAAGGAGGAGCATTACTATGGGAAAAATAATTGGTATTGACCTTGGTACGACAAACAGCTGCGTGGCTGTTATGGAAGGCGGACAGCCGACAGTCATCGCAAACACAGAAGGCGCCAGGACAACACCGTCTGTCGTGGCATTCACAAAGACAGGCGAGCGTCTGGTTGGAGAGCCTGCAAAACGTCAGGCAGTGACAAATGCAGGCAGAACGATCTCTTCGATCAAGAGAGAGATGGGAACAGATTACAGGGTAGACATTGACGGAAAGAAATATTCTCCGCAGGAGATTTCCGCAATGATTCTGCAGAAGCTGAAAGCAGACGCAGAAGGATACCTTGGAGAGAAGGTTACAGAGGCAGTGATCACAGTTCCTG
Organism: uncultured Mediterraneibacter sp.; assembly: GCA_944376695.1. GTDB lineage: Bacteria > Bacillota > Clostridia > Lachnospirales > Lachnospiraceae > Mediterraneibacter. Next base: position 16,485 of record CALWDM010000003.1, on the reverse strand, counting down.
CATATTTTAATGATGCACAGCGTCAGGCGACAAAGGACGCGGGCAAGATCGCAGGGCTGGATGTAAAGCGTATCATCAACGAGCCTACGGCGGCTGCGCTGGCTTACGGGCTTGACAATGAGAAAGAGCAGAAGATCATGGTATATGACCTCGGCGGCGGTACGTTCGATGTCTCCATTATCGAGATCGGCGACGGCGTCATCGAAGTTCTTTCCACAGCAGGAAACAACCGTCTCGGCGGCGATGACTTTGACCAGAAGATCACAGATTACATGCTGGCAGACTTTAAGGCAAAAGAGGGCGTGGACCTGTCAGGCGACAAGATGGCTCTCCAGAGACTGAAAGAGGCTGCGGAGAAAGCAAAGAAAGAGCTTTCCAGCGCGACAACGACAAACATCAACCTTCCGTTCATCACAGCGACAGCTGAGGGACCGAAGCACTTTGATATGAACCTTACAAGAGCAAAATTCGATGAGCTCACAAGAGACCTTGTAGACAAGACAGCTGAGCCGGTAAGACGCGCCCTTTCCGATGCAGGGCTTACGGCAGCTGACCTGGGCCAGGTACTTCTGGTAGGAGGCTCTACACGTATCCCTGCCGTACAGGAAGAAGTGAAGAGACTGACAGGCAAAGAGCCGAGCAAATCGCTGAACCCGGATGAGTGCGTTGCGCTCGGAGCTTCCGTACAGGGCGGCAAGCTTGCAGGCGATGCAGGCGCAGGCGATATCCTTCTTCTGGATGTTACCCCGCTGTCACTTTCCATCGAGACGATGGGCGGCGTCGCTACAAGGCTGATCGAGAGAAATACAACGATCCCGACGAAGAAGAGCCAGATCTTCTCCACAGCGGCAGATAACCAGACAGCCGTTGATATCAACGTCGTACAGGGCGAGAGACAGTTCGCCAAGGATAATAAATCACTCGGACAGTTCAGACTGGACGGGATCCCGCCGGCTCCGCGCGGAGTACCGCAGATCGAGGTTACATTTGATATTGATGCAAACGGTATCGTAAATGTATCCGCCAAAGATCTTGGAACAGGCAAAGAGCAGCACATCACGATCACAGCAGGCTCCAATATGTCTGACGCAGATATCGACAAAGCAGTGAAAGAAGCTGCTGAGTTTGAGGCTCAGGATAAGAAGCGCAAAGAGGCGATCGATGCGAGAAATGAAGCTGACGCAATGGTATTCCAGACAGAGAAGGCACTCAAAGATGTAGGCGACAAACTGGATGCAAACGATAAAGCGGCAGTAGAGGCAGATGTGCAGGCACTCAAAGACGTGCTGGCAAAATCCACTCCTGAGACAGCGGCAGACGCTGATGTGGCTGAGATCAAGGCTGCAAAAGAGAAACTGATGGAGAGCGCTCAGAAGCTGTTCACAAAGATGTATGAGCAGGCTGGCGCAGGGGCAGCAGGCGGCCCGAACCCGGGAGCAGGCGCTGGCCCGAATCCGGGAGCAGGTCCGGCGCCGGACGGTTTCCAGGGAGATGACGTGGTAGACGGAGATTACAAAGAAGTCTAAACAGTATGATACGTGACGGGGAAGAAGAGATTGTCTCTTGACAATTCTCCGGCTGAAATAAACTGAGATAAAATTCTACGGGGCCGCATAAAAACGGCTTCGTAGAATTTTGTTAAGATTATAAGAAAGCGATTTTACGCAGTAGGAGACACTTTATGGCAGAGGCAAAGAGAGATTATTATGAGGTGCTCGGGGTAGGCAGGGATGCCGATGACGCGGCGATTAAAAAGGCTTACCGCGCGCTTGCGAAGAAGTATCACCCTGACATGAATCCGGGAGATAAAGAAGCGGAAAAGAGGTTTAAAGAAGCTTCCGAGGCATACGCAGTGCTGAGCGACGCTGAGAAGCGGCGCCAGTATGACCAGTTCGGCCATGCCGCGTTCGAGGGCGGAGCCGGAGGGGCCGGCGGTTTCGGCGGCTTTGATTTCAACGGCGCTGATTTCAGCGATATTTTCGGCGATATTTTCGGCGACCTGTTCGGCGGCGGACGCAGGGGAGGACGTGCAAATAACGGTCCTGTGAAAGGGGCGAATATCAGGAAGAGTATCCGTATTACATTTGAAGAGGCAGTGTTCGGGTGCGAGAAAGAGCTTGACCTTATCCTGAAGGATCCCTGTGAAGACTGCCACGGCACAGGAGCAAAGCCGGGGACATCCCCTGAGACCTGTACCAAATGCGGCGGCCGGGGACAGGTGGTCTATACATCGCAGTCCTTCTTCGGGACCGTGCAGAATGTGCAGACATGTCCGAACTGCGGCGGTTCAGGCAAGGTCATTAAGGAAAAATGCCCGAAATGTTCCGGCACCGGGTACACCTCCAGCCGGAAACGGATCAAGGTGACCATCCCGGCAGGGATCGACAATGGCCAGAGCGTACGCATCCGCGAGAAGGGAGAGCCGGGGATCAACGGCGGCCCGAGAGGCGATCTGCTCGTGGAGGTCAATGTCTCCAGGCATCCGGTCTTCCAGAGACAGGATGTGCATATCTTCTCCACAGTACCGATCTCCTTCGCAGTGGCTGCCCTCGGCGGGGACGTCAGGATACCGACTGTGGACGGAGACGTCATCTATACCGTAAAACCAGGCACAAAGACAGACACAAAGGTGCGCCTGAAGGGCAAAGGAGTGCCGTCGCTGCGCAGCGCCCAGGTGAGAGGGGACCACTATGTTACCCTGGTCATCCAGACGCCTGAAAGACTGAGCGCAGAGGCAAAAGAGGCGCTGCGCCGGTTTGACGAACTTACAGGAAATACTCTGAATCAGAATACAGAGACAGGGGAAAAAGAGAAGAAGAAAAAGAAAGGCTTCATGGAAAAAGTGAAGGAGGCCTTTGAGGAATAGATCTGGATTTGCGGGGAAACCCTCCGTCAGATTACCCCAGGTCACTGCCGCCATATCCCCGCCCGCCGTGAAAGGCATATCAAAGGGGCGCTATGGCAGGTCTTTCTGCAGTGACTGAAGGGACATGGCCCGATCCGGAGCCGGAAGACATAGAGATCACGTTGTCTGAACTGTTGAAACCTGTTGTAAAAAATACATTATAATGTGCTTTTGGGATTGCATTATACTACATTTTGTATTAAAATGAACTTCAGATGGATTACAGCGCCGGCCGAAGACGTTGTTCCAGACAGCGATACTATGGAAAATGAGGAGGAACGTAATGAAGATCATTAAGAGGAACGGGGCAGAAGAAGTATTTGACATTAAAAAAATCGTGGTAGCTGTGACTAAGGCTGATACGTCATCGGAGAACAGAAGTCTGACGGATTCCCAGATCGAGGATATCGCAGAGTTTGTGGAATTCAAATGTAATAAATTGAACCGCGCGGTATCAGTGGAAGAGATCCAGGACATGGTAGAGAACCAGATTATGGCTACGGGAGCTTTTGACCTGGCAAGACGTTATGTGAGATACCGTTTTAAACGATCGCTTGTCAGAAAGGCAAATACTACGGATAACAGGATCCTCTCACTGATCGAGTGCAATAACGAGGATGTTAAGCAGGAGAATTCAAACAAGAATCCGGCTGTAAACAGTGTGCAGAGAGATTACATGGCTGGAGAGGTGAGCCGTGACCTGACGCAGAGGATGCTCCTTCCGGAGGACATCGTAGAGGCGGACAAGGCGGGGATCATCCATTTCCATGATTCTGACTATTACGCACAGCACATGCACAACTGCGACCTTGTCAATCTGGAGGATATGCTCCAGAATGGCACGGTCATCAGCGGCACTATGATCGAGAAGCCTCACAGTTTTTCAACAGCATGCAATATCGCGACACAAATCATAGCCCAGGTGGCCAGCAACCAGTATGGCGGACAGAGCATTTCTCTGGCACACCTGGCTCCGTTTGTTCAGGTGTCAAGAGATAAGATCCGCGCAGAGGTGCTCAGCGAGATGAAACTGGTCGGCATGGAGTATCCGCAGGAGGCGCTGGAAGAGATCGTGGAGGGACGACTGAAAAAGGAGATCACAAAGGGGGTCCAGACCATCGAATACCAGGTCATTACACTGATGACGACCAATGGACAGGCTCCGTTCCTGACTGTTTTTATGTATCTCAATGAGGCGAAAAGCGAGGCGGAAAAGAAAGATCTCGCCATGATTATCGAGGAAACTCTGAGGCAGCGTTATCAGGGGGTGAAAAATGAGGCAGGGGTCTGGGTGACTCCCGCTTTTCCGAAGCTGATCTATGTGCTTGAGGAGGATAATATCGACGCAGGTACGCCCTATTATTACCTGACAGAGCTGGCGGCGAAATGTACGGCAAAACGTCTCGTGCCGGACTACATTTCCGAGAAGAAGATGAAAGAGCTCAAAGAGGGCAACTGCTTCCCGGTAATGGGATGCAGAAGCGCGTTAAGCCCGTGGAAGGATGAAAATGGAAATTATCAGTTCTACGGACGCTTCAACCAGGGCGTTGTGACCATCAACCTTGTGGACGTGGCGCTTTCCTCCGGCGGGGATATGGAGAAGTTCTGGAAGATTTTTGACGAGAGGCTGGATCTCTGTTACCGCGCGCTGATGTGCAGGCACAACCGCCTGAAAGGCACGCTGTCCGACGCGGCTCCGATCCTCTGGCAGTACGGCGCCCTGGCGCGGCTGAAAAAAGGCGAGACCATCGACAGGCTTCTCTACGGCGGATATTCTACGATCTCTCTCGGATATGCCGGACTGTATGAGTGTGTGAAATACATGACCGGCAAATCCCATACAGACCCGGAGGCAACGCCGTTTGCCCTGGAGGTGATGAAGTATATGAATGAGGCGTGCGATAAATGGAAAGCCGAGACAAATATCGGATTCAGCATTTACGGTTCTCCGATCGAGAGCACTACATACAAGTTCGCGAAATGCCTGCAGAAGAGATTCGGCATCGTGCCGGGCGTGACGGACAAGAGCTACATCACGAACAGCTACCATGTACATGTGTGCGAGGAGATCGATGCTTTTGAAAAGCTGAAATTCGAGTCTCAGTTCCAGGCTCTGTCCACAGGCGGCGCGATCAGTTATGTGGAAGTCCCGAACATGCAGGACAATATCCCGGCAGTGCTCCAGGTGATTCGATTTATCTATGACAATATCATGTACGCGGAGCTGAACACAAAGAGCGACTACTGCCAGGAGTGCGGATATGACGGAGAGATCCAGATCGTGACCACAGAGGACGGAAAGCTTGAGTGGGAGTGCCCGCACTGCGGCAACCGCAATCAGGATACGCTGAACGTGGCAAGACGTACATGCGGCTATATCGGCACACAGTTCTGGAATCAGGGAAGGACACAGGAGATCAAGGAGAGAGTACTCCACCTGTAATCCACGCTCCATAGAGGTTACTGTGAACAGTACCCCATGACAGATCAATCCTTAGAACAGGCGCGGGTGAAGAAATCAAAGAGGCCGCGCGGACGCTATGCAGGAGACGGCAGGATGTATTACGGTGAAATAAAGAAATGTGACATTGCCAACGGAGAGGGAGTCAGAGTCTCCCTCTTCGTTTCCGGCTGTACCCATCACTGTCCGGGATGCTTTAACCAGGACACATGGGATTTTGGTTACGGAAAAGAATATACGCAGGAGACAGAGGATGAAATACTCAAAGCTCTGGCTCCCGGATATATCAATGGGCTTTCCCTCCTCGGGGGAGAGCCTTTTGAGCCGCAGAACCAGGAAGTTCTGGTCACGCTCTTACGAAAAGTGAAGGAGCAGTATCCGGAGAAAAATATCTGGTGTTACAGCGGATATCTCTTTGACAAAGAGCTGCTCAGCGAGAGCCGCGCAAGATGTGAGTACACGGATGAGATGCTCTCCATGCTGGACGTGCTCGTGGACGGACGGTTCGTGGAAGCGCTCAAAGACATCCGCCTGGTATTTCGCGGGTCATCCAACCAGAGAGTGATAGATGTAAAGAAAAGCCTGGAGACAGGAACCGTCGTCCCCTGGGAACCCAAAGTACAGCGCGGGATGTAAAATCTGTGTGTGAAAGACAGATTTTACAGCAGGCTCATGCGTTGTGTGCTTTGAATTCTTCTCCCCAATCCCACATGGCATCAAGGATTGGTTTCAGGCTCTGGCCAAGTTCTGTCAGAGAGTATTCTACCCGCGGAGGAACTTCAGGATAGACTTTGCGGTTTACAAGGCCATTGCTTTCCATATCACGAAGCTGTGCGGTCAGAACTTTCTGTGAAACATTTCCGATCGATTTTTTCAGTTCGCCGAAGCGCTTGGTACCCGGGAGCAGATCCCGCAGTATCAGTACTTTCCATTTATCCCCGATCAGCATAAGAGTTGTCTCAACCGGACAGGCCGGGAGTTCTTTTTTTACAGTTTTTGTTTCCATAGAAATGTCTCCTTTGATCTGATATCATATCGTAAAAACTATAAAAATCATATAACAACAGGAAAAGAAAATCAAGATTCAGTGCAGAAAATCGCAATTGTTTCCTACAGGTAACTACAGCACAAAAAAGTGCTTACTTTACGATTGAAACCTTCCTTCCTATAATATAGTCAAGAGCTGAGGAAAACGGCCGAGCCAAAGCTCAAAGTAAAACTATGATCTGATATTTAAGGAGGAATTCAAAATGAAAATCGCAGTAATTTGTGCAAATGGAAAAGCCGGTAAACTCATCGTAAAAGAAGCAGTAAACAGAGGTCTCGATGTCACTGCTGTTGTCCGCGGGGATAATGAGACAGCAGCGCAGAAAGTCCTGAAAAAGGACCTGTTCGACCTGACTGCTGATGATCTCAAGGGCTTTGATGCAGTGATCGATGCTTTCGGCGCATGGACGGAGGACACGCTTCCTCTTCACAGTACATCACTGAAGCATCTGTGTGACATCCTTTCCGGCACGGATACCCGTCTGCTTGTTGTAGGCGGTGCGGGAAGCCTGTACGTCAATCCGGAACATACCGCATGTGTGGCTGACGGCCCGGACTTTCCGGATGGATTCAAGCCGCTGGCCAGCGCGATGGCAAAGGCGCTTTTTGAACTTCGCGAGCGCAGGGATGTGAGATGGACATATATCAGCCCGGCAGGGGATTTCCAGGCAGAGGGCGAGCGCACCGGGAAATACATCCTGGGAGGAGAGGAACTGACCCTCAATTCCAGGGGTGAAAGTATCATCAGCTATGCAGACTATGCCATTGCAATGGTGGATGAGGCTGTAAACGGAAACAACATCCAGAAACGTATCAGCGTGGTAAGAGAATAATAGGGAAAGAAATCGGAGCAGACAGACTTACGGTTCTCCGCAGGGGCAGCAGAAAGGAGAGATTGATCCATGGAGAAACTTGTTACACAGGAGCAGCGGGCGGATTTCCTGATCCGCTGGCTGCTGAATGAAAGAGAAGAATACGAGAATCTGGAAATCCCGGTCAGCTCGGCGGAGAAGCGGCGTCTTCTGCGGAGTCTGATGAATGTACGGCCTCCTATCCCTGCGAGCAGTGAGTTCCTGACGGTTCAGGATGCTTATCTGCAGGAACGGCTGGCAGAGAGGGGAGTAACCCGGATCGAGGATTTAAGCCCTGTCCGGCCGGGGCTTTACCTCTGGCAGGGAGACATCACCACGCTCGCCGCGGATGCGATCGTCAATGCGGCGAACAGTCAGATGCTGGGCTGCTTTGTCCCCTGCCACGGCTGTATTGACAATGCCATCCACACGTATGCGGGGGTGCAGCTCAGAATGGAGTGCGCATCCATTATGGCAGGGCAGGAGGCAGAGCCGACGGGAAGCGCAAAGATCACAAAAGCCTATAACCTTCCCTGCCGCTATGTGCTGCATACGGTTGGTCCCATTATATATGGGAGCGTTACGGAGACAGACCGAAAACTGCTGGCAGACTGTTACCGTTCCTGTCTGGAACTGGCGGCCGTTTACGGGCTGCGCAGCGTGGCCTTCTGCTGTATTTCCACCGGTGAATTCCATTTTCCGAACAGGCTGGCAGCAGAAATTGCCATAAAGACAGTTGGGGAATGGCAGAAAGAAAATCCAGGTCAGATGGAGGTGATCTTTAATGTTTTCAAGGACAATGACTACAAGATCTATCAGCAGTTATTATGATAGCCTAGCCCGGCTTGGACGGGAGCTGGATACGGCGGATGCCATTATCATCGGCGCGGGCGCGGGCCTTTCCACTTCTGCTGGTCTTTCCTATTCGGGCGAACGGTTTCATAAATACTTCTATGACTTTGCTGAGAAGTATCCGATTCAAGATATGTATTCCGGCGGCTTCTATCCGTTTGACACCCTGGAGGAACATTGGGCCTGGTGGAGCCGGCATATTTGGATCAACCGTTATATGGATGCGCCGAAGCCGGTATATAGCCAACTGTACGAGCTGGTGAAAAACAGAGACTATTTTGTTCTAACCACCAACGTGGATCATCAATTCCAGAAAGTCGGATTCGACAAACACCGGCTATTCTACACCCAGGGCGACTACGGCCTGTGGCAGTGCAGTGTGCCATGCCATAATGAAACCTACGATAATGAAACTGCTGTTCGCAAAATGGTGGCGGCGCAAGGTTTTGCTTTTGCTAAAGATGGCGATCTCTATGTGCCGGATGGAATAAAGCTGAATAGGGAAGTCCCTTCTGAACTGATTCCATACTGCCCGCATTGTCATAACCCCATGAGCATGAACCTGCGCGCCGATGATACCTTTGTCGAAGATATGGGCTGGTATCATGCCGCTGAGCAATATGAGGGATTTTTGCAAAACCATCGTAATCAAAAAGTTCTGTTTTTGGAGTTAGCTGTTGGCTACAATACGCCAAGCATAGTAAAGTACAGTTTCTGGCGGATGACGCATGATTGGCCGGACGCGACGTATGCCTGTCTGAATTATGGTGAAGCGTATGCGCCCGATGAGATCAAAAGAAAATCTATCTGCGTGAATGGCGACGTCGGAGAGATTCTGACTGCGTTAGAAACTCAGTAAAATTGAATAACAAGTTCATTCCCAACAGGGCGTTTATCAGATTTTGATAGACGCCCTTTTTTCAGTATGACGGGCATGCCGTTAGTCTGTGGTGAAAGTCCAAAAGGGGCGTAGTTGCCGACGAACCCCATAGCGACTCACAAGGTTTGGGGAAGTGGTCCACAAAACGGGAGCTGTTCATCCATGTGCAAGATGCCGTGCAGCTGGGACAGCCGCAGGCCGGCCCCGCAGCACAGCCCTATGGTCAAATCCAACGGGTGCAGGCTGGACCACCAGCTGGCCAGCGCTGCGGTCCTTTTTCACCGCGTAGTCCACGCCGTATTTCCGGGCGATTTTATCAAACTTCCTGATGGACGGGTCGGTGATCTCGATGTTGGAAACGCCTTGGTCTATGTTTCCGTGCTGGTGCTTGGACTGTTAAGCTCCGTGCTGGCGTTCCTGGGCGTGTTCCTGCTGATTGTCGGGCCGCGTCACGACGGCGTTGATCGTCCTGGTGATCGCATTCCTGTTAAGCCCCTACGGTCTGCCGCTGGCGGCAATCTGGCTGCTGGGCAAGGTGCAGGATTTGAAATTTGCTATTCAGGATAAGGTGTACGGATAAAAATGCGTCTTTGCGGCATTTTGCATTCCCGCAAAAATAGGATATACTGATAATAAATAATCCTCTCCGCCCGGTGCGGCAGGTTAGGTGGAGGTGTGTATATGGAAAATCAAATCACGCGGGACAATCCGATGGTCCTGGAAATCCGGGAACTGTTGGAAAAAGCGAGAAAAACGGTCGCGCAGCAAGTCAACGCCCAGCTGCTGACAACCTATTGGAATATTGGGCGGATTATCGTGGAATCTGAATAGCAAAATCAGATTCGCGCGGAATACGGGCAGCAGACATTGAAAGAACTTTCCAGGGAACTGACGCGGGAGTTTGGCAAAGGCTTTTCACGGTCCAATCTCCAAAATATGCGGGCGTTCTATCTGGCCTATGAAAAATGCCAGATACCGTCTGGCAAATTGTCCTGGTCCCACTACTGCGAACTGTTGAGCTTTTCCGATACTAACAAGCGCAACTTTTATGAGCAGGAATCCATCAATTCCGGCTGGTCGGTCCGGGAGCTGAAACGGCAGATTGACAGCTCTCTCTATGAACGGCTGTTGCTGTCAAACGGCGACGCCAACAAGGAAAAAGCATTTGCGCGGCTGGACCTGCTGCAGAAAGTGGTTGATTTCAAGATTAAGTTTTATCCGCGGGTCTGGGCACATTACCCGGAGGCTGTTCCGGCCAGTTTAAAGCTGCTTTCTAAATCCGCTGATCCGTCAGCCCGTAAAAACATGCTGCTTCCCTTTGCGAAGACATCCATTGATGAAGCGTAGATCGGGAAAGCCGTCCGGTTTCTGCCGGCGGAAAGCCTGTCTCCCTCACCCATACAGAATACGGTCTTCCGGAGCATTTCATACTCTGTCCGGGGCGGGGATTTCCATGGGATGCGGAAACGGGCGTGGCGTTTACGATGGAGTTTTATATATTTTAAAAAATTTTTGGATGTGATGTAGTATTCACCGCTAAAACCGTAGTATATAGGTGAAGCCGGAAAGGAGGCGGTGAGATGACAGATGATGAAAAATTATAGACATGTTCTTTGAACGGTCAGAACAAGGCATACGGGAGCTGGACATGAAATACGGAAAAATCTGTCACAATCTCTCGTATAACATCGTGAACAACAGGCAGGATGCGGAGGAATGTGTCAACGATGCTTACTTAGGCGCATGGAACGCCATACCCCCGGTACGCCCTAACCCGCTGTTAGCCTACATTGTGAAAATCGTGCGGAACATTTCGCTCAAAATCTATTGGAGGAAGGAAGCGGCCAAACGAAGCGGACATTATAAGATTGCCTTAGAGGAAATCGAGGGCTGTATCGCTGACCGGAAAACCGTGGAAGATGAGATCGAAGCCAGAGAGCTGGCCCGCATCATTGAGGGATTTTTGGAAACGCTGCCCCTCGAAAACCGGGTAATCTTCATGCGCCGTTACTGGTTTGCCGACAGCTATAAGGACATAGCCGGGTTTACAGGGCTTTCGGAGAAGAACATCTCCGTCCGGCTGACCCGTATCCGCGAGAAGATGAAGCAATATTTGATTGAAACAGGGGTGTTTATATGAACGCGAAAAAGTTTTCTGATGCCATGAGTGAGCTTGACACTAAATATATTGAAGAAGCACTTTCTTACAATACAAGCGCAAGGCGTCCTCACCGTCTCCGTCGCGTATCCGTTGCGTTAGCAGCTGCTATTTTGGCGATACTCTTGATGGGGGCGGCAGTTGCCAATGCGTTTGGCACACAGATTATTGAGTTTTTTACATCACATACAGAATCAGGCTATGATTTGGATGTTACAATTAAGAAAGTACCAGCAGAAGGCTTGTCAAAAGATGTTCTTGAGGCTGGCAATGTCATAGAACAGCAGTTTGAAAATCATAATGTATACGACAGCTGGTATCCCGGCGAGCGGCAGACTGCTTTTTCAACACGGGATAAAGCCTGTGAATATATTGGCTTTGACCAGTTAAAGCCAATAGACTGGGATTTTGAGGAGCAAAAGACTACATTAAGCATTATGGGAAATGAAAAGGGACAAATCTTATCCCTGAATCTCGAAACGGCTTATGTTATCAATGATATGAGAGTACAGTTCTTTTCGCAGATTTATACTGAAAATTATGACGAAGAACTTATCTGCGGAGTCCGTGACCCAGCAGGCGCAGAATATGAGGAATCGTACTACACCACTAACAGCAATAAGCAATGTCATATCATAAACACACCTGCCAGGGAGAGTGATTATTTGTGTTTGGATGGTTACATTGTTGACGGATATATTTTATATGATCTCCATATTGCTTATAAAGAGAGGGATTCTGCCCAGGCAATGGAGTTAATGCACCAATGGGCTGACTTGTTATCCAACGATTAAACTCCTATGGATCGGATCAGTGAAAAAAATCTTGACTTATTTTAACATTCTACCTATAATGAATGAGTATTGTAACAAAGACTTAGAAGAGGAAGAGTAGGAGCGTATCGTTTTAAGAGAGCTGCCGGGTGGTGCGAGGCAGCAGCGTAAGTTCTGAACTGGCCTTTGAGTTCTCTTGTTGAAAAGAAGTCCGTGCTTTGTATTTGAAAGAAGGGCGGAGGGTATGAGTAGATGAGAGCGGGAATCCCCGTTACAGGATCAATGAGTGCATCTGTCCCGGACAGGTGAAGAAGAGTGGTACCACGGAAATGAAGCCTTTTCGTCTCTTAGTTTACTAAGAAGGAGAGGCTTTTCTTTATGTGCGTCGCCCGGATACCGGGGAATGATTGAAGTATTGGCCGGACGGCAAATTCCCCGTCCGATCCGGAGGCTGCGGCAGGCACAGGGCAAGATCAGAGAAAGAGAGGAATCATCACATGGGCACAAAGATTGTGTACAACCACAAAGCGATCGAGAAGAAATGGCGCGGGAGATGGGAGGAAACCCCGGTCAATCCGCGTCTGGATGACAATGGAAACAAGAAGCAGAAATATTACTGCCTGGACATGTTCCCGTATCCGTCAGGAAACGGACTTCATGTCGGACACTGGAGAGGGTATGTGATCTCTGACGTATGGAGCCGCTACAAACTCCAGCAGGGATACTATATCATCCATCCGATGGGATGGGATGCTTTCGGACTCCCGGCTGAGAACTATGCTATCAGGATGGGCGTGCATCCGGCGAAGTCCACAGCGGAAAATGTTGCCAATATCAAGAAGCAGATCAATGATATCGCGGCGCTCTATGACTGGGATATGGAAGTAAATACCACGGATCCGAATTTCTACAAATGGACGCAGTGGATCTTCGTGAAAATGTTCAAGGCAGGCCTTGCCTATGAGAAGGAATTCCCCATCAACTGGTGCCCGTCCTGTAAGACAGGCCTTGCGAACGAGGAAGTCGTAAACGGCAAATGCGAGCGCTGCGGCGCAGAGGTGACAAAGAAGAACCTGCGCCAGTGGATGCTGCGCATCACGAAATATGCGGACCGTCTGCTAAATGATCTGGATAAGCTGGACTGGCCGGAGAAGGTTAAGAAGATGCAGACAGACTGGATCGGCAAATCCTACGGCGCAGAGGTGGATTTCCCGGTAGAGGGAAGAGATGAGAAGATCACAGTCTACACGACAAGACCGGATACGCTTTACGGCGCGACTTTCATGGTACTGGCGCCTGAGCATGAGCTGGCGAAATCTCTTGCTGCTCCGGAGACAAAAGACGCGGTAGAAAAATACATTTACGAGGCTTCCATGAAGTCAAACGTAGACCGTATGCAGGACAAGGAGAAGACCGGTGTATTCACGGGAAGCTATGCGATCAACCCGCTGAACGGCGCGAAGACACCGATCTGGCTTTCTGACTACGTGCTCGCAGACTATGGTACAGGAGCCATCATGTGCGTGCCGGCTCATGATGACCGCGACTTTGAGTTTGCGAAGAAGTTCGATATCCCCATCATCCAGGTCATCGCAAAGGACGGCAAAGAGATCGAGAATATGACTGAAGCATACACAGAGGCAGCAGGAACCATGATCAATTCCGGCGAGTGGAACGGGATGGAATCCGCTGTCCTCAAAAAAGAAGCTCCCCACATCATCGAGGAGAGAGGCATCGGCCGCGCGACTGTGAACTACAAGCTCCGCGACTGGGTATTCTCCCGTCAGCGCTACTGGGGGGAGCCGATCCCGATCGTACACTGCCCGGACTGCGGCGCTGTGCCCGTGCCGGAAGAGGAGCTTCCGCTGCGCCTGCCGGAGGTAAAGTCTTATGAACCGACCGGGACAGGAGAGTCTCCGCTGGCAGCGATCGATGAGTGGGTAAACTGCAAGTGCCCGGTATGCGGAAAGCCTGCGAAGAGAGAGACAAACACCATGCCGCAGTGGGCTGGCTCTTCCTGGTATTTCCTGCGCTATGTGGACAACCACAATGACAAGGAACTGGTATCCCGCGAGAAGGAGGACGAGATGCTCCCGGTGGATATGTACATCGGCGGCGTTGAGCACGCAGTGCTTCATCTGCTGTACTCCAGATTTTATACAAAATTCCTGTGCGACATCGGCGTGATCGACTTTGACGAGCCGTTCCACAAACTGTTCAACCAGGGAATGATCACAGGAAAGAACGGCATCAAGATGAGTAAGTCCAAAGGAAACGTTGTTTCCCCGGACGACCTTGTGCGCGACTACGGTTGCGACTCCCTGAGGATGTACGAGCTCTTCGTGGGACCGCCGGAGCTGGACGCGGAGTGGGACGACAGAGGGATCGACGGAGTAAACCGTTTCTTGAAGCGCCTCTGGACACTGCTCATGGACAGTAGGGAGCAGGATATCAAGGCGACAAAAGAAATGATCAAGCTCCGCCACAGAATGGTGTACGACATCACGACACGTCTGGAGAGCTTCAGCCTGAATACGGTTATCTCCGGATTCATGGAGTACAATAATAAATTCATCGAGCTGGCAAAGAAAGAGGGCGGCATTGACAAAGAGACCCTGGAGACGATCGCAGTGCTGATCTCCCCGTTCGCGCCGCATTTTGCAGAGGAAATGTGGGAACAGCTGGGACACACAGAGACCGTGTTCAAGGCGGGATGGCCGACCTGTGACGAGGACGCCATGAAGGATGACGAGATCCAGATCCCGGTGCAGATTAATGGCAAGACAAAAGCAGTTGTGAGCATTCCGGCAGAGGCGTCCAAAGAAGAAGCCATCGCGGCAGGAAAAGAAGCGGTCGCAGGCAAGCTGACGGGAAATGTGATCAAGGAGATCTATGTACCGAAGAAGATTATAAATATCGTAATGAAATAGTTTGAGAGGGAATCTCATAATTAAATAAAGTGCTTGGAAATGTTGAAAAGTTCGCTTAAAATCAAGGTTTACAGATATTTTTCTTCAAAGAAAAGGTATCATAAAATACCGCAAAATATCATAACAGATTTTTAAAATGGAGTAAATTTGGAGTAAAAGGCGAAAGAAAATGGAGTAAATATTTCAAGGTAAAATGGGAAATGGCGTGGATAATGAAAACATTGTCTACGCTATTTTTTTCATGTATAATGCTATATATGAGGTTATTAAAAAACTTAATCTGAGATAGGGGATAGTTTTATAGCAAAGAAAGAAGCAAATTTACAATAACGAGTATCTGAAATTTTTTATCAAGCATATATTGAAGAAATTGGAAAAAAATATTATGATGTATTTAATTACACAAGAAAGAGAGAATCAATTATGTTAAATATCGTGTTTAAAGAGTTTGAGAAAATCGCTATAAAACAGGTAAATGGAATAGAAAATATTATTTGCTTGGATTTAAACTTAGACAAAGGGAATCTAAAATATGATTTAGAAAGTACAATAAGGGAAAAATATATTGAGAGTATATATTTTATTCACTATCAGTATCGAGATTATGTTACCAACTTGCAAAATATAAAATGCAATGTAAAAAAAATTAAGGAAATTAGAATTTGGTGTTCTCCACAAGCATATTCAATCTGTGGATTATATTTTATTTGTGATATATTGAAAAAATATAATGGCAAACTATTAGTAGTAAATTTGCCGATTTATGTAAAGGAAAAGCTGATATGTTCGTGGAGCGAATTGTCAACCAATGAAATACAAGCAAATTTAGCATACGAAAAAGAATTAACTTATTCAGATAGAGAAAAATTAGCTAATAGTTGGAAAGCTATACAAAATGATGAAAATGAAACTCGATTGTATATAAATGGAGAAATTATAAGTATAAATAATACGTTTTTAGATTTATTATTATATAACTCAATAGGAAATGAACAATTTAATGTATCTTTAACAATCAGGAGATTGTCTAATAAATATGGTGCTTGTTTTGACGATTATTCATATATAGCCTTTTTTAAAAGAATGGTTGGACAAGGTAAAATGCAAATTGTCGAATATAACAAAAATTGGTTTAAATGCGTGTTGCAAAAAAGTGTATAATATCTCAACAAAGAAACTGCCACGATTAAGGAGAGTGTAAAATAAAGTGTGTAAGTTACCGGTAACAAAACTTACGCACTTTATTTTTATGCAAAAATGCGATACATTAATTGAAAGGAAATGTAAAGGATGAGTACAGCACTTATGGCACCAAGAAAGAAACGCAACACGAAAGGAGCAGCTATTGCTCAGGCAATTTTAGAACAGTATCAGCCGCAGACCAAAGAGGATATGCAGGAAGCTATCAAGGATATCTTTGGTCCCATGTTTGAAGCAATGCTTCAGGGAGAAATGGATTCCCACCTCGGCTATGAAGCGAACGATCACGGTCATAAGGATACTGATAACCGCAGAAATGGATACATATCTAAAAACGTAAAAACTGCCTATGTATAGTGGCTCAGTTGTCAAGACAAAAATCTAAGATTTTTATAATGAACTGATATGGTGGATAAGTTACAGGGAGC